>NZ_JBVHUE010000009.1:27463-68972 GCF_055565515.1 Streptomyces sp. NPDC028419 | reverse complement strand
CCCGGGGGGCGCGAGAGGTGGGGTTGATCGCGGTCTGGCGCGACGGGGAGGGGGGGAGCGACCTTGGGCTCCGCCCCCCCCCCCGCCACCGTCCCCGAAGGGGTGCACCGGATCACCGGGCTCGCACAGCTTCCGTCCCTGCTGGCCGGTGATACCCGTTTTGGAGCACGGTCAGGCATCCGGTAATGTTCTTTCTGCGCCGCCGGTGCGGGCCGCAAGGCCGGAACGGAAGCGCAAAACCAAACAAACCCCCCGCAAGGGGTTGCGTTTTGGTGGGCTATAGTGTAATTGGCAACACGAGGGTTTCTGGTTCCCTTATTCTAGGTTCGAGTCCTGGTAGCCCAGCGCAGTGCAAGTAGTAACGCAGTGCTTTGCCCCCGTTGTGTAGCGGCCTAGCACGCCGCCCTCTCAAGGCGGTAGCGCCGGTTCGAATCCGGTCGGGGGTACAGATCCTTCCCGCGAGATCTCCAGGGTCGCACCCGGACGTCACGATGCAGGATCGCTAGGGCCCCCGTTGTGTAGCGGCCTAGCACGCCGCCCTCTCAAGGCGGTAGCGCCGGTTCGAATCCGGTCGGGGGTACTGTCTAGCTGGTCTAGACCACTATGGGCTATAGTGTAATTGGCAACACGAGAGTTTCTGGTTCTCTTATTCTAGGTTCGAGTCCTGGTAGCCCAGCGCAGTAACTGCAAGCAGGCCCCCGTTGTGTAGCGGCCTAGCACGCCGCCCTCTCAAGGCGGTAGCGCCGGTTCGAATCCGGTCGGGGGTACGCACAGGAGAGGCCCTCCGCGATCATCGCGGAGGGCCTCTTCGTCGTTTCCGGACGCCGGGGGTACAAGTACGGACCCGAGGGCGCGCGTTCGGACGTGTGCGGCGTCGTACGCGCCCCCGGGTCCGGGGGAGTGGAAGGGTGGGGCGTAGGCCCGGAGGGGCTCAGCCGGAGCGGCGCAGGGCCTCGCTCAGTCGGGCGGCCGCGTCGATGACGGCCTGGGCGTGCATGCGCCCCGGGTGCCGGGTCAGCCGCTCGATCGGCCCGGAGACCGATACGGAGGCCACCACGCGGTTCGAGGGACCGCGCACCGGCGCCGAGACGGAGGCCACACCGGGCTCCCGCTCGCCGATCGACTGGGCCCAACCGCGGCGACGTACGCCGGACAGGGCCGTGGCCGTGAACCGCGCGCCCTGCAGGCCGCGGTGGAGCCGCTCGGGCTCCTCCCAGGCCATCAGGATCTGCGCGGCCGAACCGGCCTTCATCGGGAGCGTGGAGCCCACCGGGACGGTGTCCCGCAGACCCGACAGCCGTTCGGCCGCCGCCACGCAGATGCGCATGTCGCCTTGACGCCGGTAGAGCTGCGCGCTCTCGCCCGTCACGTCACGGAGGTGCGTGAGCACCGGTCCCGCCGTGGCCAGCAGACGGTCCTCGCCGGCCGCGGCGGCGAGTTCCGCCAGCCGCGGTCCGAGGATGAACCGGCCCTGCATGTCCCTCGCCACCATCCGGTGGTGTTCCAGTGCCACGGCCAGGCGATGTGCCGTGGGTCGTGCGAGCCCTGTCGCCGCGACCAGCCCGGCGAGGGTGGCCGGACCGGACTCCAGTGCGCTCAATACCAGAGCTGCCTTGTCGAGAACGCCGACGCCGCTAGAGTTGTCCATGAAACGATATTCGCGTCTCACACTGTGAAACGCAAGTTCAATTTTTCCAAGAACCAGCGAGTCTGTATGTGCAGGTCCACGAACCACGGGGCCTGAGCTGCCGTCCGTCACGTGGGGTACGGGCCGATCGGTGGCGGGAAATCTCTAGAAGCGCCGGCTCAACCTGCCGGCCGGAGGGAAAGCGATGGGTAGGACACTCGCGGAGAAGGTCTGGGACGACCACGTCGTCCGGCGCGCCGAGGGCGAGCCCGACCTCCTCTACATCGACTTGCACCTGCTGCACGAGGTGACCAGCCCCCAGGCCTTCGAGGGTCTGCGGCAGGCGGGCCGCCCGGTGCGGCGCCTCGACCTCACCATCGCCACCGAGGACCACAACACCCCCACCCTCGACATCGACAAGCCCATCGCGGACCCGGTCTCCCGGGCCCAGCTGGAGACGCTGCGCAAGAACTGCGCCGAGTTCGGCGTCCGGCTGCACTCGCTGGGCGATGTCGAGCAGGGCGTCGTCCACGTCGTGGGACCCCAGCTGGGCCTGACCCAGCCGGGCACCACCGTGGTCTGCGGCGACTCGCACACCTCCACGCACGGCGCCTTCGGCGCGCTGGCCTTCGGCATCGGCACCAGCCAGGTCGAGCACGTCCTGGCGACCCAGACGCTGCCGCTGGCCCGCCCCAAGACGATGGCGATCACCATCGAGGGCGAACTGGCCGAGGGCGTCACCGCCAAGGACCTGATCCTGGCCATCATCGCCAAGATCGGCACCGGCGGCGGCCAGGGCTACATCCTGGAATACCGCGGCGCCGCCATCGAGAAGCTGTCGATGGAAGCCCGCATGACCATCTGCAACATGTCGATCGAGGCGGGCGCCCGCGCCGGCATGATCGCCCCGGACGCCACCACGTTCGAGTACCTCAAGGGCCGTGACCACGCTCCGGTCGGCGCCGACTGGGACGCGGCCGTCGCCTACTGGCGGACGCTGCGCTCGGACGACGACGCGGTGTTCGACGCGGAGGTCGTCGTCGACGGCACCGCGCTGTCCCCCTTCGTCACCTGGGGCACCAACCCGGGCCAGGGCGCGCCGCTGTCGGCCAACGTCCCCGATCCGGCTTCGTACGAGGACGCTTCGGAGCGCAACGCCGCCGAAAAGGCCCTGGAGTACATGGGGTTGACCGCCGGACAGCCGCTGCGCGACATCCGGGTCGACACCGTCTTCGTAGGTTCCTGCACCAACGGCCGCATCGAGGACCTGCGCGCCGTCGCGGGCATCATCGAGGGCCGCAAAGTCGCGCGAGGCGTACGGATGCTGGTCGTCCCGGGTTCGGTCCGGGTCGCCCTGCAGGCGATGTCCGAGGGCCTGGACAAGGTCTTCACGGATGCCGGCGCCGAATGGCGGCACGCGGGCTGTTCGATGTGTCTGGGCATGAACCCCGACCAACTGGCCCCTGGTGAGCGCTCCGCGTCCACCTCGAACCGCAACTTCGAAGGCCGGCAGGGCAAGGGCGGACGCACCCACCTGGTCTCCCCGCAGGTGGCCGCGGCCACCGCGGTGCTCGGCCATCTGGCCTCTCCCGCCGACCTGACCGACGCCACCGCGACCGCCGGAGTCTGAACCATGGAAGCCTTCACCACCCACACCGGCCGGGCCGTGCCGCTGCGTCGCAGCAACGTCGACACCGACCAGATCATCCCCGCCCACTGGCTGAAGAAGATCACCCGTGACGGATTCGAGGACGGGCTCTTCGAGGCCTGGCGCAAGGACCCGGCGTTCGTCACGAACCAGCCGGAGCGCGCGGGGGCGAGCGTCCTGGTCGCCGGCCCCGACTTCGGCACCGGCTCCTCGCGCGAGCACGCCGTCTGGGCCCTGCAGAACTTCGGCTTCAAGACGGTGATCTCGGCCCGCTTCGCCGACATCTTCCGCGGGAATTCCCTCAAGAACGGCCTGCTGACGGTCGTGCTGCCGCAGGAGACGGTCGATCGGCTGTGGGAGCTGACCGAGGCCGACCCCACCGCCGAGATCACGGTGGACCTGGTCGCCCGGGAGGTCCGAGCCGAGGGCGTCGTGGCCGAGTTCGAACTGGACGACAATGCCCGTTGGCGTCTCCTGGAGGGTCTGGACGACATCTCGCTCACCCTTCAGAACGAAGGGGACATCGCGTCCTACGAAAGCGTCCGGCCGAGCTTCAAACCGCGCACGATTCAGGCCTGATCAGCGCTTATTCACCTTGAGTGAACTCGTCTTGGCCAGTGTGCCCCCCGCCTTCCGGCGGGGGGCACACGCGTTTGTTGAGGCCCCATGAGGCGACAACTCGCCCCAGATGGCACAATCTGTGCATGGAACGCGACAGTCAACTCGAGCTCTACGGACTTGTCGCGGACCGGCTGAAAGAAGCGCACACAAGGGTGCGCTCGCTGCAAGTCCCGGAGGGCGTAAGGATGGCGCTGTCCCGGAAGCTGTTGGTCGCCACGGCAGCGGCGAAGCACGATCTCGCCGATGCGGCAAGGCGCCTGGACAGGTTGATGAAGGACCTCGACGAGGGTCGATTCCCTGAAGGCGACTGATGCGAAGGAACTCCGTAACGGCCTACATCGTTGCGGCACTAGGGTGATTAGCCCGTTTCGTGTTTGATTTGCGGTATATATCCGCCTAACGTGCGAAATAAGCTTGAACACATTCGTTCTGGCGAAGTCTCCGAAGGGGAAGACGTGAACAAGGCGCAGCTCGTAGAAGCGATTGCCGACAAGGTGGGCGGCCGCCAGCAGGCCGCGGACGCCGTCGACGCGGTGCTCGACGCGATCGTCCGTGCGGTGGTCGCCGGCGACCGGGTCTCGGTCACGGGCTTCGGCTCGTTCGAGAAGGTCGACCGCCCGGCCCGCTACGCCCGTAACCCGCAGACGGGTGAGCGCGTCCGGGTCAAGAAGACCTCGGTCCCCCGCTTCCGCGCGGGTCAGGGCTTCAAGGACCTGGTCAGCGGCACCAAGAAGCTGCCCAAGGGCGGCGAGGTGTCGGTCAAGAAGGCGCCCAAGGGCAGCCTGACCGGCGGAGCTTCCGCGACGGTCAAGAAGGCCGCGGCCAAGAAGGCCACCACCGCCAAGAAGGCGGCGGCGAAGACCGCGGTCGCGAAGAAGACCACCGCGAAGAAGACCACCGCCACGGTGGTCAAGAAATCCGCCGCGAAGACCACGGTCGCGAAGAAGGCCACCCCGGCCGCCAAGAAGGCCGCCACGGTCAAGAAGGCCACGGCGACCGCCAAGAAGGCCACCGCCACGGCCAAGAAGACCGCCCCGGCGGCCAAGAAGGCCACCGCCGCGACGAAGGCGCCGGCGAAGAAGACGGCGACGCGCAAGGCCACCGCGAAGAAGACCACCGCCCGCAAGAAGTAAGCGCACGGGCGACGTCACACACGTCGGGCCGGCCCCCCATGCCAGGGGGGCCGGCCCGCGGTGTTGTCCGGACCCGGCGGGCCCGCCCGGTGCTACACGAAGGTCTGCAAGGTGATCAGGGTGATCCGCAGCCCCGCACCCTCGCCCTCGGTCTCGATCCGCACCCGCTGCCCCGCGCGCAGCAGCCGCAGGCCGCCCGCGTCGAACGCCGCGGCCTCGAAGGGCACCGGGGTGCCGTCGTCCAGCAGCACACTTCCGCCGCGGGTCTGGGAGTCGTAGGTGAACGCCGTTGCCTGCATGAGCGCAGCTTAAGGGCTTGCCCCGCGGGCGCGGGGCGGGAGTCGGCGGTCACCGGGCCTCGCGGCGCAGCACGGGCGCACCGGCCCGCAGTCGGGCGCCGTGACGTCCCGTATGGGGGCCCAGGCCCAACAGCAGAGCCTCCCGCAGATCCGCCGCCGTATCGACGTCCCTGCGCACGCTGTCGACGCCGCGGAGCGTGATTTCCGCCGCACCCGACGCGGAATGCCGGGCCCGCGACCGGCCGCCGAAGGCGGGGGCCAATTCGACGCCCGGGGCAGCGGAAAGCAACGTCGTTCCGATTCCTGCCGCATCGGCCAGGAATGCCCGGGGGAATTCCGCCGAGTTTTCGAGCACCCGTTGCAATTCCGAAGGCCGTAGCGCGGGCAGATCCGCGTTCATCGCGGCCACCGCGGCCCACGGCCGGACCTCCCGGACCGCCCCCGCGCCATGGGCCAGCGCCGCGTTGAGCCCGGCCGCGGGCCGGTCCGCCACGATCCGCGCGCCCAGCGCGGCCAGTTCCATCCCGGCCAGCGGATCGTCCGTGACGACCACCACATCCCGGACCGCCGCGCAGGTCAGCGCCGCCGCCACGGTGTCCTGGGCGAACGCCAGCGCGAGCCGCGGCCGGTCGGCCCCGGCCGCCGCGGCCAGCCTGCTCTTGGCCACGGAGAGCGGCTTGAGCGGGATCACCAGGCTCCAGACGGCGTTCGTGGCCGACCCCTTCCCCCTGGACGTGTCATGGACGCGTTCTCGCACACGCGTCGGCCCATTGTCACCCCCTCCCGGGCAGCCCGGCGGTCCGGCGGCGTGAGCGGGGCGTACGGTGTTCTCGACAGAGACCGGACCCGGAGAGAGACTTGTCCGGGCCGGCCGGGCGCCCGCCGCGCACCGGTCCTAGAGGAAGGTGTCCGAGTGTCCCGCCGCAGAATCGGCTTCTGGTACCGCCTGGCGGCGGTCATCGCGAAACCGCCGCTGGTAGTGCTCTTCAAGCGGGACTGGCAGGGAATGGAGCACATTCCGGCCGAGGGCGGATTTATCACCGCCGTCAATCACAACTCGTATCTGGACCCGCTCTCCTACGCGCACTTCCAGTACAACACCGGCCGGGTGCCGCGATTGCTCGCGAAGGCCGCCCTCTTCAAGGTGCCGATTGTCGGTTCGATCCTGCGCGGATCCGGACAGATCCCCGTCTACCGGGAGACCACGAACGCCCTCGACGCATTCCGGGCGGCCGTCGACGCGATCGAGCGCGGGGAATGCGTGGCCTTTTACCCGGAGGGCACCCTCACCCGCGATCCCGACCAGTGGCCCATGGCCGGCAAGACCGGCGCCGCGCGGGTGGCCCTGCTGACGAAGGCGCCCGTCATCCCGGTGGCCCAGTGGGGCGCGAACCTCGCGGTGCCGCCGTACGCCAAGGAGAACAAGGTCCGGCTCTTCCCGCGCAAGACCCTCCAGGTGCTCGCCGGACCGCCCGTGGACCTCTCCGAGTTCTACGGCAAGGACCCGACGCCGGACGTCCTCAAGGCCGTCACCGAAGTCATCATGGCGGCCATCACGGAGCTGCTGGAGGAACTGCGCGCAGAGACCGCTCCCGCGCAGCCGTACGACCACCGCAAGGCCAGGGTGGAACAGCGGCGCAAGGCCGCGGGGGAGGGCGAGAAGTGACGCGTACCGTCAAGGCTGCCGTGTTCGGAACCGGCTCGTGGGGCACGGCCTTCGGCATGGTGCTCGCCGACGCGGGCTGCGAGGTGGTCCTGTGGGGCCGCCGCGCCGAAGCGGTCGAGGCCATCAACACCGGCCGGTCCAACCCGGACTACCTCCCGGGCGTCGCACTGCCCGAGAACCTGCGCGCCACCACCGACGCGGCCGAGGCCGCCCGGGGCGCCGACTTCGTCGTCCTCGCCGTCCCTTCGCAGACCCTGCGCGGCAACCTCGCCGAATGGGCCCCGCTGCTCCCCGCCGACAGCGTGCTCGTCTCCCTGATGAAGGGCATCGAACTCGGCAGCGCCAAGCGGATGAGCGAGGTCATCGAAGAGGTGGCGAAGGTCCCCTCCGAGCGCGTCGCCGTGGTCACCGGCCCCAACCTGGCCCGCGAGATCGCCGCCCGGCAGCCCGCCGCCGCCGTGGTCGCCTGCGTCGACGAGGGCGTCGCCCAACGCCTCCAGACGGCCTGCCACACCCCGTACTTCCGCCCGTACACCAGCACCGACGTCATCGGCTGCGAGCTCGGCGGCGCCGTCAAGAACGTCATCGGCCTCGCCGTGGGCATCGCCGACGGCATGGGCCTGGGCGACAACACCAAGGGCTCCCTGATCACCCGGGGCCTCGCCGAGGCCACCCGGCTGGGCCTGGCCATGGGCGCCGACCCGCTCACCTTCTCGGGCCTCGCGGGCCTCGGCGACCTGGTCGCCACCTGCTCCTCGCCGCTCTCCCGGAACCACACCTTCGGCACCAACCTCGGCCGCGGGATGACCCTGGAGGAGACCATCGCGGTCACCAAGCAGACCGCGGAGGGGGTCAAGTCCTGCGAGTCGGTGGCCGATCTGGCCCGCCGCCACGGAGTGGACATGCCCATCACGGACACCGTGGTCGACATCGTCCACCAGGGCAAGCCGCCGCTGGTGGCCCTGAAGGAGCTCATGGGGCGCAGCGCCAAACCGGAACGCCGCTGACTCCGTTCCGGTACACGGACCGGGTACCCTCGGACCGATATGAGCAGCCAGAACTCTTCCCAGAGCCCTGACCAGCAGGGTCGCAAGCCGCGCGTGGCCGTCGTGTTCGGCGGCCGCAGCTCCGAACACGCCATCTCGGTCGTCACTGCGGGCGCGGTTCTGCGTTCCATCGACCGGTCCAAGTACGAGGTGCTGCCCATCGGCATCACCACGGACGGCCGGTGGGCCCTGACGGCCGACGAGCCCGAGCGGATGGCCATCGCCGACCGCAAGCTCCCCAGCGTCGAGGACCTGGCCGACTCCGCCGGGGGCACCGTGGTGCTCCCGGTCGACCCGGCCAACCGCGAGGTCGTCTACACCGAACCCGGCGTCGTGCCCAAGGCGCTGGGCGAGGTCGACGTCGTCTTCCCCGTCCTGCACGGTCCCTACGGCGAGGACGGCACCCTCCAGGGCCTCCTCGAACTGTCCGGCATCCCCTACGTCGGCTCGGGCGTCCTCGCCTCGGCCGTCGGCCAGGACAAGGACTACATGAAGCGGGTGTTCACCTCCTTCGGGCTGCCGGTCGGCCCGTACGTGACCATCCGCCCCCGCGAGTGGGAGCACGACGAGAGCGCCGCCCGCGAGAAGATCGTGGCCTTCGCCGCCGAACACGGCTGGCCGCTGTTCGTGAAGCCGGCCCGCGCCGGGTCCTCGATCGGCATCACCAAGGTCGACGATCCGTCCGGCCTCGACGAGGCCCTCAAGGAAGCCCAGCGCCACGACCCGAAGATCATCGTGGAGGCGCTGCTGCGCGGCCGCGAGATCGAGTGCGGAGTGCTGGAGTTCGAGGACGGTCCGCGCGCGAGCGTGCCCGCCGAGATCCCGCCGGTCTCCAGCCACGACTTCTACGACTTCGAGGCGAAGTACATCGACTCCGCCTCCGGTCTGGTCCCCGCCCCGCTGACCCCGGAGCAGACCGCGGAGGTCCAGCGCCTCGCGATCGAGGCCTTCGAGGCCGCGTCCTGCGAGGGCCTGGTGCGCGCCGACTTCTTCCTCACGGAGGACGGCACCTTCGTCATCAACGAGATCAACACGATGCC
Organism: Streptomyces sp. NPDC028419; assembly: GCF_055565515.1. Taxonomy (NCBI): domain Bacteria; kingdom Bacillati; phylum Actinomycetota; class Actinomycetes; order Kitasatosporales; family Streptomycetaceae; genus Streptomyces; species Streptomyces sp. NPDC028419. Next base: position 59,892 of record NZ_JBVHUE010000009.1, on the reverse strand, counting down.
GGGGTTCACCCCCATCTCCATGTACCCGCGGATGTGGCAGGAGACCGGCGTCGCGTACCCGGAGCTGGTCGACCGTCTGATCCAGGCGGCCCTGCGCCGCTCCACCGGACTGCGCTAGCGCGGCCCCGGTACGACGTACGAGAACCGCCCGCCGGGTCACGGATCCGGCGGGCGGTTCTCGATGGGCGGGGCGGGGAGCGGTCAGTAGGAGGAGATGCCCTCGGGCACCGTCTTCTTGACCGCGGCCGACAGGGGCACCAGGAGACCGGCGTCCTTCGCGTGGTCCTTGTCCACCGTGACCTCGGTGTACGCCAGGCGCAGCCCGGTGGTGAAGCGGAAACCGCCACCGTCGAGCTGCTCCAGCAGCCACCCGACGCCGTTCACCTCGACGCCGTCCTGTGCGGGATCCGACATCGCGGGGGGCTTGGGGATACCGCACCGCAGTACGATCGCCGAGCCGCCCCACGCGGCGGTCAGGTCGGAAGACGGCCTGGCGGGCGAACGCTTGAGGCCGGCCACCGTCTCCGGGAGCTCCTCGTGCAGCGCGGCACAGAGCCGCGCGACCTCGGCCGGCGGCGTGGGGGGCGGAGCCACCCGGGCCCCGGCGGTACCCGGGGAGCAGCCCGCGAGGACTGCCACGGCGAGTACGGCCATCGGGGCGGGCAGGGCCAGCAGACGGACGGGCCGGTGGTGGAGGGACATCACCGGCCAAGAGTAGACGGGGGCTACAAATGGACGACCGGGCAGGTCAAGGTGCGGGTGATGCCCTCCACCTGCTGGACCTTCGCGACCACCATGCGGCCGAGTTCGTCCACGGTGTCGGCCTGGGCCCGCACGATCACGTCGTACGGCCCCGTCACGTCCTCGGCCTGGATCACCCCCTGGATCCGGCCGATCGACTCGGCCACCACCGATGCCTTGCCCACCTCGGTCTGGATGAGGATGTACGCCTGTACCACGGAACCTCCAGAGCGGCCGCGAGGATCATTTCCCCTAATCTTCGGGTGGGAAATCCCGGGCCCGGGGAGAAAGGGACGCCACGGTACCGCGTCGCCGAGCGCCACGGGGAGACCCGGGTGCCCGGTGCCACGCGCAGCGGGGCGTACGGGGAGCAGAAGTTGACGTATCTGTTGACGGTACCCAGAGCTGGGACGGCTCGCGACCGCGAGCGGACTGGGCCAGAAGGAGCACAGCGATGAAGGGCACTGTCGGCGAGCTGGGGGAGTTCGGGCTCATCAAGGAGCTGACCTCACGGCTGACCACCACCCCCGCGGTCCGGCTCGGACCCGGTGACGACGCCGCCGTCGTGTCCGCGCCCGACCGGCGGGTCGTGGCCAGCACGGACATCCTGCTGGAGGGACGGCACTTCCGGCGCGACTGGTCCACCGCCTACGACGTCGGACGCAAGGCCGCCGCGCAGAACCTGGCCGACATCGCCGCCATGGGCGCGGTGCCGACGGCGCTGCTGCTCGGCCTCGTCGTACCGGCCGAGCTGCCGGTCACCTGGCCGACCGAGCTGATGGACGGGCTGCGCGACGAATGCCAGGTCGCCGGCGCGGCCGTGGTCGGCGGGGACGTCGTGCGCGGGGACACCATCACGGTGGCCATCACCGCCCTCGGCGACCTGCGCAACCACGACCCCGTGCTGCGCTCCGGCGCCCGGCCGGGCGACGTCGTCGCCGTCACCGGCTGGCTCGGCTGGTCCGCGGCCGGCTTCGCGGTGCTCTCCCGGGGGTTCCGCTCCCCGCGGGCCTTCGTCGAGGCGCACCGGCGCCCCGAACCGCCCTACCACGCGGGCCCCGCGGCCGCCGGACTCGGCGCCACCGCCATGACCGACGTCAGTGACGGGCTGGTCGCCGACCTCGGCCACATCGCCGAGGCCAGCAAGGTCCGCATCGACCTGCGCTCGGCCGCCGTCGACATCCCGACGCAGATGCACGACATCGGTCAGGCCGTCGGCGTGGACCCGCTCCAGTGGGTGCTCACCGGGGGAGAGGACCACGCGATCGTGGCCACCTTCCCGCCCGACGTGAAGCTCCCGGCCCGCTGGAAGGTCATCGGCGAGGTGCTCAACCGCTCCGCGCTGCCCCAGGTGACCGTGGACGGCGCCCCCTGGACCAGCAGCGGCGGCTGGGACCACTTCGGCGCCGACCCGGCGCAGGAACCCCCGCGATGAGCGGTGCGCCACCGCTGTGCCTGACCGTCGCCGGATCCGATTCCGGCGGCGGGGCGGGCATCCAGGCCGACCTCAAGACCATGCTGGCCCTCGGGGTGCACGGGATGAGCGTGGTCACCGCCGTGACGGCCCAGAACTCCCTCGGGGTGCGCGGGGTGTGGGAACTGCCCGCGGAGGCCGTGGCGGCCCAGTACCGGGCCGTGGTGGACGACATCGGGGTCGGGGCGGTCAAGACCGGCATGCTCTCCTCCGCGGTCCTGGTGGAGACCGTGGCCGCGCTGCTGGCCGAGACCGCGGCTCCGGCCGTGGTCGACCCCGTCGGGGTCTCCAAGCACGGGGACGCGCTGCTCGCCGCGTCCGCGCTGGAGGCCGTCCGCACGCGCCTGCTGCCGCGGGCCACCGTGGCCACCCCGAACCTCGACGAAGTGGCCCAGCTCACGGGCGTGCGGGTGGAGAGCGAGGACGACATGCGGCGGGCCGCCGGGGCGATCCTCGGGTACGGGCCGCGCTGGGCCCTGATCAAGGGCGGCCACCTCGCCCCGGGCCACCAGGCCGTGGACCTGCTCAGCGACGGCTCCACGGAGCTGTGGCTACGGGCGCCCCGCCACGACAACCGGCACACGCACGGCACCGGCTGCACCCTGGCCAGCGCGATCGCCGCGGGCCTGGCCAAGGGCCTGGACGTGCCGGCGGCGGTCACCGCGGCCAAGGACTACGTCACGGGCGCCATCGCGTCCGGCTTCGCCCTCGGCGAGGGCATCGGCCCGGTGGACCACGCCTGGCGGTGGCGGTCACAGGACTAGGTCGTCCCCGCCGGCCGCCGACGGTCCGGGAGCGTGCCCGGAGAAAGACAAAAGACCGGCCCACCGAGGTGGACCGGTCTTTTTGGCAACCGGAAAGGGCTGCGCTACGACGACGGAAGGCGTCAGCGCGAGACCTTGCCGGCCTTGATGCACGAGGTGCAGGCGTTGAGGCGCTTCGGCGTCCCATTGACCACGGCACGGACGCGCTGGATGTTCGGGTTCCAGCGACGCGAGGTGCGGCGGTGCGAGTGGGAGATGCTGTTGCCGAAGCTCGGCCCCTTGGCGCAAACGTCGCAGTTGGCAGCCACAGGTCACTCCAAAGACTTCAGATGCAATTACAGTGAAACCGGCGCACCGGAATCAGAGATCTGAAGTGGTTTGCCGGGGGAATGGCCCGACTCTCATCGGGCAACCGGAGCAGCATACAACGACTGCGTCCGTCCAAGAAAACTACCATGGCGGCCGCGGACCCCGTCCCGGGTGCACCCCGGATCCCGGGCCGTCCTTCGTTACCCTGCGGTGAACCCTCGCCCGCCCAAGGAGGAACACCCGGTGCCGCACGAGCCGCACAGCCTGGACGCCGCCGCGGTGCGCACCTGGAGCTCCCTGACCCTGGCCGCACTGGGCCGGGCCCGCGAGGACATCGACGCGATCAACGTCTATCCGGTCGCCGACGCCGACACCGGGACCAACCTCTACCTGACCGCCTGCTCGGCCGCCCGGGCGCTGGAAGCCGCCTTCGACGCCCCGGCCGATGTGAGGGAGGGCACAGCGCGCGGCGCCGCCTCCACCTCGCTCGGCGAGGCCGTACGGGCCTACGCCCACGGAGCCCTCACCGGGGCCCGCGGCAACTCCGGGACGATCTTCGCGCAGCTGCTGCGCGGAGTGGCCGACGTACTCGGCGGGGAGCCCCGCGCGACGGCGTCGGGCGGACTGCTGGCCGGGGCGCTCGCCCGGGCCGCGGAATCGGCGTACCAGGCCGTCGCGCACCCCGTCGAGGGGACCATGCTCACCGTCGCCGCCGCGGCGGCCACGGCCGCCGGCGCCGCCGAGGCGGCCGCCGGGAGCGCGGCCGACGTGGCGCACGCCGCCTACGAGGGGGCCCGCGCGGCCCTCGCCGAGACCCCGGGGCAACTGGCCGCGCTGGGCCGGGCCGGGGTCGTCGACGCCGGGGGCTGCGGGATCGTCGCCGTGCTCGGGGCGCTGTGGCAGGCCCTGTCCGGGCAGGAGGTGCCGCTGGAGCCGGTGCGCGGGCGGGCCGTCGCCGTACCGGCGCAGCCGCAGCCCTGCGACGAGGAGCCGGACGGCCCCGCGTACGAGGTGACCTACCTGCTCGACGCCCCCGACCCGGCCGTCGACCTGCTGCGCGGGACGCTGGACGCCCTCGGCGACTCGCTCGTGGTCATCGGCGGCGACGGACTGTGGAACGTCCACGTCCACGTCGACGACCCCGGCGCCGCCGTGGAAGCCGGAGTGGTCGCCGGACGGCCCTACCGGATCCGCATCACCCACTTCGGCGACGAGCGGCGCCGCGCCCGCACCGAGCGCGCCCAGCGGGCCGTGGTCGCCGTCGTCCAGGGCGAGGGCCTGGCCGGGCTCTGCCAGGAAGCGGGCGCGACCACCGTGCTCGCGCTGCCCGGCGAACCGCCCGTCGCCGCCGAGATCGCCGCCGCCGTGCGGCGCGCCCACGCCCGCGAAGTGGTCCTGCTGCCCGGCGGCGCCGAACAGCGCGCGGCCGCCGCGGCCGCCGCCGAACAGGCGCGCGCCGACGGCGTACGGGTCGCCGTCATCCCCACCCGGTCCGCCGTCCAGGGCCTGGCCGCCCTCGCCGTGCACGACCCGGACGCCAGCTTCGACGAGGACGTCGTCGCCATGACCGCCGCCGCGGGGGCCACCCGCCACGGCGAACTCGCCATCGCCGAACGGCAGTCCTTCACCTCGGCCGGCATCTGCCAGGCCGGGGACGTCCTCGGGCTCATCGACGGCGACGTCGCGGTCATCGGATCGGAGCTCGCGGAGACCGCCGAAGCCGTCCTGGAACGGATGCTGGGCTCCGGCGGCGAACTCGTCACCCTGGTCCTCGGCCCGGAGGTGCCCGACGCGCTCGCCGCGCGCCTGGAGGCGTACGTGCAGCACGGGCACCTGGCCGTGGACACCCTCACCTACCGGGGCGGCCGCTACTCGGCGCCCCTGCTCATCGGCATCGAATAGGCGCCGGGCGGAGGGCCGCCGGCGGGCCGGGACCGGGTCGCGTGCCCGCGTTGTCACAGGGATGGTGTGCAATGAACGGGTGCCCGCGCTCGACGAAGATCTCAAGAAGACCCTCGGCCCCGCCACCGCCGAGGTGCTGGCCGAGCAGCTCGGCCTGCACACGGCCCTGGACCTGCTGCACCACTACCCGCGCCGGTACGCCGAGCGCGGGGAGCTGACCTCCCTGGCGGAGCTGGCCGACCAGATCGACGAGCACGTCACCGTCGTCGCCCAGGTCGCCGACGCCCGCGTGCTCACCTTCAACGGGGGGCGCGGCAAGCGGCTGGAGGTGACCATCACCGACGGCAGCGGCCGGCTCCAACTCGTCTTCTTCGGCGCGGGCGTCCACAAACCGCACAAGGACCTGCTCCCCGGCAGCCGCGCGATGTTCGCGGGCAAGGTCTCGATGTTCAACCGCAAGCTCCAGCTCGCCCACCCCGCCTACGAGCCCCTGGGCCTGGACGCCACCACGGCCGAGGCGGTCGACGCCTTCGCCCAGCAGCTGATCCCGATCTACCCGGCCTGCAAGCAGTTGGAGTCGTGGAAGATCGCCAAGGCGGTCGACGCGGTCCTGCCCAGCGCCCAGGAGGCCGTGGACCCGCTGCCGCCCGCGCTGCGCGAGGGCCGCGGGATGCTCCCGCTCACCGAAGCCCTCCTCAAGATCCACCGGCCCCGCACCAAGGCCGACGTCGAGGCCGCCCGCCAGCGGCTCAAGTGGGACGAGGCCTTCGTCCTCCAGGTCGCCCTGGCCCGGCGCCGCCACGCGGACACCCTGCTGCCCGCTGTCCCGCGCCGCCCCGCCCCCGACGGCCTGTTGGACGCCTTCGACGCCAAGCTCCCCTTCACCCTCACCGACGGCCAGCTCACGGTCTCCCGGGAGATCTTCGACGACCTGGCCACCGACCACCCCATGCACCGCCTCCTCCAGGGCGAGGTCGGCTCGGGCAAGACCCTGGTCGCCCTGCGCGCCATGCTCGCCGTCGTCGACTGCGGCGGGCAGGCCGCGATGCTCGCGCCCACCGAGGTGCTCGCCCAGCAACACCACCGCTCGATCACCGAGATGATGGGCGAACTCGCCGAGGGCGGCCTGCTCGGCGGCTCCGACCGGGGCACCAAGGTGGTGCTGCTCACCGGCTCGATGGGCACGGCCGCGCGCCGCCAGGCGCTCCTGGACCTGATCACCGGCGAGGCCGGGATCGTCATCGGCACGCACGCCCTGATCGAGGACAAGGTCAAGTTCCACGACCTCGGCCTCGTCGTGGTCGACGAACAGCACCGCTTCGGCGTGGAGCAGCGCGACGCCCTGCGCTCCAAGGGCAAGCAGCCCCCGCACCTGCTCGTGATGACCGCGACCCCGATCCCGCGGACGGTCGCGATGACCGTCTTCGGCGACCTGGAGACCTCCGTCCTGGACCAGCTCCCGGCCGGACGCTCCCCGATCGCCACCCACGTGGTGCCCGCCAAGGACAAGCCGCACTTCCTCACCCGGGCCTGGGAGCGGGTCCGCGAGGAGGTGGAGAAGGGACACCAGGCGTACGTGGTCTGCCCGCGCATCGGCGACGGCGAGGACGACCCGAAGGCCGCCAAGAAGAAGGCCGCGGCGGAGGAGGAGGACAAGCGCCCGCCGCTCGCCGTGCTGGACATCGCCGAGCAGCTGGCGAAGGGCCCGCTCGCCGGGCTGTCCGTCGAGGTGCTGCACGGCAGGATGGACCCGGCCGACAAGGACGCCGTGATGCGCCGCTTCGCCGCGGGCGAGGTGAAGGTGCTGGTCGCCACGACCGTCATCGAGGTCGGGGTGAACGTACCCAACTCCACGGTGATGGTGATCATGGACGCGGACCGGTTCGGGGTCTCCCAGCTCCACCAGCTGCGCGGTCGCGTCGGCCGCGGCTCCGCCCCCGGACTGTGCCTGCTGGTCAGCGAGATGCACGAGGCCAGTCCCGCCCGGGCCCGGCTCGCCGCCGTCGCCGCCACCCTCGACGGCTTCGAACTCTCCCGGATCGACCTCGAACAGCGCCGCGAGGGGGACGTCCTCGGCCAGGCCCAGTCGGGCGTGCGTTCCTCGCTGCGGATGCTGTCCGTCATCGAGGACGAGGAGGTCATCGCGCAGGCCCGCGAGGAGGCCGCCCGGGTCGTCGCCGAGGACCCCGAGCTGACCGGGCTGCCCGGCCTGCTGACCGCGCTCGCCGCGCTGCTCGACACCGAGCGCGAGCAGTACCTGGAGAAGGGCTGACCAGGAGGTCCTATCGTGGAGCCGCGAGCATTCCCTGAGCGAAGGACCTCCACATGACCCGCGTGATCGCCGGCACCGCCGGTGGGCGACGCCTCGCCGTGCCGCCCGGCACCGGCACCCGGCCCACCTCCGACCGGATGCGCGAGGGCCTCTTCTCCACCTGGGAGTCGCTGCACGGAGTCCAGGGGGCCCGGGTCCTCGACCTGTACGGCGGCTCCGGCGCGGTCGGCCTGGAGGCCCTCTCGCGCGGCGCCGCGCACACCCTGCTCGTGGAGGCCGACGCCAAGGCCGCCAAGGCGATCCGCGACAACATCGCGACGCTCGGCCTGCCGGGCGCCGAGTTCCGGGCGGGCAAAGCGGAGCAGATCGTCGCAGTCCGGGCGCTCGGGGACCCGTACGACATCGTTTTCCTGGACCCGCCGTACGAGGTCGCACATGACGATCTTGCGGAGATCCTGCTCACACTCCGGTCGAATGCCTGGCTCACCGACGATGCGCTCGTCACCGTGGAGCGCAGCACCAGAAGCGGTGCGTTCCCCTGGCCCGACGGTTTCGAGCCGCTCCGCTCCCGGCGGTACGGCGAAGGCACCCTTTGGTACGGTCGCGCCGCCTTCACCAGCGAAGAGTCATGATGCCCGCACCGGAGAGCGAGGGACTTCAGTTGCGCCGCGCCGTTTGTCCGGGGTCGTTCGACCCCATCACCAACGGACACCTCGACATCATCGGCAGGGCCGCCAGGCTCTACGACGTCGTGCATGTCGCCGTGATGATCAACCAGTCGAAGCAGGGCCTGTTCACCATCGAGGAGCGGATCGAGCTGATCCGCGAAGCCACCGCCGGCTACGGGAACATCGAGGTCGAGTCCTTCCACGGGCTGCTCGTCGACTTCTGCAAGCAGCGGGACATCCCGGCCATCGTCAAGGGCCTGCGCGCCGTCAGCGACTTCGACTACGAGCTCCAGATGGCCCAGATGAACATGGGCCTGACCGGGGTCGAGACGCTCTTCGTGCCGACCAACCCGACCTACAGCTTCCTGTCCTCCTCCCTGGTCAAGGAGGTGGCGACCTGGGGCGGCGACGTCTCCCACCTGCTGCCGCCCTTCGTCCACACCGCGCTGATGGAACGCCTGCACGGCAACTGACGCCGCCTGACGCGCTGCCGGGGGCCGCCCGGTGGCCGTACAGTCGACCCGTCCGTCTCAGGAACCACCCGAGGCCGAGAGAGTGCGAGCCGCCGTGGACGTGCAGAAGAAGCTCGACGAGATCGTCGCGTCGGTCGGTGGCGCCCGGTCCATGCCGATGTCCGCCTCGTGCGTGATCAACCGCGCCGAGCTGCTGGCCCAGCTCGAAGAGGTGCGGAGCGCGCTGCCCGGCTCCCTGGCCCAGGCGCGGGAGCTGATCGGCGGACGCGAGCAGATGGTCGAGGAGGCCCGCCGCGAGGCGGACCGGATCATCGAGTCCGCGCACGCCCAACGGGGCTCGCTGGTCTCCGACACCGAGGTCGCGCGGCGCTCGCAGGGCGAGGCGGACCGGATCCTGGCCCGGGCCCGCCAGGAGGCCGAGGAGATCCGGGCCGAGGCCGACGACTACGTCGACAGCAAGCTCGCGAACTTCGAGGCGGTCCTCTCCAAGACCATCGGGTCCGTCGACCGCGGCCGCGAGAAGCTGCTCGGGCGCGGCCCCGGGCTGGACGCGCACGGCTTCGCGGACCCGGAGGCACCGGAGCGCAGCCACGACCCCGAAACCCAGCGCAGCCAGGCCGACGCGTACGTGGACACCAAGCTGGCCACCGTCGAGGCGGTGCTGACCAAGACGCTGGAGGCGGTCGGCCGCGGCCGCCAGAAGCTGCTCGGCCGGCTGCCCGCGGACGACCTGGGCGCGCACATGGCCGCCCAGGACGCGGCCGGCGGGCAGCAGCACACGAGCGACGCGGACTTCCTGGCCGGCCTGGCGGAGCCGGCCGCCGCGATCCCGCAGCAGTCCCAGCCGCCGCGGGAACCGGTGTACGAGGCCTACTCCTACGAGCAGCAGCCCCCGCAGCCGGTGACGCCGGACGGGTACGGCTACCAGGACCCCTACGGCTACCAGCAGACCCCGCAGCAGCCGGACCCGTACGCCGCGTACCAGCCCCAGCAGCAGGGCGGCCAGCACCAGCAGCCGGACCCGTACGCCGCCTACCAGCAGCCCGGCCAGCAGCACCACCAGCACCAACAGCCCGGCCAGCAGCACCAACAGCCCGCGCAGCAGGCGCTCGACGACACCAGCTTCTTCGACACGAGCATGATCAACCTGGACCAGCTGCGCCAGTACGAGCAGGGCCGCTGACCCGGCCCCGTCGGCCCCGCCGTCCCGGATTGGGCTCAGAGCGAGGCGGCGGGTATCCTGGCTCTTCGGTCGCGCGTATGCGACGCGATCCTTGCTGCCCGCAGGCGGCAAACAGCTCGGCGATTTCGAAAGCGGGACCAGCCCTGAACACCCACCTCGACCACCGCAACCCCCTCGTGTTCGATACGCACGAGCTGGGTCGGCGTCCTGGTGCGTTGCTGCGGCTGACCCGTGAGATCGCGGCGCCGGGGGACTTCGGTCTCGCCGACGTCATCGGAGTGCCGGAAGGCGCGCCGGTCCAGCTGAGGCTCCGGCTGGAGTCCGTCATGGAAGGGGTGCTTGTCACAGGCACCGCCCGTGCACAGGCCACCGGAGAGTGCGTAAGGTGTCTGGAGGCTGTGGAGACCAAGGTTTCCGCGGACTTCCAGGAGATGTTCTCGTACCCTGACGCCGACGACCGGGGCCGTGTGAAAACGGAACCGGGCGACGACGTTGAGAATGATGAGGACACGCTCTTCATCGAGGACGGCTTGTTCGACCTCGAATCCGTGCTGCGTGACGCGGTGGTGCTCGCACTGCCGCAGCAGCCGGTGTGCCGGGAGGACTGTCTCGGGTTGTGTTCCGACTGCGGAACCAACCTGAACGACGACCCGGACCACCACCATGACGCCACCGACATTCGTTGGGCGGCGTTGCAGGGACTCGTCGTGACCGATCAGGACGACGAGAAGGACAACATGAGCGGCGCCGCATCTGACGTCCAGCGCGCCGCCGAGAAGCAGGAGAAGTAGCCGTGGCTGTTCCGAAGCGGAAGATGTCGCGCAGCAACACGCGCCACCGCCGGTCGCAGTGGAAGGCTGCGGTCCCCACCCTGGTTTCGTGCGAGCGTTGCCAGGAGCCGAAGCTCCAGCACATTGCGTGCCCGAGCTGCGGCACCTACAACAAGCGCCAGGTCCTCGAGGTCTGAGCGGCTGGTGAGAGGCGCAATGTCTGAGCTTGCCGGCGGCCAAACGCAGGCAGACACGAACAACGCGGCCTCGTCCCACACGCTTCTGGAAGGGCGGCTCGGGTATCACCTCGAGTCCGCCCTTCTGGTGCGTGCACTGACCCACCGTTCGTACGCGTACGAGAACGGCGGTCTGCCCACCAACGAGCGGCTGGAGTTCCTCGGGGACTCCGTGCTCGGCCTGGTGGTCACGGACACGCTCTATCGGACCCACCCGGACCTGCCGGAAGGCCAGCTGGCCAAACTGCGGGCCGCTGTGGTCAATTCGCGTGCGCTGGCGGAGGTCGGGCGCGGGCTCGAACTCGGTCTCTTCATCCGGCTCGGCCGGGGCGAAGAAGGCACGGGCGGCCGGGACAAGGCCTCCATCCTCGCCGACACGCTCGAAGCGGTGATCGGCGCGGTCTACCTCGACCAGGGTCTCGACGCGGCCTCGGAGCTGGTCCACCGGCTCTTCGATCCGCTGATCGAGAAGTCCTCGAACCTCGGCGCAGGCCTGGACTGGAAGACCAGTCTCCAGGAACTGACCGCGGCCGAGGGGCTCGGTGTACCCGAGTACCTGGTCAGCGAGACGGGACCGGACCACGAGAAGACCTTCACCGCTGCTGCTCGCGTCGGTGGTGTCTCGTACGGCACCGGCACCGGCCGCAGCAAGAAGGAAGCGGAACAGCAGGCTGCGGAGTCCGCATGGCGCGGTATCCGCGCCGCCGCGGACGAGCGGATCGCGGCGCAAGCCGCTGCCGCCGCCGCACCGGCTGTCGCCGAGGCTCCGGCCGAGGACGGCGGGGCGCCGACGCCCGCCGACCCGACGCCGACGGCCTGACTTCCTTCGGGATTTCCCCCGCCCGCCCCTGCTCCGGCAGGGGCGGGCGGACCCGTTTCCGGGCCCTGCGCCGCGCGGCGCTAAGCTCGGGGCGAGTCGAGAAGGAAACGCCCGCCCAAGGAGACCCCGTGCCCGAGCTGCCCGAAGTCGAAGTCGTGCGGCGCGGGTTGGCGCGCTGGGTGGCCGGGCGGACGGTCCACTCCGTGGAGGTGCTGCACCCCCGCGCGGTACGCCGCCACCCCGGTGGCGGCGCCGATTTCGCGGCGCGCCTGGCCGGCCGGACCATCGGCGCCCCGCAGCGGCGCGGCAAGTACCTGTGGCTGCCCCTGGACGACCGGGAGCTGTCCGTACTGGCCCACCTCGGCATGAGCGGCCAGCTCCTGGTGCAGCCCACCGGGGCCCCGGACGAGAAGCACCTGCGCATCCGGGTCCGCTTCGACGACTCCACGGGGACCGAGCTGCGCTTCGTCGACCAGCGGACCTTCGGCGGGCTCTCGCTGCACCAGGCCGTCGCCGACAGCGCCGAAGGGCTCCCCGACGTCATCGCGCACATCGCGCGCGACCCCCTGGACCCGGCCTTCGACGAGGCCGTCTACCACGCGGCGCTGCGCGCCAAGCGGACCACGCTCAAGCGGGCCCTGCTGGACCAGTCCCTGATCAGCGGCATCGGCAACATCTACGCGGACGAGGCGCTGTGGCGCGCCAAGCTGCACTACGAGCGCCCCACCGGCACCCTCGCGCGCCCCCGGAGCCAGGAACTCCTCGGCCACGTCCGCGACGTGATGAACGCGGCCCTCGCCGTCGGCGGGACCAGCTTCGACAGCCTCTACGTCAACGTGAACGGCGAGTCGGGCTACTTCGACCGCTCCCTCGACGCCTACGGGCGCGAGGACGAGCCGTGCCGGCGCTGCGGCACACCGATGCGCCGCCGCCCCTGGATGAACAGGTCCAGCTACTTCTGCCCGCGCTGTCAGCGCCCGCCGCGCGCCTCGTCGTAGGACTGCCGGGCGGCCAGCACCGGAGTCATGCTGCCCTCGACGAAGTGGATCAGTGACAGCAGCCGCTCGGCGATCTCCCGGCCCAGCGGCGTCAGCTCGTAGTCCACGCGCGGCGGGTTCGTCGGCTGCGCCTCGCGGTGCACGATGCCGTCGCGCTCCAGCGCGTGCAGGGTCTGGGAGAGCATCTTCTCGCTCACTCCCTCGACCCGGCGGCGCAGTTCGTTGAAGCGGTGCGCTCCGTCGTGGAGCGCGCCGACCGTCAGGCTGCCCCAGCGCCCGGTGACGTGCTCCAAGGTCTCCCGGGACGGGCAGGCGCGCGCGAAAACATCGAACGGTAGTTCGGCCGCTGCGGCACTTTCGGTACAGACAGGGGTCTCCATGAGGAACAGGGTACTCCTGCGCAGCGCTAACCAATAGCTTGCGCTTTCCAAAAGTTAGTGCTTACCTTCTCTCAACGCACCACCACGTTCCAGAGGAGATCCACCGTGTCCGCTCAGCTCCCCACCCCCGTCGTCTCGATCGCCTACCACTCGGGCTACGGACACACCGCCGTCGTCGCCGAGGCCGTCCGCGCCGGCGCCGTCGACGCGGGTGCGACCGTGCACCTGATCAAGGTCGACGAGATCGACGACGCCCAGTGGGAACTCCTCGACGCCTCCGACGCGATCGTCTTCGGTTCCCCGACCTACATGGGCACCGCGTCCGGCGCCTTCCACGTCTTCGCCGAGGCCAGCTCGAAGCGCTGGTTCGCCGACGCCTGGCAGGACAAGCTGGCGGCGGGCTTCACGAACTCCGCGTCCAAGAGCGGCGACAAGGGCAACACCCTGGACTTCTTCCAGACGCTGGCCGCCCAGCACGGCATGAACTGGATCAACCTGGGCCTGAAGCCGGGTTGGAACTCCAGCACCGCTTCCGAGAACGACATCAACCGCCTCGGGTTCTTCGACGGCGCCGCCGCGCAGAGCAACTCCGACCAGGGCGTCGAAGGCGTGCACAAGGCCGACCTGCTGACGGCCGAACACCTCGGCCGCCGCGTCGCCGAGACGACCCGCGTCTTCCTCGCGGGCCGCGTCGCCGTCGCTGCCTGATCCGCTGGTCCGAGCGGGGTACGGCCCGGGGCGCGGCCCCGGGCGCGAGGCCCGGCTAGAAGCCGAAGTCCTGGGTCCACCAGGGGCCGCCGGCGGCGAAGTACGCCCCGACGCCGAGGGTGCGGTACTCGCAGTTGAGGATGTTGGCCCGGTGGCCCGGGCTGTCCATCCACGCCCTCATCACCGCGTCGGCATCGCCCTGACCCCGGGCGATGTTCTCCCCGCCGAGGCTGGTGATCCCGGCGTTCGACGCACGGTCCCACGGGGTCTTCCCGTCCGGGTCGGTGTGGTCGAAGAAGCCGCGCACGGCCATGTCCTTGCTGAAGGCGCCGGCGAGGGCGGCCAGCGGCGGGTTCGCGCGCACCGGACCGCAGCCGGCCTTCGCCCGCTCCACGTTCACCAGCGTCAGCACGGCGGCCTCCTCGGAGGACCCCCCGCCGGAGGTCGGCGCGGAGGGCTTGGCCGGCGGCGGATCGGCCGGCTTCGGCGGCTTGGGCGCCGCCGGTACGGGCGTCTGCGCGGCCTTCGTCGAAGGCGCGGCCGAGGGAGAGGCCGACGCGGAAGCCGAAGCGGACGGGCTCGGCGAGGCCGACGGCGAGGGGGAGCCCGAGGGGCTGCCCGACGCGCTGCCGGACGGGGACGAGGCGTCGGGGGAGCGGCCGGAAAGGTTCGCCAGGCCGCCCTGCTCGCTCGGGTCCGAGGCGCCGCCGGCGTCCTTGTGCGCGGCGCCCTTGGCCTCGGTCCTGCCGTCCGAGCCCTGGCCGACGTAGGGGAAGCTCCCGCCGACGGGCACCAGGCCGGTGGTCACGGCCGCGGTCCCCAGGACCACTGCCACGCAGGCTCCGAGCAGGCCGGTGCGCACGGCGAGACCGCCGCGGCCGTCGCGCTGCGGCGCGGGGAGTCGGTGGCGTCCCATCGGCTGTGCCTTCCAAGATCAACCGTTACTCGCCCAAATGGGTGAGCATTGAGGCGCGACTGTAGCCCATGGCGTGCCGGGGGCGAGGTGACCGGAATCCGATTGCCCGGTTAGCGTTCACGCATGAATGAACATGTCCGGGTGACCGCCTGGGTACGCGGCCGGGTACAGGGAGTGGGCTTCCGCTGGTTCACCAGGGCCAATGCGCTGGAGATCGGCGACCTCGTGGGCTTCGCGCTCAACCTCGACGACGGGCGGGTACAGGTCGTCGCCGAAGGTCAACGTGAGAATTGCCACCGGCTGCTCGACTGGCTCCGGTCCGCCGACACGCCCGGGCGGGTGGACGGGGTGACCGAGATCTGGGGAATTCCGCGCGGCGGCTACGACGGGTTCGCGATCCGGTGATCGTGCGCTGATCGCATCTACATACCGCCGGAACTGCGCATACGTTGCCGAGTGTGGTCATGAGTGGAAGGCTCGGAGGTGTGGACGATCTCCGTCCCCCTTGCGGGAAACGGGCTGCCCGCCGATACAGGGCGTGATCGTGTTGACCGTCAAACTTTTTGGTGAGACGCTGGAAGCCCCGCGCACCTGAGCTGTTTGGCAGTGTTGGCAGTATTGAGCGCAGTGACTGACAGCCACTGCCGGACAACGCGGGTGCGATTCCCTCACGACCCACACCGCTTCGGTCGGTCACTCAGTGTGGAGGACCATCCATCATGGCAAAGGCGCTTCTCGGTTACGTCGGCGGTTCCGACCCGCGACTCCTCGCCGAGATGCGACGGCTTCAGCAGCGCGTCCAGGACCTCGAGTCCGAACTCGGACGAATCCAGTCCGAGAATGACGCTCTGAACGCGGCCGCCGCTCAGCACGGAGACTTGCTGCTGGACAGCATCGACATCGACGTACCCCAGGCGGAGCCTGCGCTCACCTGATTCGCGATCTCGTCGCTGTGACTGTCAGCCCGCCCCTCACGACTGTCAGCACCGCTTGATCTGCAAGGGACGCTTCGGCGTCCCTTCTTTCTTTCCGGTTTCTTTCCGGCTCCGTCGTGCGCCGCCGTTCTCCCATTGCGCCAGGTGGGGGGCCATTTCCTTTAACGTCAGATGTGCCCTGCACCTTCATGGGCGAAACCGAACGTGAAAGGTAGAGTCCGGCGGCGTGCACCTCAAGGCCCTGACCCTGCGTGGTTTCAAATCGTTCGCGTCCGCCACCACCCTGCGTTTCGAGCCGGGCATCACCTGTGTCGTCGGCCCCAACGGCTCGGGCAAGTCCAATGTGGTGGACGCACTCTCCTGGGTCATGGGTGAGCAAGGGGCCAAGTCCCTGCGCGGCGGCAAGATGGAGGACGTCATCTTCGCCGGGACCACCGGCCGGCCGCCGCTCGGCCGCGCCGAGGTCTCGCTGACCATCGACAACTCCGACGGCGCCCTGCCGATCGACTACGCCGAGGTCACCATCACCCGGATCATGTTCCGGGGCGGCAGCAGCGAGTACCAGATCAACGGGGACACCTGCCGGCTCCTGGACATCCAGGAGCTGCTCTCCGATTCCGGCATCGGTCGCGAGATGCACGTCATCGTCGGCCAGGGCCAGCTCGATTCCGTCCTGCACGCCGATCCGATGGGCCGGCGCGCCTTCATCGAGGAGGCGGCGGGCGTGCTCAAGCACCGCAAGCGCAAGGAGAAGGCGCTGCGGAAGCTGGACTCGATGCAGGCGAACCTCGCGCGGGTCCAGGACCTGGGCGACGAACTGCGGCGCCAGCTCAAGCCGCTGGGACGGCAGGCCGCGGTCGCCCGGCGGGCCGCCGTCATCCAGGCCGACCTGCGGGACGCCCGGCTGCGGCTGCTCGCGGACGACCTCGTCATCCTGCGCGAGGCGCTCGACGCGGAGGTCGCGGACGAGTCCGCGCTGAAGGAACGCAAGGAATCGGCCGAGGCGGAGCTGGCCGGGGCGCTGCGCCGGGAGGCCGAGTTGGAGGAGGCCGTGCGCGTGCTCGCGCCGCGACTCCAGCGGGCGCAGCAGACCTGGTACGAACTGTCGCAGCTGGCCGAGCGGGTCCGCGGCACGGCGTCGCTGGCCGAGGCGCGGGTCCGCAGCGCGACCGCTCCCGTCGAGGAGGAGCGGCGCGGCCGCGACCCCGAGGACCTGGAGAAGGAGGCCGCCCGGGTCCGCGACCAGGAAGCGGAACTGACGGCCGCGCTGGAGGCCGCGACCCGCGCCCTGGAGGACACCTCGGCGCACCGGGCGGAACTGGAACGCGCGCTGGAGGGCGAGGAACGCCGGCTGCGGGACGCGGCGCGGGCCATCGCCGACCGGCGCGAGGGCCTGGCCCGGCTGACCGGACGGCTGGGAGCGGCCCGCTCCCGGGCCGGGGCCGCGCAGGCGGAGATCGACCGGCTGGTCGCCGCCCGGGACGAAGCGGAATCCCGGGCGGTGGCGGCGCGCGAGGAGT
Source organism: Streptomyces sp. NPDC028419 (assembly GCF_055565515.1). Classification (NCBI taxonomy): domain Bacteria; kingdom Bacillati; phylum Actinomycetota; class Actinomycetes; order Kitasatosporales; family Streptomycetaceae; genus Streptomyces; species Streptomyces sp. NPDC028419. The sequence goes on along the minus strand of NZ_JBVHUE010000009.1, from coordinate 42,823 downwards.
ACGAGGCCCTCGCCGAGGAGGTCGGGGCGCTGGACGCCGGCGAGGCCGTGGCGGCGGAACACGAAGCCGCACGGACCGAGCTGACCGCCGCGGAGGCCGCGCTCTCCGCGGCCCGCGACGCCCTGGCCGCGGCGGAACGATCCCGCGCGGCCGTGTCCGCGCGCAGGGAGGCGCTGGCGCTGGGCCTGCGGCGCAAGGACGGCACCGCGGCGGTGCTGGCGGCCCGGGAGCGGTTGGCGGGCCTGCTCGGCCCGGCGGCGCAGCGGCTGTCGGTGGCCGCGGGGTACGAGGTCGCGGTCGCGGCGGCTCTGGGCGCGGCGGCCGACGCCCTCGCCGTGACCTCCCCGGCGGCGGCCGCCGCCGCGATCCGGCACCTGCGCGAGGCGGACGCGGGCCGGGCGACCTTCCTGATCGCCCCGACGGCGCTCCCGGCCCAGCCACCGGCCCCGGCGGGGGCCGCGGCGGGGGCCGGATCCGGGGGACCGGGAGCCGACCCGGGCGCGAGCGGGCACGTACCGCCCGCCCCGGTCCCCGGCCCGAGCTCCCCGGTCCCCGCCCCCGGCACGGAGCCGGCCCGGGAGCCGGGCGGCGCGGGGGTCGTGCGGACGCGGGCCCCCGGGGGGTCCGGCGTGGCCGTCGCCGAGCTGGTCGGCGGGGAGGCCGGGCTGCGCCGGGCCGTGGCCCGGGTCGTGCGGGACTACCGGGTCGTGCCGGAACTGGCCGACGCGGAGGCGCTCGTGGCCGAGCACCCCGAGCTGATCGCGGTGACCGTGGGGGGCGACGTACTCGGAGCGCACCTCGCCCAGGGCGGGGCGGCCGGAGCGCCCAGCCTCATCGAGGTGCAGGCCGCGGTCGACGAGGCGGACGCCGACCTGGCCGGCCTGGAGGTCGAGTGCCGGGAGCTGGCCGGGGCCCGCACGGAAGCCGAAGCCCGGCGCCGCGCGTGCGCCGAGCTGGTCGAGGACCTGGCCGAGCGGCGCCGCGCGGGCGAACGGGCGCAGGCCGGGGTCGCCCAGCAGCTCGGGCGGCTGTCCGGCCAGGCCAAGGGCGCGGCGGGCGAGGCCGAGCGCTGCGCCGCCGCGGCGGCCAAGGCGCAGGACGCGCTGGAGCAGGCGCTGGCCGATGTCGAGGAGTGCGCCGAACGGCTCGCGGTGGTCGAGGAGATGCCCGGCGCCGAGGAGCCGGACGCCTCGGCCCGCGACCGGCTCGCGGCGGACGGTGCCAACGCCCGGCAGACCGAGATGGAGGCACGGCTCCTGCTGCGCACCCACGAGGAACGGGTCAAGGCGCTGGCGGGCCGGGCCGATTCCCTCGACCGCGCGGCCCGGGCGGAGCGCGAGGCCCGGGCCCGGGCGGAGCGGCGCACGGCCCGGCGGCGCCACGAGGCCCGGGTTGCCACGGCGGTGGGCGACGGCGCCCGCCAGCTGTCGGCGCACATCGAGGTGTCACTGACCCGCGCGGACGACGAGCGCCGGGCCGCGGAGTCCGCGAAGGGCGTCCGGGAGGGTGAGCTGGCGCAGGCCCGTACCCGCGGTCGCGACCTCAAGGCCGAACTCGACAAGCTCACCGACTCCGTGCACCGCGGCGAGGTGCTCGGCGCCGAGAAGCGGCTGCGCATCGAGCAGGTGGAGACCAAGGCCCTGGAGGAGTTCGGGGTGACGGCGGCCGGTCTGGTCGCCGAGTACGGACCGGACCAGCCGGTGCCCGCCGGCGAGCCCGCCGACCCCGCCGAGATCGAGGAGCAGGACGGCGCCGCGCTGCCCGTCCCCTACGTCCGGGCGCAGCAGGAGAAGCGGCTGCGGGCCGCCGAACGGGCGTACCAGCAGCTCGGCAAGGTCAATCCGCTCGCTCTGGAGGAGTTCGCGGCGCTGGAGGAACGGCACAAGTTCCTGAGCGAGCAGCTCGAAGACCTGCGCAAGACCCGGGCCGACCTCCTTCAGGTCGTGAAGGAGGTCGACCAGCGCGTCGAGCAGGTCTTCACCGAGGCGTACCACGACACGGCCCGCGAGTTCGAGGGCGTCTTCTCGCGGCTCTTCCCGGGCGGTGAGGGGCGGCTGGTCCTGACCGATCCCGACAACATGCTCACCACCGGCGTGGACGTGGAGGCCCGCCCGCCGGGCAAGAAGGTCAAGCGGCTCTCGCTGCTCTCCGGCGGCGAACGCTCGCTGACGGCCGTGGCCCTGCTGGTCTCCATCTTCAAGGCCAGGCCCAGCCCGTTCTACGTGATGGACGAGGTCGAGGCGGCCCTGGACGACACGAACCTGCAGCGGCTGATCCGGATCATGGAGGAGCTCCAGGAGAGTTCCCAGCTGATCGTGATCACGCACCAGAAGCGGACGATGGAGGTCGCCGACGCGCTCTACGGGGTCTCGATGCAGGGCGACGGGGTCTCCAAGGTCATCAGTCAGCGCCTGCGCTGAGCGACCACAGAAGGCCATCTCTTCAAGAAGTGAAGCCAGTGGGATCCTTTGTGCCCTTCCTGATCCGGCACGTCGCCCATGAGGGCCGGGTGTAGCGAAGTTCGGGCCATGTCTTGACTTAATAAAATGAAGACATAAGCTCGCTCCCGCTTGTCCTTCCTTTCGGGTGGTGGCCGATCTTGAACTGTGCGCCACTGGTAGGAATCACCCCCCATCCGCCCGTCACCGCAGCCGGGCACGCAGGAGCAGACCTTGACCAGCACAGCGCAGGCGTCCTCGCCGGGCGGCGGACGCGCATCGCAGCCCGAGCACCTCGGTCACGTCATCTTCATCACCGCCGCCGCGGCGATGGGCGGCTTCCTCTTCGGCTACGACAGCTCCGTCATCAACGGCGCCGTCGAGGCCATCCGGGACCGCTTCGACGTCGGCTCCGCCACCCTCGCCCAGGTGATCGCCGCCGCACTCATCGGCTGCGCCCTCGGGGCGGCCACCGCGGGCCGCATCGCCGACCGGATCGGCCGCATCCGCTGCATGCAGATCGCGGCCGTCCTCTTCACCGCGAGCGCCATCGGTTCCGCCCTGCCGTTCGCCCTCTGGGACCTGGCCGTGTGGCGTGTCATCGGCGGCTTCGGCATCGGCATGGCCTCGGTCATCGGCCCCGCCTACATCGCCGAGGTGTCGCCGCCCGCCTACCGCGGCCGCCTCGCCTCCTTCCAGCAGGCCGCGATCGTCATCGGCATCGCCATCTCCCAGCTCGTCAACTGGGGCATCCTGAACCTCGCGGACGGCGACCAGCGCGGCAAGGTCGGCGGACTGGAAGCCTGGCAGTGGATGCTCGGCGTGATGGTGGTCCCGGCCGTGCTCTACGGGCTGCTGTCCTTCGCGATCCCCGAGTCCCCGCGCTTCCTCGTCTCGGTGGGGCGGATGGAGAAGGCCAAGACCGTCCTGCGCGAGGTCGAGGGCGAGCACATCGACGCCGACGCCCGGGTCCGCGAGATCGACAGCGCCATCCATTCGGAGCAGAAGTCCAGCTTCAAGGACCTGCTCGGCGGCGGCTTCGGCTTCCTGCCGATCGTCTGGATCGGCATCGGCCTCTCCGTCTTCCAGCAGCTCGTCGGCATCAACGTGATCTTCTACTACAGCTCCTCGCTGTGGCAGTCGGTCGGCATCGACCCGAGCTCCTCGTTCCTGTACTCCTTCGAGACCTCCGTCGTGAACATCATCGGCACGGTGATCGCGATGGTGTTCGTGGACCGGATCGGCCGCAAGCCCTTGGCCCTCATCGGCTCCGCGGGCATGACGGTCTCCCTCGCGCTGGCCGCCTGGGCGTTCTCCTACAAGGACACCAGCGGCGGCGACATCGCCCTGCCGCACGCCCAGGGCCTGGTGGCCCTCATCGCCGCCAACTTCTTCGTCCTCTTCTTCGCCCTCTCGTGGGGCGTGGTGGTCTGGGTGCTCCTCGGCGAGATGTTCCCCGGCCGGATCCGCGCGGCCGCCCTGGGCGTTGCCGCCGCGGCCCAGTGGATCGCCAACTGGGTCATCACGGTGTCGTTCCCGACGCTCTCGGACTGGAACCTGTCCGGTGCGTACGTGATCTACGCGGTCTTCGCCCTGCTCTCGATCCCCTTCATCCTCAAATGGGTGCCGGAGACCAAGGGCAAGGCGTTGGAGGAGATGGGGTAACCATTCCCCGCCACCGCCCCGTCTCCCCCGGTACTGCCCCGGCTCAGTCCTTGAGCCGGGGCAGTACCCGTTGGCACAGCAGCTCCAGGCTGCGCTGCCCCTCGTCCAACGGCATGCCGCCGCACAGCGGGTGCAGGACCAGGTTGCCGGCCTCGCCCGCGCCCCGGGCGTACGTCACCGCCTCGTCCGGGGTCAGGATCCGGTAGACCCCCTCCGCGCGCAGCTCCGCCACGGTCCGCGCGCCGGAGCGCACCGCCGAGCGGATGTCCTTGGACTGCCAGGAGGCGTACGTGCCCGCCTCGTGCAGGAAGTGGTGGCCGTACAGGGCCCACGCGCGGTCCGGGTCCTCGGCGATGTGCAGCAGCGGGGTCTCGGCCGCGGGCATCATGCAGAAGCCCTCGGTGCCGTACTCCGCCAGCCGCGCGAGGTAGTACGCCTCCAGCTCCGGCAGGTGCGCGCTCGGGAAGAACGGCAGGCCGAGCCGGGCCGCGCGCCGGGCCGCCGCCTGCGAGCTGCCGCCGACCAGCAGCAGCGGGTGCGGCCGGGTGAAGGGGCGCGGGGTGACCTTGACCGTGCGGCCCCGGAAGTCGAAGGGCTCGCCCGTCCACGCCGTGAGCAGGGTCTCCAGCAGCTCGTCCTGGAGCCGGCCGCGCCGGCCCCACTCGACGCCGTGCTGCTCGTACTCCGCGGGCCGGTACCCGATGCCCGCCACGGTCACCAGACGCCCGCCGCTCAGCAGGTCCAGGACCGCGATGTCCTCGGCGACCTTCAGCGGGTCGTGGAGCGGCCCGATGATCGCCGAGACCGTGACCGCGATCCGCCGGGTGGCGCCGAAGACCGCGCCCGCGAAGGCGAAGGGCGAGGGCAGCCAGTTGTTGTCGGTGCCGTGGTGCTCCTCGGTCTGGACGGTGTCGACGCCGTGCTCGTCGGCGTAGCGGGCCATCTCCAGCGCCGCGCGGTAGCGGGCGGAGAGGGTCTCGGGCGTGCCGTCCGGGTCGATGAGGTTGAACCGGGCCACGGTGATGGGCATGAAGAAGTCCCCCTTCGCCTTGCTGCTCGCGGTGACGGGCCGGGCGAAGGGGGACGTTAGCTGACGCGGCGTCAGTTGGACAGGGATCCGGCGGGCTCGGGCTCCCGCGCGGGCGCGTCCTCGCCCGCCACCGGAGCCGCGGTCCGCGGCAGGACGGCGTACAGCAGTCCGGAGGTCACGATGCCGGCCGCCCAGCCGAGGCCGTTCTCGCCGATCCAACTGTCGGCCAGCGGCCCGCCGAACCAGTCGACCTTGGTGAACAGCAGGCCCACGACCAGGGCGACCGCCCACGCGACCATCGCCTGCCAGGCGAAGCCGCCCTTGTACCAGTAGGCACTGGTGCGCCCCGTGTTCAGCAGCGCGGCCCCGTCGTACGTACGCCCGCGCAGCATGTCCACGCCGAAGACGCCGATCCACGCGGAGAACGCCACGGCCAGCAGGGTCAGGAAGGAGATGAACGACCCGAAGAAGCTGGTGGCCACCACCATCAGCAGGAAGCCGAAGACCAGGCTGATGACGGCGTTGACGCTGACGGCCCAGGCGCGCGGGACCTTGATGCCGAGGGTCTGCGCGGTGAAGCCGGCCGAGTACATCGACATCGAGTTGATCAGCAGCATCCCGACCAGGGCCACGAGCAGGTACGGGACGGCGATCCAGACGGGCAGCAGCTCGCCGATGAAGGAGACCGGGTCCTGCGCGGTGGCCAGGTCGGGGGTGCCGACCGCCATGACCGCGCCCATCAGGACCATCGGGATGACGACCACGGCCGCGCCGCCGATCGTCGCGCCGACCATGCCGCGGGAGGAAGCGGTGCGCGGCAGGTACCGCGTGAAGTCGGGGCCGGACGGCACCCAGCTGATCCCGCCCGCCGCGATCGTGCCGATGCCCGCGACCATCATCGCGGTCGAGCCGGCCGGCTTGTCGAAGACCGCGGACCAGTCGGTCTCGGCGATCAGGTAGCCGAGGACCAGCACGCTGAAGGCGCCGAAGAGGTACGTCGACCACTTCGAGCACACGCGCAGCGCGTTGATGCCGAGCCCGGAGACCAGGAAGGTGCAGCCCACGAAGAGCAGCAGCGTGACCACGATCAGCGCGGTGTTCTTGCGGACGTCGAAGAGCAGGTCCAGGACGGTCAGCATGGCGAAGGCGCCGCTGACCGCGTTGATCGTCTCCCAGCCCCAGCGGGCGACCCAGATGAGCGCGCCGGGGAAGAGGTTGCCGCGCTGGCCGAAGACGGCGCGCGAGAGGGCCATGCCCGGGGCGCCGCCGCGCTTGCCGGCTATGGATATCAGCCCGACGATCCCGTAGGAGAGCACGGGCGCCGCGACGGCGACGACCAGGACCTGCCAGAAGTTCAGCTTGTTGAAGATGACCAGACCCGCGCCCATGGTCAGCAGCAGCACGCTGATGTTGGCGGCGACCCAGGTCGGGACGAGTTCACGGACGCGGCCCGTGCGCTCGGCGTCCGGGACGGGTTCGAGGCCGCGGGTTTCCATCGCGGTCTCTGTGGCGCCGTCGGCGGGCTCGGCAGACATGCGGTACTCCGGGAGTGGCTGGAGGGCGGGAGGGGTCGACCATCATCGTAGATTTGAGGTGAAAAGCTCAAATAGAGGCTTACGCCCCTTGGCTGATTCGCCAAGGTCCGGGGTCCGGGCCGACGGTGACCGATACTGGGTTGGTTATGGAAATCCTCATCCTTGCTGTAGTCATCGCCCTGGTCGCGGTCGGCGCGATCAGCGGGCTCGTGGTCAGCAGCCGCAAGAAGAAGCAGCTGCCCCCCACGGCACCGTCGAGCACGCCGACCATCACTGCCCCGCCCGCCGAGCCGCAGGTCGGGGACGACGCCGCACCCACGGTGGACGAGCCGCGGCGCACGATCGAGGAGGTCGTGCTCCCCGAGGGGGAGACCGCCACCGACTCGCCGGTCGCCGTCGAGGACCCCGTCGTCGCGGCGCCCGAGGCGCCCGCCCTGGACGTGCCCGAGCCCACCGCGGGCCGGCTCGTCCGGCTGCGCGCCCGGCTCGCCCGTTCGCAGAACTCGCTGGGCAAGGGGCTGCTGACGCTGCTCTCCCGCGAGCACCTCGACGAGGACACCTGGGAGGAGATCGAGGAGACGCTCCTCATCGCCGACGTCGGCGTCGCCCCCACGCAGGAGCTGGTGGACCGGCTGCGCGAGCGGGTCAAGGTCCTCGGCACCCGCACCCCGGCCGACCTGCGCGCCCTCCTGAAGGAGGAGCTGCTGATCCTGCTCGGCACCGACTTCGACCGCGCCGTGAAGACGGAGAGCGGCGTCGACACCCCGGGCGTCGTGATGGTCGTCGGTGTCAACGGCACCGGCAAGACCACCACCACCGGCAAGCTCGCCCGCGTCCTGGTCGCGGACGGCCGCAGCGTGGTCCTCGGCGCGGCCGACACCTTCCGCGCCGCCGCCGCCGACCAGCTCCAGACCTGGGGCGACCGGGTCGGCGCGCGCACGGTGCGCGGTCCCGAGGGCGGCGACCCGGCCTCGATCGCCTACGACGCCGTCAAGGAGGGCATCGCCCAGGGCGCGGACGTCGTACTGATCGACACCGCGGGCCGGCTGCACACCAAGACCGGCCTGATGGACGAGCTGGGCAAGGTCAAGCGGGTCGTGGAGAAGCACGGCCCGCTGGACGAGGTCCTGCTGGTCCTGGACGCCACCACCGGGCAGAACGGCCTGACCCAGGCCCGTGTCTTCGCCGAGGTCGTGGACATCACCGGCATCGTGCTGACCAAGCTCGACGGCACCGCCAAGGGCGGCATCGTCGTCGCCGTCCAGCGCGAGCTGGGCGTCCCGGTCAAGCTGGTCGGCCTGGGCGAGGGCCCGGACGACCTGGCGCCCTTCGAGCCGGAGGCCTTCGTCGACGCCCTGATCGGCGACTGATCCCTCCCGGCCGGTCATCCGGCGGAACGCCCCCGGGGCCCCCGCGCTGCGACAGCGCGGGGGCCCCGTCGCGTCGGGGCCGCGCCGGCCGGGGCGTCAGCGGCTGAAGCGGTGGCAGATGTAGGCCAGCGTGCCCAGCAACAGCCGGGCCTGCGGGGGGCCGCCCGCGGAGTCGAGGGTCGGCGGGCGCAGCCAGACGACCGGGCCGAGCCCCGCGTGGTCGGAGGGCGGGGCGGTGACGTGGGCCCCCTTCCCCAGGGCGCGCAGGTCGAGGTCCGCGTCGTCCCAGCCCATCCGGTACAGCAGCTGCGGCAGCTCGGCCGCCGCCCCCGGGGCCACGAAGAACTGGGCCCGCCCGTCGGGTGTCGCGGTCACCGGACCCAGCGGCAGACCCATCCGCTCCAGCCGCACCAGCGCTTGGCGCCCGGCCTCCGCGGAGACCTCGATGACGTCGAAGGAACGGCCCGCGGGCAGGAGCACCGCGGAGCCCGGAAACCCGCCCCAGGTCTCGGTCACCTCGTCCAGCGTGGCCCCCGCGGGGACCACCGCCCCGAAGTCCAGCGGGTGCGCCCCCGGGGCCGCGCAGCGCGCGTTCCCGCAGGAGCAGTCCCGGCCGGGGGAGGCGGCCCGGGCGCCGGGAACCGCGTCCCAACCCCACAGCCCGGTGTACTCGGCCACCGCTGTGCACTCCGACATCCGGCCGCGGCGCCGAGTGCCGGACCGGAACTCCTTGGTGCTCCGGCTGCCGCCGATCGTGAAGCCCATGCCCATGCCCCCTCCAACGGGTCGAGCGCGCCGGTGGTTACGACGTCACCGCGACGCGGTCGTCGACCGTGCGGCACACGGGCCACGCCCGGCGCACTCCTCGCCGTGCGCGCCCCGGCGTACACCGCTGCGCCGACTGCGGGTCATCCCGTGTCAAGTGAATCGTGCTTGGCGCGTGGCGAGTTCATTCGAAGGGGTGGCGAATGGTGGCGATTCCGCAAACGGCCTCGCGGTAGGGGTGATCGTAGGATTACTTTCAGTGCACGAACCCCCGAAGGCGGCCCGTCCGTGGGTATGCCGGAGGCAATGTGTGAAGGGCTTGTGAAGGCCCCATGTGGCTCACCCGGGCCCGGCCAGGGTTTCGTGTGAAAGAGGCTGAGCGGATGGGGGCGTTCCAGTGAGCGGCAGCGACGCAAGCGGAACGGACGCGGACTCGGACGTCCGGGGCCGGGCCGAGGACCCCCGTCCCAACGAGCAGCTGACGTCGTGGTTCGTCCGCAGCGGCTGGTCCAAGGGCGAACTCGCCCGCCAGGTGAACCGCCGCGCCCGCCAGATGGGCGCCCACCACATCAGCACCGACACCTCCCGGGTCCGCCGCTGGCTCGACGGCGAGCAGCCGCGCGAGCCCGTCCCGCGCATCCTCTCCGAGCTCTTCTCCGAACGCTTCGGCAGCGTCGTCGCCATCGAGCAGCTCGGCCTGCGCACCGCGCACCAGACCCCCTCCGTCTCCGGCGTGGACCTGCCCTGGGCGGGCGACCAGACCGTCGCGCTGCTCGGCGAGTTCTCCCGCAGCGACCTGATGCTCGCCCGCCGGGGCTTCCTCGGGACCTCGCTCGCGCTCTCCGCCGGCCCCGCCCTCATCGAGCCCATGCAGCGCTGGCTCGTCCCCGCCCCGGCCGCCGACCCGGGATCGCGGGAGGCGGGACCGGCGGGCTCCCGGTCCGGCGCCCTCGGCGGCTACCGGCCGCCCCGGCTCTCCGAACCGGAACTCGACCTGCTCGAAGCGACCACCGTCATGTTCCGCCAGTGGGACGCCCAGTGCGGCGGCGGCCTGCGCCGCAAGGCCGTCGTCGGCCAGCTCCACGAGGTCACCGACCTGCTCCAGGAGAACCACCCGGCCCCGGTCATGCGGCGGCTCTTCAAGGTCGCCGCGGAACTCGCCGAACTCGCGGGCTGGATGAGCTACGACATCGGGCTGCACCCCACCGCGCAGAAGTACTTCGTGCTCGCCCTGCACGCCTCCAAGGAGGCCGGGGACAAGCCGCTCGGCTCGTACATCCTCTCCAACATGAGCCGCCAGATGATCCACCTCGGCCGCCCCGACGACGCCCTGGAGCTCATCCACCTCGCCCAGTACGGCAGCCGCGACTGCGCGGGCCCGCGCACCCAGGCCATGCTGTATGCGATGGAGGCCCGCGCCTACGCCAACATGGGCCAGCCCAGCCGCTGCAAGCGGGCCGTCCGGATGGCCGAGGACACCTTCGGGGACGCCGTCCTGGACGGCGAGACCGAGCCGGACTGGATCCGCTTCTTCTCCGAGGCCGAACTGAGCGGCGAGAACGCCCACTCCTTCCGGGACCTCGCCTACGTCGCGGGCCGCAGCCCCACCTACGCCTCGCTCGCCGAACCCGTCATGCGGCGGGCGGTGGAGCTCTTCTCCAAGGACGAGGAACACCAGCGCTCCTACGCCCTCAACCTGATCGGCATGGCCACCGTCCACCTGCTCCAGCGCGAGCCCGAGCAGTCCGCGGTCCTGGTCGACCAGGCCCTCGACGTGGCGCGAAAGGTGCGGTCCGAACGCGTCAACACGCGGCTGCGCAAGACCGTCGACACCGCCGCCCGTGAGTACGGCCACGTCGCCGAAGTCGTCCAGCTCACCGACCACCTCGCGGCCCGTCTCCCGGAGTCCGCGGAAGCCGTCTGAGGCCCTCGACGGCCACCCCCGAGGCCCCGGCCGCGGCAGTCCTCCCGTGAAGCCCGATCGGGCTCCCCCGCCCCAGGTCATCCGGAGGACCGCCGCGGCCGGCTCGCTGTGCCCCCGTTCATGGACGCGTAACACGCCCGACCTCTTCGTCATCGGCGCGAAACACCCAGCGGCGCCGCCGGAAACCGGCCTGCGCGAATCTCAGGGCCAATAACCGGCCAGCCCCGGTCAGCCCTCCGGACCGGGCCCCCCTTAACGCCGCTCAGGTTTTCACGATCGCCCGCACGCGAACGTACCGACGACGAGGAGACGCCGATGGCATCAGCCATCACGACCCTCGCGGCAGACGCCCCGACGCTGTCTGCCGCGAACACCGGGTTCATGCTCATCTGCTCCGCCCTGGTCATGCTGATGACCCCGGGCCTCGCCTTCTTCTACGGGGGCATGGTCCGCGTCAAGAGCAGTCTCAACATGCTGATGATGAGCTTCATCAGCCTCGGGATCGTCACGATCCTCTGGGTCCTCTACGGCTTCAGCCTCGCCTTCGGCACCGACAAGGGCTCCCTGATCGGCTGGTCCTCCGACTACCTCGGCCTCAGCGGCATCGGGATCACCGAGCTGTGGGACGGCTACACCATCCCGGTCTACGTCTTCGCCGTCTTCCAGCTGATGTTCGCGATCATCACACCGGCGCTGATAAGCGGTGCGCTCGCGGACCGGGTCAAGTTCAGCGCCTGGGCCCTCTTCATCACCCTCTGGGTCACGATCGTCTACTTCCCCGTCGCCCACTGGGTGTGGGGCACGGGCGGCTGGCTCTTCGAACTCGGCGTCATCGACTTCGCGGGCGGCACCGCCGTCCACATCAACGCGGGCGCCGCGGCCCTCGGCGTCATCCTCGTCATCGGCAAGCGCGTCGGTTTCAAGAAGGACCCGATGCGCCCGCACAGCCTGCCGCTCGTGATGCTCGGCGCGGGCCTGCTCTGGTTCGGCTGGTTCGGCTTCAACGCCGGTTCCTGGCTCGGCAACGACGACGGCGTCGGCGCCGTCATGTTCGTCAACACCCAGGTCGCCACCGCCGCCGCCATGCTGGCCTGGCTCGGCTACGAGAAGCTGCGCCACGGCTCCTTCACCACCCTCGGCGCCGCCTCCGGCGCGGTCGCGGGCCTCGTCGCCATCACCCCCTCCGGCGGCTCCTGCTCCCCGCTCGGCGCGATCGCCATCGGCGCCATCGCCGGCGTCGTCTGCGCCATGGCGGTGGGCCTGAAGTACAAGTTCGGCTTCGACGACTCCCTCGACGTGGTCGGCGTCCACATGGTCGGCGGTGTCATCGGCTCCCTGCTCGTCGGCCTCTTCGCCACCGGCGGGGTGCAGTCCGACGCGGCCGGCCTCTTCTACGGCGGCGGCCTCGACCAGCTCGGCAAGCAGGCCGTCGGGGTCTTCTCGGTCCTCGCGTACTCTCTCGTCGCGTCCGCGGGCCTCGCCTTCCTCCTCGACAAGACGATGGGCATGCGCGTCACCGAGGACGACGAGGTCTCCGGCATCGACCAGGTCGAACACGCCGAGACCGCCTACGACTTCAGCGGAGCCGGCGGCGGTGCCTCGTCCCGGTCCACCAGCTCCGTACCCGTCGCCGCTGCCAGCAAGAAGGTGGATGCATGAAGCTCATCACCGCGATCGTCAAGCCGCACCGGCTCGACGAGATCAAGGAGGCCCTCCAGACCTTCGGGGTCCACGGTCTGACCGTCTCCGAGGCCAGCGGGTACGGCCGCCAGCGCGGGCACACCGAGGTCTACCGCGGCGCGGAGTACACCGTGGACCTCGTCCCGAAGATCCGCATCGAGGTGGTCGTCGAGGACGACGCGGCCGAGGACGTCATGCACGTCGTCGTCGAGGCCGCCCGCACCGGCAAGATCGGTGACGGCAAGGTGTGGAGTGTCCCCGTGGACTCGGTGGTCCGGGTCCGCACCGGCGAGCGCGGCGCTGACGCGCTTTAGCTGACAGGAGCCCTGGGTGACGAGCGTCGACAACACGACCGGCACGACCGGCTCGGGACCCAGCGGTTACGCCGCGGCCCGGCTGCGACTCCTCCAGGAGGAGTCGCGGTCCGGGCCCGCCCGGCGTTCCGCCCTCTCCGGGCTGACCGACGACTGGCTGAACGCGCTGTTCGCGACCGCCGCGCGGGAGAGCGGGGTCCGCGGCGCCGCCCTGGTCGCCGTCGGCGGCTACGGGCGCGGCGAACTCTCCCCGCGCAGCGACCTCGACCTCCTCCTGCTGCACGACGGCAAGGCGGACCCGAAGGCGCTGAGCGTCCTCGCCGACCGCATCTGGTACCCCGTGTGGGACCTCGGCCTCGCCCTCGACCACTCCGTGCGCACCCCCGGCGAGGCCCGCAAGACCGCCGCCGAAGACCTCAAGGTGCACCTCGGGCTGCTGGACGCCCGCCCCGTCGCCGGCGACGTCGGACTCCTCGCGGGGCTGCGCACCTCCGTCCTCGCCGACTGGCGCAACCAGGCCGTCAAGCGGCTCCCGCAGCTGCACTCGCTCTGCCGGGAGCGGGCCGAGCGCAGCGGGGAACTGCGCTTCCTGCTCGAACCCGACCTCAAGGAGGCCCGCGGCGGACTGCGCGACGTCACCGCACTGCGGGCCGTGGCCGCCTCCTGGCTGGCCGACGCCCCGCGCGAGGGACTGGCCGAGGCCCGCCGGCGCCTCCTGGACGCCCGCGACGCCCTCCACCTGGTCACCGGGCGGGCCACCGACCGGCTCTCCCTCCAGGAGCAGGACCCGGTCGCCGCGCAGCTCGGCCTGCTGGACGCGGACGCGCTGCTGCGCGAGGTGTACGAAGCGGCGCGGGTCGTCTCGTACGCCGGCGACGTCACCTGGCGCGAGGTCGGCCGGGTGCTGCGGGCCCGGGCCTCCCGGCCGCGGCTGCGCGGGCTGCTCGGCACCCGGGGGGCGGCCGCCGTGGAGCGGGCCCCGCTCGCCGAGGGCGTCGTGGAAGCGGACGGCGAGGCCGTACTGGCCCTGGCCGCCCGCCCCGAGCGGGACCCGGTGCTCGCCCTGCGGCTCGGCGCCGCCGCCGCGCAGGCCGGACTCCCGGTCTCGCTGCACGCCGTACGACGCCTGGCCGCGCAGGCGAAACCGCTGCCCGTGCCCTGGCCGGCCGAGGCCCGCGAGCAGCTGCTGACCCTGCTGGGCGCGGGGGAGCCCACCGTGGCCGTCTGGGAGGCCCTCGAAGCGGAAGGGCTGATCAGCAGGCTGCTGCCCGACTGGGAGCGGGTCCGCTGCCGCCCCCAGCGCAACCCCGTGCACACCTGGACCGTCGACCGGCACCTCATCGAGACCGCCGTGCGCGCCTCCGCCCTCACCCGCCGGGTCGGCCGCCCCGACCTGCTGCTCATGGCCGCGCTGCTGCACGACATCGGCAAGGGCTGGCCCGGCGACCACTCGGTCGCCGGCGAGACCATCGCCCGCGACGTCGCCGTCCGGGTCGGCTTCGACGCGGACGACGTCGCCGTGCTGGGCACCCTCGTACGGCACCACCTGCTGCTCATCGACACCGCCACCCGGCGGGACCTGGACGACCCCGCGACCGTGCGCTCCGTCGCGGACGCCGTGGGCTCGACCGGCACCCTGGAACTGCTGCACGCCCTGACCGAGGCCGACGCCCTGGCCACCGGGCCCGCGGCCTGGAGCACCTGGCGCGGCTCACTCGTCGCCGACCTGGTGGGCCGGGTCGGCGCGGTCCTCGACGGGGAGGCGGTCCCGCCCGAGGTGCCGGGGACGCAGCGGCCGCCGGGCGCGGAACCGGAACGGCTCGCGGTGGAGGCCCTGCGCACGGGGGAGCCCGCGCTGGCCCTGTACGCGCGGCAGGAGGAAGAGGACGCGGTCGGCGTCGAGCTGATCGTGGCCGTCCCCGACCAGCCGGGGGTGCTGCCCGCGGCGGCCGGGGTGCTGGCGCTGCACCGGCTCACGGTCCGGGCCGCCGACCTGCGGACGCTGGAGTTGCCGGAGGCGCTGGGGGAGGTGCTGGTGCTGAGGTGGCGGGTCGCCGCGGAGTTCGGGTCCCTGCCGCAGGGCGCGCGGCTGCGGACGGACCTGATCCGGGCCCTGGACGGGTCGCTGGACGTGCCCGCGCGGCTGGCCGACCGCGAGGCCGCCTACCCCCGGCGGCGGGGGGTCGTACCGCCGCCGCCGCGGGTCACCGTGGTCGCGGACGCCTCTCCGCTCGCGACGGTGCTGGAGGTGCGGGCGCCGGACGCGGTGGGCCTGCTGCACCGGATCGGGCGGGCGCTGGACGAGGGCGGGGTCCGGGTGCGGAGCGCGCACGTGTCCACGCTCGGGGCCAATGCCGTGGACACGCTGTACGTGACCGACGTCGAGGGCAAGCCCCTGCCGCCCGCGCAAGCCGCCCTCCTGGCCGAAGCGGTCCTCGCGGCCCTGTCCTGACCCACCTCCGGCGCCGCCTCAATCGCCGGCGGGGCTCGGGTGTGCCGGCGCGGGTCGGCCGTCCGCCAGTGCGTGGCGCCTCAATCGCCGGCGGGGCTGAAGAAGAGCCCCAGCCGGAGTGGGGACGAGGGAGGGGGGAGAGGGGGGAAGGGGAGGAGAGCACGGAGTAGAGGGGCGAGGGAGCGGG
>NZ_JBVHUE010000009.1:0-27454 GCF_055565515.1 Streptomyces sp. NPDC028419 | reverse complement strand
CCTCAATCGCCGGCGGGGCTGAAACAGCCTCGCCGGCGATTGAGGCGCCGCCGGAGGCGATCGGAGGACCGGGGTAGATCAGCTTGCCGGAGGCGCCCGAGGGGCCGGGCTGAATCAGCCCCGCCGGCGATTGAGGCGCTGCCGGAGGCGGTCGGGGCGGCCGGGCCAGATTCGGCCTCGCCGGCGATTGAGGTGCCACTGGTGGCGGCCGGGGCCGGGCCGGATTCGGCCTCGCCGGCGTTTGAGGCGCTGCCGGAGGGGAGCGGGGGGACGGGGCGGATCCAGCCCGGCCGGAGGTCGCGGGGGGTGTTCCGGGACGGGCGGCGCCCCGCAGGGTCCGGCATGGGGTGCGGCCCGATACCCTGGGGGGCGACCACACGCCCCCGACCCGAGGAATCGCGACTACCGTGTTCGATACGCTTTCCGACCGCCTCAGCGCGACCTTCAAGAGCCTCCGGGGCAAAGGTCGCCTCTCCGAGCAGGACATCGACGCTGCGGCCCGGGAAATCCGTATCGCCCTCCTCGAGGCAGACGTCGCCCTCCCCGTCGTCCGGTCCTTCATCGCGAAGGTCAAGGAGCGCTCCCTCGGCGTAGAGGTCTCCAAGGCCCTCAACCCCGGCCAGCAGGTCCTCAAGATCGTCAACGAGGAACTCGTCGGGATCCTCGGCGGCGAGACCCGCCGCCTGCGGTTCGCCAAGACCGCCCCCACCGTGATCATGCTCGCGGGCCTCCAGGGCGCCGGTAAGACCACCCTCGCCGGAAAGCTCGGCTTCTGGCTCAAGGGCCAGGGCCACGCCCCGCTGCTCGTCGCCTGCGACCTCCAGCGCCCCAACGCCGTCAACCAGCTCAGCGTGGTCGCCGAGCGCGCCGGCGTCGCGGTCTACGCGCCCGAGCCCGGCAACGGCGTCGGCAACCCGGTGCAGGTCGCCAAGGACTCCATCGAGTACGCCCGCACCAAGCAGTTCGACGTCGTGATCGTCGACACCGCGGGCCGCCTCGGCATCGACGCCGAGCTGATGCAGCAGGCCGCGGACATCCGCGACGCCGTCAGCCCGGACGAGATCCTCTTCGTCGTCGACGCGATGATCGGTCAGGACGCGGTCAACACCGCCGAGGCCTTCCGCGACGGCGTCGGCTTCGACGGCGTGGTGCTCTCCAAGCTCGACGGCGACGCCCGCGGCGGTGCCGCGCTCTCCATCGCGCACGTCACCGGCAAGCAGATCATGTTCGCCTCGAACGGCGAGAAGCTCGACGAGTTCGACGCCTTCCACCCGGACCGCATGGCGGGCCGGATCCTCGACATGGGCGACATGCTCACCCTGATCGAGCAGGCCGAGAAGACCTTCAGCCAGGCCGAAGCCGAGAAGATGGCGGCCAAGCTGGCGAAGGGTCCGAAGGAGTTCACGCTCGACGACTTCCTGGCCCAGATGGAGCAGGTCCGCAAGATGGGCTCCATCTCCAAGCTGCTCGGCATGCTGCCCGGCATGGGGCAGATCAAGGACCAGATCAACAACATCGACGAGCGTGACATCGACCGCACCGCGGCCGTCATCAAGTCGATGACCCCGGCCGAGCGCCAGGACCCGACGATCATCAACGGCTCGCGCCGCGCCCGCATCGCCAAGGGCGCCGGCGTCGAGGTCAGCGCCGTGAAGTCGCTCGTCGAGCGGTTCTTCGACGCCCGCAAGATGATGTCCCGCATGGCCCAGGGCGGCGGCATGCCCGGGATGCCGGGCATGCCGGGCATGGGCGGCGGCCCCGGCCGCCAGAAGAAGCAGATCAAGCAGGCCAAGGGCAAGCGCAAGAGCGGCAACCCGATGAAGCGCAAGGAAGAGGAGGCCGCGGCCGCCCTGCGCAAGGAGCAGGGACCGCAGGAGGCCGCCGAGCCGGGCGGCGCCGCGGGCAACCCGTTCGGTCTGCCCGCCGGCCCCGCCGGCCAGGACTTCGAACTCCCCGACGAGTTCAAGAAGTTCATGAAGTAGCACGCACCACGAGGGGCCCCGGTCGCGACCAGCGACCGGGGCCCCTCGCGTGCGCGGGCCGCTCGCCCCGCCGCGGCGGGGCTGCCGCCCAGGGTGCCGCCCCATGGGGCGATGGTCCGGTTTGTGGCTTAATGTCGGCCGGGAGGACGGCAGAAGGAGGCCTCGTGCCCAGCCCCACCCCCGTACCGCCGCGCGACCGGGCCGACACGCCCTGGCGCTCCGAGGGCGCCCCGCCCGCCCCGCCCCCCAAGAAGAAGATGCCCGGCGGCTGGCGCGGGCTGATCCTGACGGCGCTGATCGTCTACCTGCTGACCAACCTGGTGCTGTCGTTCTTCAACGAGGGCGACGAGCCGACCATCCCGTACACCGAGTTCAGCAAGCAGGTCACCAGCGGCAACGTCTCGAAGATCTACTCCAAGGGCGACGCCATCCAGGGCGAGCTGAAGAACAAGCAGCCCAGGCCCGCCGGGGACGGGGACGGCGACTACACCAAGTTCGTCACCCAGCGCCCCGCCTTCGCCGACGACCAGCTCTGGTCCAACCTGACGTCCAAGGGTGTCGTCGTCACCGCCTCCCCGGTCGTGGAGCACCGCAGCTTCCTGGCCAACCTGCTCATCTCGCTCGCCCCGATGCTGCTGCTCGTCGGCCTGTGGGTGCTCATCGCCCGCAGGATGAGCGGCGGCGGCCTGGGCGTCCCCGGCGGGCTCGGCCGCAAGCAGCCGCCCAAGCCGGTCGAGCTGGAAGGGAGCAAGCGCACCACCTTCGAGGACGTGGCGGGCATCGACGAGGTGGAAGGCGAGCTGAGCGAGGTCGTCGACTTCCTCAAGAACCCCGAGCGCTACCACCGGATGGGTGCCCGGATGCCCGGAGGCGTCCTGCTCGCGGGTCCGCCCGGCACCGGCAAGACCCTGCTGGCCCGCGCGGTCGCCGGCGAGGCCGGCGTGCCGTTCTTCTCGGCCTCCGCCTCCGAGTTCATCGAGATGATCGTCGGCGTCGGCGCCTCCCGGGTCCGCGAACTGTTCACCGAGGCCCGCAAGGTGGCCCCCGCGATCATCTTCATCGACGAGATCGACACCATCGGCCGGGCCCGCGGCGGCGGCGCGGGCATGGGCGGCCACGACGAGCGCGAACAGACCCTGAACCAGATCCTCACCGAGATGGACGGCTTCTCCGGCTCCGAGGGCGTCGTCGTCATCGCCGCCACCAACCGCGCCGACGTGCTCGACCCCGCCCTCACCCGGCCCGGCCGCTTCGACCGCACGGTCGTGGTCTCCCCGCCCGACCGCGGCGGCCGCGAGGCCATCCTGCGCATCCACACCCGCGACATCCCGCTGGCCCAGGAGGTGAGCCTGGCCCAGGTCGCCCGCACCACCCCGGGGATGACCGGCGCCGAACTCGCCAACCTCGCCAACGAGGCGGCCCTGCTGGCCGTCAAGCGCGAGCAGAAGGCCGTGACCCAGACGGACCTGTCCGACGCCCTGGAGAAGGTCCAGCTCGGCGCGGAGCGGCCGCTGGTCATGCCGGAGGAGGAGCGCCGCCGCACGGCGTACCACGAGAGCGGCCACGCGCTGCTGGGCATGCTCCAGCCGGGCGCCGACCCGGTCCGCAAGATCACCATCGTGCCGCGCGGACGGGCCCTCGGCGTCACCCTCTCCACCCCGGACGCCGACCGGTACGCGTACACCGAGAAGTACCTGCGCGGCCGGATCATCGGCGCGCTCGGCGGGATGGCCGCCGAACAGGTGGTCTACGAGGTCATCACCACCGGCGCCGAGAACGACCTCGAACAGGTGACCAACCTGGCCCGGGGCATGGTCGCCCGCTGGGGCATGAGCGAGCGCGTGGGCAGGCTGACCGCGATTCCCTCCGACGGACAGAGCCCCTACGGCCTCTCCGCGGCCCCCGCCACCCTCGACGCGGTCGACCACGAGATGCGCAGGATCGTGGACGAGTGCTACGAGTCGGCCTGCCGGCTGCTGCGCGAGAACCGCGACAAGCTGGACGCGCTGGCGCAGGCCCTGCTGGCGAACGAGACGCTGGAGGAGGCGGCGGCGTACGAGGCGGCGGGCATCACCCGGCTGTCGAAGGAGCGGTAGCGGGGGCCGCGCGCCCCCGCCGCCACCCGCCCGGACCGCCCCTCCTCAGGCCGTCCGGGCGATGACGTACCGGAAGATGTTCGGCAGCCACACGGCCCCGTCGGGTCGCTCGAAGGGGTGCAGCGCCTCGACGAGTTCCTTCTCCGCCTGCACCGGGTCGGCTCCGTCGTAGAGCCCGGTCGAGAGCAGGCCCCGCACCGCGCTCTCCATGTCCGCGTACCCGAAGGGGCAGAACACCCGCCCCGAGCCGTCGGGCCGCAGCCCGGCCCGCTCCACCAGGGCGTCCAGGTCCACCGGCGCGGGCCCGCCGCCCGGCAGCGCGGGGACCGTGCAGCGCTCCGGCGGCCCCCAGTCGGCCAGCACCACCGCCGCGCCGCGGCGGAGCACGGCCAGGGCCGCGGGCAGCGCCCGGGGATCGGGCCCCACGGAGGTGAGCACGTCGTACGGGCGCAGCTCCGGCCCCGGCACGGGCGGCGCGGCCAGGACCTCCAGCACCCGCTCCCCGGCCAGGGCCCGCAGCGCGGGCCGCCCCTCGACCCCGGTCACCCGGGCGCCCCGGCCGGCGGCCAGCAGCAGGCCGAGACCGGCCCCGCAGTCCAGGCCGAGCAGCCGGTCGCCCGGCCCGACCTCCAGTCGGTCGTAGACCGCTTCGTAGAGCGGCACCAGCATCCGTTCCTGGATCTCCGCCCAGTCCCGGGCCACGTGCGTCGCCGTCGGCGTCGGTGTCATCGAAAGAGCGCTCCTGATTCCGTGTCGCCCCCTTGGCCCCCGTTGCCAGGGAACTCCCCATTCGCCCCCGCGTCCAGAGGAGCGCCGGCCCCGATTCACGTTCGGCGTGCCGGGCGCCGTACCATTCGCGCCATGGCAAAGGCACCCGTTCTCACCCCCCAGGCGGAGGATTTCCCCCGCTGGTACCAGGATCTGATCAACAAGGCCGAGCTGGCCGACAACGGTCCGGTACGCGGCACCATGGTCATCCGACCGTACGGCTACGGGCTGTGGGAGCGGATGCAGCAGGAGATGGACGCGCGCATCAAGGACGCGGGCGCCCAGAACGCGTACTTCCCGCTGTTCATCCCGCAGTCGTACCTGACGAAGGAAGCCGAGCACGTCGAGGGCTTCGCCCCCGAGCTGGCGGTCGTCACGCACGGCGGCGGCAAGGAGCTCGACGAGCCGGTCGTGGTCCGGCCGACCTCCGAGACGATCATCAACGACTACTTCTCCAAGTGGGTCCAGAGCTACCGCGACCTGCCCCTGCTGATCAACCAGTGGGCGAACGTGGTCCGCTGGGAGATGCGTCCGCGCGTCTTCCTCCGTACGAGCGAGTTCCTCTGGCAGGAGGGCCACACGGCCCACGCCACCTACGAGGACGCCCGCGACTACGCCGCCCGGATCCACACGGACGTCTACGGCGACTTCATGACCAACGTGCTCGGCATCGACGTCGTCCTCGGCCGCAAGACCGCCAAGGAGCGCTTCGCGGGCGCCATCAACACCCTCACCCTCGAGGGCATGATGGGCGACGGCAAGGCGCTGCAGCTGGGCACCAGCCACGAGCTGGGCACCAACTTCGCCAAGGCCTTCAACACGCAGTACCTGTCGAAGGAAGGCAAGCAGGAGCTGGTCTGGCAGACCTCGTGGGGCGTCTCGACCCGCATGGTCGGCGGCCTGATCATGTCCCACGGTGACGACAACGGGCTGCGGGTGCCGCCGCGGCTGGCGGCCGTCCAGGTCGTCGTCATGGCGATCAAGGGCGACGAGGCCGTCGCGAAGGTGCGCGAGCTGGGCGACCAGCTCAAGGCCGCGGGCATCCGGGTGCAGGTCGACGACCGCGTCGACACCCCCTTCGGCCGTCGCGCCGTGGACTGGGAGCTCAAGGGCGTACCGGTCCGCATCGAGATCGGCCCCCGTGACCTGGAGGCCGGCACCGCGATGCTGGCCCGCCGGATCCCGGGCGGCAAGGAGCCGGTGCGGATCACGGACCTGGCCGCGCTGCTGCCCAAGGTGCTGGAGGAGGACCAGGCGCAGCTGCTGCGCGAGTCCCGCGAGCGCCGCGAGGCCCGTACCTGCGACGTCGCGACCATCGGGGAGGCCGCGGAGGCCGCCGTCGCCGGTGGCTGGGCGCGGATCCCGTGGGCCGACCTCGGCCCCGAGGGCGAGGCGAAGCTCGCCGAGCAGGCCGTCTCCGTGCGCTGCCTCATCGCCGAGGACGGCTCGGTCCCGCAGGCGGACGACGCTCCCGGAACCCTCGCCATCGTGGCGCGTTCCTACTGATGTGACCTGAAGTGACGCTGGGGGTGCCCCCGGAAGGTGACTGACCACCTCCGGGGGCACCCCCATACGTACCGACTCCTCCGGAGATCTGCGCACCCGGCCTCATCAGGACGCATGAGACTGAACTGACTGGTACGTGCAAAAAATTTGGAATGGCCCGGAATCGGAACACCGGGGCACCTCGGCTCGTTGTCACGACGTGAGCACGACACCACCTGTTCTCGCCGCAGAGCTGGCGCAGGCGTGGGCCGATATTCAGCGGTACCACCCCGAGCTGCCTGACCTTGCCGCGCCCGAGTCCCTGATCGGAGAGTCCTCGTCCGCCTGCGGCGCGGAACTCTCCTTCGAGCGACTGCTGCACGAGGCAGTCCACGGCATCGCCGCAGCCCGCGGTGTCCGTGACACGTCCCGTGCCGGCCGCTACCACAACCGTAGATTCCTCGCGATCGCCGAGGAGATGGGCCTGGACCACTCCGAGGAGCCGCACGCCAGCAGCGGCTTCTCACTGGTCGCCCTGAACCCCGAGGCGAAGAAGCGGTACCGGCCGACCATGGAGCGCCTCCAGCGCGCCCTGAAGGCCCATACCGTCGCCACCGCCGCCGACACCAAGCGCAGCTTCCGCGGGCCGGCCGCCCGGCACGGGTCCTCCGGCGGCGGGGTGCGCGTCAAGGCGGTCTGCGACTGCGGGCGCAACGTCCGGGTCGTGCCGTCGGTGCTCGCCCAGGCCCCGATCGTGTGCGGCGGCTGCGGCAAGCCCTTCCGCATCCCCGAGGTGGCCGTCTCCGCCGCGGCTTCCTGAGCGCGGTGCGGGTACGGGCCGGGCGGGGACGGCCCCGGGTGGAAGCACCGCGGGCATGTGGCACAATGACTAGCTGTACTCGACAGTCGAACAGGACCCCTCTCTCCTACGGCTGACGCGTCCATCGGGCATCCGAGTACCGCAACCCCACGTGGCATCTCATGTGCCCAACCACGTCAAGTTCAGGAGACACCACTCCAGTGGCAGTCAAGATCAAGCTCAAGCGCCTCGGCAAGATTCGCCAGCCGCACTACCGCATCGTCGTCGCCGACTCGCGCACCCGCCGCGATGGTCGTGCGATCGAGGAAATCGGTCTGTACCACCCCACGTACAACCCCTCGCGCATCGAGGTCGACGCCGAGCGTGCGCAGTACTGGCTCTCCGTCGGCGCCCAGCCGACCGAGGCCGTTCTCGCGATCCTGAAGCTCACCGGTGACTGGCAGGCGCACAAGGGCCTCCCGGCCCCCGCGCCGCTGCTGCAGCCGGAGACCAAGGAGAGCAAGCGTCGCACCTTCGACGAGTTCGCCAAGGCCCTCGAGGGCATCGGCGAGACCAAGGGCGAGGCCATCACGCAGAAGGCCAAGAAGGCCGACAAGAAGGCGGACGAGGCTGAGGCCGCCGCCGAGTCGACCGAGGCCTGATCATGCTCGAGGAGGCTCTTGAGCACCTCGTGAAGGGCATTGTGGACAATCCCGATGACGTGCAGGTCGCCTCGCGCACCCTGCGTCGCGGGCAGGTGCTCGAGGTCCGGGTCCACCCGGATGACCTCGGAAAGGTGATCGGTCGCAACGGCCGCACCGCACGTGCCCTGCGTACCGTCGTGGGCGCGATCGGCGGCCGTGGGATCCGCGTCGACCTCGTCGACGTGGACCAGGTCCGCTGAGACCGCGTTCATCGCAGGAATGAATCACCGGCACGGGCCGGGGAGGGCATGTGCCCTTCCCGGCCCGTCGTCGT
The DNA here is from genome assembly GCF_055565515.1 of Streptomyces sp. NPDC028419. Lineage (NCBI taxonomy): Bacteria > Bacillati > Actinomycetota > Actinomycetes > Kitasatosporales > Streptomycetaceae > Streptomyces > Streptomyces sp. NPDC028419. The sequence continues at coordinate 19,346 of NZ_JBVHUE010000009.1, read as the reverse complement.
CTGAACAGGAGAGACAAGCGTGCAGCTCGTAGTCGCGCGGATCGGCCGCGCCCATGGGATCAAGGGTGAGGTCACCGTAGAGGTCCGCACCGACGAGCCGGAGCTGCGGCTCGGTGTCGGTGCCGTCCTCCAGACCGAACCCCTGTCGGCGGGTCCACTGACCATCGAGGCCGGCCGGGTGCACAGCGGCCGGCTCCTGCTCCGCTTCGCGGGCGTCAAGGACCGCAGCGCCGCCGAGGCGCTGCGCAACATCCTGCTGATCGCCGAGGTGGACCCCGAGGAGCTTCCGGAGGACCCGGAGGAGTTCTACGACCACCAGCTCATGGACCTGGACGTCGTGCTCCAGGACGGCACCGAGATCGGTCGGATCACCGAGATCTCCCACCTGCCCTCGCAGGACCTCTTCATCGTCGAGCGGCCGGACGGCACCGAGGTGATGATCCCCTTCGTCGAGGAGATCGTCCTGGAGATCGACCTCTCGGAGCAGCGCGCGATCATCGACCCGCCGCCCGGGCTGATCGACGACCGCGCGGTGATCGCTTCCGAGCGCGACGCCGAGGCCGAGGCCGAAGCCGAGGCCGGGGCCGACGCCGACGGCGAGCCCGAGGGCGCTGCCTGATGCGGCTGGACGTCGTCACCATCTTCCCGGAGTACCTCGACCCGCTCGACGTCTCCCTCGTCGGCAAGGCCCGGGCCCGCGGCCAGCTCGACGTACACGTCCACGACCTGCGGGAATGGACGTACGACCGGCACAACACGGTCGATGACACCCCCTACGGCGGCGGCCCCGGGATGGTCATGAAGACCGACCCCTGGGGCGAGGCCCTGGACGCCGCCCTCGCCGACGGCTACGAATCCGGCGCCCACGGCCCGGTCATGGTCGTCCCCACCCCGAGCGGGCGCCCGTTCACCCAGGAACTCGCCGTCGAGCTGGCCGAGCGCCCCTGGCTGATCTTCACGCCCGCCCGGTACGAGGGCATCGACCGCCGGGTGATGGACGAGTACGCGACGCGCATGCCGGTCTACGAGGTCTCCATCGGGGACTACGTGCTGGCCGGCGGCGAGGCGGCGGTCCTGGTGATCACCGAGGCCGTGGCCCGGCTGCTCCCCGGGGTCCTCGGCAACGCCGAATCGCACCGGGACGACTCCTTCGCCCCCGGTGACATGGCGAACCTGCTGGAGGGGCCCGTCTACACCAAGCCCCCGGAGTGGCGCGGCCGCGGCATCCCCGAGGTCCTGCTCAGCGGGCACCACGGGAAGATCGCCCGCTGGCGCCGGGACGAGGCGCTGCGCCGCACCACCCTCAACAGGCCCGACCTGATCGAGCGTTGCGAGGCGTCCGGCTTCGACAAGAAGGACCGCGAGACCCTCTCGATCCTGGGCTGGTCGCCGACGCCCGACGGCCGATTTTGGCGCAGGCCCCCGGCCGTGGAAGAATAGGCGGCTGCTGTACGCCCGCGTGCGCCCCTGCCACAGGGGGACCGTCGCCCGCGGGTCGGGACAGCTCCCGAATTCTCTCCGAAGAACCCGCCCGACGGCCTGTGGCGTCGTGCGAAGAAAGCAGACGAAGAACATGTCCCACGTGCTCGACGCCGTCACCGCCGGCACCCTGCGTACGGACCTCCCGGCCTTCCGCCCGGGTGACACCGTCAACGTCCACGTCCGCGTGATCGAGGGCAACCGCTCCCGTATCCAGCAGTTCAAGGGCGTAGTCATCCGTCGCCAGGGTTCTGGCGTCAGCGAGACCTTCACGGTCCGCAAGGTCTCCTTCAGCGTCGGCGTGGAGCGTACCTTCCCGGTGCACTCCCCGATCTTCGAGAAGATCGAGCTCGTCACCCGCGGTGACGTGCGTCGCGCCAAGCTGTACTTCCTCCGTGAGCTCCGCGGCAAGGCCGCGAAGATCAAGGAGAAGCGCGACCGCTGAGGTCCCCTTCGGCGTCCGGAGGCATCCGGATAGGCTCGCCCCCGATATGGACACCGAGGCATCTCACACGCAACGCGACCGCTCTTCCCCCGACGAGGGGGAGGGGAGGTCGCGTTTCGCGTTCTCCGGGGCCCGGCCGAGGCGCCCCGGCTGGTTCACCTGGCGCCGCGCCGCTCTGCTCGGGGTCGTCTGCACCGTCTTCCTGCTGCTGCTGAGCAATTTCGTGGTGCAGCCCTTCCTGATCCCGAGCCGCTCGATGGAGCCGACGCTCGCGATCGGCGACCGGGTGCTGGTGAACAAGCTGGCGTACGGCTCCGGGTCCCGGCCCCAGCGCGGTGACCTGGTCGTCTTCGACGGCACGGGGTCCTTCGTGCCGGAGCGCGCCGGCGACGACAATCCGGTCGGCGAGGCCCTGCGCGGCGCCGCGTCGGCCCTCGGGCTCGCCGAACCCTCCGACACGGACTTCGTCAAGCGGGTGATCGGGGTCGGCGGCGACGACGTGGTGTGCTGCGACGCGGGCGGGCGGCTGGTGGTGAACGGCGCCCCCGTGCCGGAGCCCTACCTGTATCCGGGTGACACGGCGTCGAAGGTGCCCTTCCGGATCGTCGTACCGCTGGGCACCCTGTGGGTCATGGGCGATCACCGCTCCCAGTCCCGGGACTCCCGGGACCACCTCGGGGAGCCGGGCGGCGGGATGGTGCCGGTGGACAAGGTGATCGGACGGGCCGACTGGATCGGCTGGCCCGCGTCCCGCTGGAGGTCCCTGGGGACCGCCGGCGGCTCGGGCGGTGGACATGGGTAGCCGGGGGCGGGAGCGCGGCGAGGAGCCGGAGCCCGCCCGTCCGGTGGCGCCGGCCGGGGCTCCGGTCCAGGGCGCGGACCCCGAGCTGGCCGTGCTCGGCGGTCGGGCGGAGCGGCGCAGGCTGGCCCGCAAGGTCAAGCGGCGCAGGCGCACCCGGCGGGTCGGTGAGCTGCCGCTGCTGGTCGCGGTCGCGCTGTGCATCGCCCTGCTCCTCAAGACCTTCCTCGTCCAGGCCTTCTACATCCCGTCGGGGTCGATGGAACAGACGATCCGGATCGGCGACCGGGTCCTCGTGGACAAGTTCACCCCCTGGTTCGGCGCCGAGGTCGAGCGCGGCGACGTCGTGGTCTTCAAGGACCCCGGCGGCTGGCTGCGCGGCGAGTCGGCCCGGCCCGCGGCCGACCCGATCGTCGTCAAGCAGATCAAGCAGGGCCTGACCTTCATCGGGCTGCTGCCCTCGGCCGACGAGCAGGACCTGATCAAGCGGGTCATCGGCGTGGGCGGGGACACCGTCAAGTGCTGCGACGCCCGGGGCCGGGTCACCGTCAACGGAGCGCCGCTCGATGAGCCGTACGTGTCACCCGGCAACGCGCCCTCCGAGATCATGTTCGAGGTGAAGGTGCCCAAGGGCCGGCTCTTCGTCCTCGGTGACCACCGGGCGAACTCCGCCGACTCCCGCTACCACCTCGACGAGGCGTTTCACGGCACGATCGCCGAAAGCGGCGTGGTGGGGCGGGCCATCGTGATCGCCTGGCCCTACGGGCACTGGGGCGAGTTCGATCAACCCGCCACCTTCCTCTCCGTTCCGGACGAGGAGCGCCGCAGCCGGCGGGGGCGCCGCGGGCGGCGCGCGCGTCGAGGGGGCGTCGCGTTCGCATAGTGTGTCCTAGGTCTCCCGCTCCTTACCAAGGGAACTCCCGCTCGTTAAGGGAGGGGAGGGCCCCCGCCGGTTCGGCGCGGGCGGCACATCGGAGTGAGGAGTGGATGTGGGGGACGTGGCGGTAGGAGCACGATCCGGACGCGATGAGCCCGAGGACCAGCGGCCCGAGGCAGCCGTCGAGAGTGAGACCCACGACGACGAGAGCGCCCCGCCCGCGCACCGGTCCTTCTGGAAGGAGCTTCCGCTCCTCATCGGCATCGCGCTGGTGCTGGCCCTGCTGATCAAGACCTTCCTGGTCCAGGCCTTCTCGATCCCGTCCGAGTCCATGCAGAACACGCTGCAGAAGGGCGACCGGGTCCTGGTCGACAAGCTGACCCCGTGGTTCGGCTCGGAGCCGGAGCGCGGCGAGGTCGTGGTCTTCCACGACCCGGCGGACTGGCTCGCGGGCGAGCCCACTCCGGACCCGAACATCGCGCAGAAGGTGCTCAGCTTCATCGGTCTGATGCCCTCGGCCGAGGAGAAGGACCTGATCAAGCGGACCATCGCGGTCGGCGGGGACACCGTGGAGTGCAAGAAGGGCGGCCCGGTCGTCGTCAACGGCAAGCAGCTCGACGAGCCGTACATCTTCCCGGGCAACACCCCCTGTGACGACAAGCCGTTCGGCCCGCTGACCGTGCCCAAGGGCAAGATCTGGGTGATGGGCGACCACCGGCAGAACTCGCAGGACTCGCGCTGGCACCAGGACGACTCGACCGGAGGCTTCGTGCCGGTCGACAAGGTCGTCGGCCGCGCCGTGGTGGTCGCCTGGCCGATCACCCGCTGGTCCACGCTGCCTGTGCCGGACACCTTCGACCAGCCGGGGATCAACAAGAAGCCCGTGGCGACGGCGCTCGGCGCGGCCGCTCCGGCCGGTCTGGGCCTCGCGACGGCGCTGCCGATCGTGCTGTGGCGCCGGCGGAAGCTGACCCAGACGCCTACCGCCGGGTAGGGTGCCGCCCAGGTCGACGATCTCCGAGGTGCTGGGGGCGCTGGTATGGGCGGGTCAAACGGTTCGATACGTGGCAGGGACGGCCGCGGCGGCCTCGGCAATGTCTTGTCGGGGATCGCCGTGGCCATTGGTTTCGCCCTCTTCCTCGGAGGGTTCGCCTGGGGTGCGCTGGTGTACCGGCCGTACACCGTGCCGACCGAGTCGATGGTCCCGACGGTGCAGGCCGGGGACCGGGTGATGGCGCAGCGGATCGAGGGCTCCGAGGTGCGCCGCGGAGACGTGGTCGTCTTCACCGATTCCGTGTGGAGCGACTCGCCGATGGTCAAGCGGGTCGTCGGGCTCGGCGGGGACACCGTGCGCTGCTGTGACGCGGCGGGCCGGCTGACCTTGAACGGCAAGCCGCTGGTCGAGCCCTACATCGCGGATCCGGGGTCCACGCAGACCTCCACGGGCTCGGGCAAGGCGTCGGACGTCACCTTCGAGGTGACCGTGCCGCAGGGCAAGCTCTTCCTGCTGGGCGACCGGCGCTCGATCTCCCTGGACTCCCGGGCCCACCTGCAAGAAGCAGGACAGGGCATGGTCCCGCTGGACTCGGTGAGCGCGCGGGTGGACGCCCGGGCGTGGCCGGACCCCGCGATGTTGGCGCGGCCGACGACCTACGACGCGCTGCCGGGCGGAACCTCCCGCCCCGGGCCGCTGCGGCTCCAGCTGGCCGCGGTGGTGGCCGGAGCGGCGCTGGTGCTCCTCGGGGCCGCCTACGGGCCGCTGGCGCGGGTCCTCGGGCGCTCACGGCGACGGGAGCGCGTCGGTGACCGGGGCTGAGGTCCGCAAGGTGTCCCGGGTGATCCTGCTCGACCCGGCCGACCGGATCCTGCTGCTGCACGGATTCGAGCCGCGGGACCCGGCCGAGCAGTGGTGGTTCACCCCGGGCGGCGGGCTGGAGGGCGCCGAGAGCCGCGAGGAGGCCGCGCTGCGGGAGCTCGCGGAGGAGACGGGGATCACGGAGGTGGAGCTGGGGCCGGTGCTCTGGCAGCGCCACTGCGCGTTCCCCTTCGACGGGCGGCGCTGGGAACAGGACGAGTGGTACTTCCTGGCCCGTACCGACCGGACGGAGGTGGCCACGGACGGCTTCACCGAGCTGGAGCGGCGCAGCGTCACCGGAGCGAGGTGGTGGACCTCCGAGGAACTCATCGCGGCGCGTGAGACGGTGTACCCGACCAGACTCGGCGAGCTGCTGCGCACGCTGCTCGCGGAGGGTCCGCCGGGTGCGCCGGTGATCCTGGCCCCGGAAATCGTTTAGGGGCGGACGGGCCTGGCGCACAATAGGGGGACGCACGGCTGAAGGGGAACATGCCATGAGCGCCGAGGACCTCGAGAAGTACGAGACCGAGATGGAGCTGAAGCTCTATCGCGAGTACCGCGACGTCGTCGGGCTGTTCAAGTACGTGATCGAGACCGAACGTCGTTTCTATCTGACCAACGACTACGAGATGCAGGTGCATTCGGTCCAGGGCGAGGTCTTCTTCGAGGTCTCGATGGCGGACGCCTGGGTCTGGGACATGTACCGACCGGCCCGGTTCGTCAAGCAGGTGAGGGTGTTGACGTTCAAGGACGTGAACATCGAGGAGCTCAACAAGAGCGACTTGGAACTGCCGGGCAGTTGATTCACCTGATTCACCCGAAGGGGTGAGCGAGTTGTCCACAACGCCCGGGTTGTCCACCAAGATCCACACGATGGGCCGGCTCGCGGGATCGTCGGTGCCGGAGGTGGTGCCGGATGGACGCGAAGGGCGTGGCACAGCAGGAGGCGTCGGCCCGGCCGGCGCGGGTGGTACGGACACCGGGGGAGCGGGCCGCGGCCCGGCGGGCGCTCGGGCGGTACGGCGAGGAGCTGGCCGCCCGACGGCTGACCGGGTCCGGGATGACCGTGATCGCCCGGAACTGGCGCTGCCGCGCCGGTGAGATCGACATCCTCGCCCGGGACGGGGACGCCCTCGTCGTCTGCGAGGTGAAGACCCGTCGGTCCGGGCACGCCGGTTCGCCGATGTTCGAGCACCCGATGGCCGCGGTCCGGCCGGGCAAGACCGACCGGCTGCGGCTGCTCGCCGGGCGCTGGCTCGCCGATCACGGCGGACCACCGCCGGGCGGGGTGCGCATCGACCTGGTCGGTGTGGTGCTGCCCCGACGCGGGGCCCCCGTGGTGGAACACGTCAGGGGGGTGGCCTGATGGGCTTCGCGCGGACCTGCTCGGTGGCGCTCGTGGGCGTCGAGGGCGTGGTGGTCGAGGTCCAGGCCGATCTCGAACCGGGAGTGGCCGCCTTCACCCTGGTCGGGCTCCCCGACAAGACGCTGGTCGAGAGCCGGGACCGGGTCCGGGCCGCCGTGGTGAACTCCGGCGCCGAATGGCCCCAGAAGAAGCTGACGGTCGGTCTCAGCCCGGCCTCGGTACCCAAATCCGGCTCGGGTTTCGACCTCGCCGTCGCCGCCGCCGTCCTGGGCGCGGCGGAGCGGGTGGACCCGGCGGTGATCGCGGACCTGCTGCTCATCGGTGAACTCGGGCTCGACGGGCGGGTGCGTCCGGTGCGGGGGATCCTGCCCGCCGTGCTCGCCGCGGCCGAGGCGGGGTACCGGCAGGTGGTGGTGCCCCAGCAGTGCGCCGCCGAGGCCGCGCTGGTGCCCGAGGTGTCGGTGCTGGGGGTGCGGAGCCTGCGTCAGCTGATCGCCGTGCTGACCGACGGGGAGGTGCCGGACGAGGGGCCGCCGGACGCGGCCCTGCGACCGGATCCCATGACGGCCGCGCTGGTGGTCCCGGGGGCCGGCCTGGGCACGGGGCTGGCGAGCGGGGGGTACGGCGCCTGCGCGCCGCCCGACCTCGCGGAGGTGGCGGGGCAGCGCGGAGCCCGGCGGGCGCTGGAGGTGGCCGCCGCGGGCGGGCACCACCTGTTCCTGACCGGACCGCCGGGCGCGGGCAAGACCATGCTCGCCGAGCGGTTGCCCGGCATCATGCCGCCGCTCGGGCGACAGGACTCCCTGGAGGTCACCGCCGTGCATTCGGTCGCGGGGATCCTGCCGCCCGGCGAACCCCTGGTGACCGCGGCGCCGTACTGCGCCCCGCACCACTCGGCGACCATGCAGTCCCTGGTGGGCGGGGGCAGCGGGATGCCCCGGCCCGGGGCCGTGTCCCTGGCTCATCGCGGTGTCCTCTTCCTGGACGAGGCGCCCGAGTTCAGCGGGCGGGTGCTGGACGCGCTGCGCCAGCCGTTGGAGTCCGGCCAGGTGGTGATCGCCCGGGCCGCCGGCGTGATGCGGCTGCCGGCCCGCTTCCTGATGGTCCTCGCGGCCAACCCCTGCCCCTGCGGGCGGCAGACCCTGCACGGCGCGGGGTGCGAGTGCCCGCCCTCGGCCGTCCGGCGCTACCAGGGACGACTGTCCGGGCCGCTGCTGGACCGGGTGGACCTGCGGGTCGAGGTGGAACCGGTCGGCCGGTCCGACCTCGTCGGCGGGGGCGATCGGGGCGAAGCCAGTGCGGTCGTGGCCCTGCGGGTGGCGGGGGCCAGGGCGCGGGCGGCGCAGCGGCTCGCCGGCACCCCCTGGCGGGTCAACGCCGAGGTGCCGGGCCATGAGCTGCGCACCCGCTGGCTGCCCGCACCGGGCGCCCTGGCCCAGGCCGAGCGGGACCTGGAGCGGGGCCTGCTCACCGCACGCGGCCTGGACCGGGTGCTGCGGGTCGCCTGGACGGTGTCCGACCTGGCCGAGAAGGACCGCCCCGACGCCCGGGACGTGGCGGTCGCCCTGGAACTGCGCACCGGCATCGCCCGCGGTGTCCCGCTCCCGCAGGGATACGGGTCATGACCCCGGCGGTGGCGGCCCCGGAGGAGGAGCGGCGGGCCCGGGCCGCGCTCACCCGGGTGCTGGAGCCCGGGGACGAGCGGGCCGGCCGCCTGCTGCGGGAGCGGGGCGCGGTCGCGCTGCTGCGGGAGCTGACCGCGCCCGGCCCGGGACCCGAGGGCCTGGCCGGGCCGGACGGGCGCCGACTCGACGGGTACCGCAGACGGGCGTCGGCCGCCGATCCCGACCGGGACCTGGCCGCCGCGGCGGCGGTCGGCGCCCGGTTCGTCTGCCCGGGCTCGGCCCAGTGGCCCTCGCAGCTCGACGACCTCGGCGACGCCCGCCCGGTGGGGCTGTGGCTGCGCGGCCTGCCCGACCTGCGGACCTGGGCGCTGCGCTCGGTCGCGGTGGTCGGCGCCCGCGCCTGCACCCCCTACGGCGCGCACATGGCGCAGGGTCTGGCGGCCGGGCTCGCCGAGCGGGGCTGGGTGGTGGTGTCGGGGGCGGCGTACGGGATCGACGGGGCGGCCCACCGGGGGGCGCTCGCCGCGGGCGGGGCCACGGCCGCGGTGCTGGCCTGCGGGGTGGACGTCGCCTATCCGCGCGGGCATGCCGGACTGCTGGGCCGGATCGCCGCACAGGGGCTGGTGATCGGTGAACTCCCGCCCGGCAGCCATCCCACGCCCAGCCGCTTCGTCCAGCGCAACCGGGTCATCGCGGCGTTGACCCGGGGGACCGTGGTCGTCGAGGCCGCCCATCGCAGCGGGTCGCTCGTCACCGCCCGGCGGGCGCACGGGTTGGGCCGCTTCACCATGGGCGTCCCCGGGCCCGCCACCAGCGGGCTCTCGGGCGGCGTGCACGAACTGCTGCGCGGCGAGGGGGTACTGGTCACGGACGCCGCCGAGGTCATCGAACTGGTCGGCGCCATGGGGGAGCTGGCCCCCGAACGGCGCGGACCGGTGCTCGCCCGGGACCTGCTCCCCCCGGACACCGCACGCGTGTTGGAAGAGCTGCCCGCCGGACGGCCCGTGCGGGTGGGGGACCTCGCCCGCGCCGTGGGCAGCGGCACCGATGAAGTCATCGGCAGACTGTACGAACTTCACTCTCTGGGGTTCGTCGAACGGCAGGGCGATGACTGGCAGTTGAGCAGGAAAACACATGGGAGAGCCACTCAAACCGGTGGCGTCCGGCGAGGCGGTCATTGACCTGGGGCGTTCCGGTGAAAGAGTGAAGCCGATGAGAGAAGCGGTCTTCCCGATGGCAGCCGCCGGAACCCCGCCCGAGGCGCCGGTCCCGGGCCTCCCGTGCGAGGCGGGACGCCCCGACGGCCCCGCGCGATCCCGTACTCTTCGCGCACCGCGACACTTTCGTCACGCTACGCTCCCAAGGAATCCGGCTCCGGCAAAGGCGAAGCATGCCCCAGCACACCTCAGGGTCTGACCGCGCTGCGGTGCCCCCCGCTGCCCGCGGCAGCGTGCGGACCACCGCGCCCTCGTCCCTGGACGTGCTCTGGCGCTCGTACAAGGAATCGGGGGACGAGCGTCTGCGGGAACAGCTGATCCTGCACTACTCACCGCTCGTCAAGTACGTGGCCGGCCGGGTCAGCGTGGGCCTGCCCCCCAATGTGGAGCAGGCCGACTTCGTCTCCTCCGGGGTCTTCGGGCTGATCGACGCCATCGAGAAGTTCGACATCGAGCGCTCCATCAAGTTCGAGACGTACGCGATCACCCGGATCCGGGGCGCGATGATCGACGAACTGCGCGCCCTGGACTGGATCCCGCGCTCGGTGCGACAGAAGGCACGCGCCGTCGAGCGGGCCTACGCCACGCTCGAAGCCCAGCTGCGGCGCACGCCCACCGAGACCGAGGTGGCCGACGAGATGGGCGTGGCCCTGGAGGAACTGCACGCGGTCTTCAGTCAGTTGTCGCTGGCCAACGTGGTCGCCCTGGAAGAGTTGCTGCACGTGGGCGGCGAGGGCGACCGCCTCTCGCTGATGGACACGCTGGAGGACACCGCCGCCGACAACCCGGTGGCCGTGGCCGAGGACCGCGAGCTGCGCCGGTTGCTCGCGCGGGCCATCAACACGCTCCCCGACCGGGAGAAGACGGTGGTGACCCTCTACTACTACGAGGGGCTCACCCTGGCCGAGATCGGCAACGTCCTCGGGGTCACCGAGAGCCGGGTCAGCCAGATCCACACCAAGTCGGTCCTCCAGCTGCGGGCCAAGCTGGCGGATGTGGGGCGCTGAGTCCCGGGTACCTCCGTAGAGTGGGCGCGTGCCCAGGATTCGAGCGGCCTCCGTGGCCGAGCACCGGACGATGCAGCGAGGCGCCCTGCTGGACGCCGCGCGCTCCCTGCTGTCCGAAGGCGGGACGGAAGCGTTGAGCTTCCCCGCCCTCGCCGAACGGACCGGACTCGCCCGGTCCTCCGTCTACGAGTACTTCCGCTCCCGGGCGGCGGTGGTCGAAGAGCTGTGCGTCGTGGACTTCCCCGTCTGGGCCGCCGAGATCGAGGCCGCCATGGAGCGGGCCGCCACTCCGGAGGCGAAGATCGAGGCGTACGTCCGCAGTCAGCTGGGCCTGGTGGGAGACCAGCGGCACCGGGCCGTGGTGGCGATCTCCGCCAGCGAGCTGGACGCCGGTGCGCGGGAGAAGATCCGCGCCGCGCACGGGGGCCTGATCGCGATGATCGTCGAGGCGCTGGCCGCCCTGGGCCAGGAGCAGCCGCGACTGGCCGCGATGCTGCTGCAAGGGGTCGTCGACGCCGCCGTGCGCCGGATCGAGCTGGGGGCCGGCGAGGACCCGGCCGCGGTGACCGAGACCGCCGTCTCGATGGCGCTCCGGGGCGTCCGGGGCTGACGCTCCGCGTGCCCTCCGCGCGCCCCCTCAGGGGACCCGGGGCAGCAGTCGGGGGCTCGGGGGCGGGAGCAGGAGCAGCGGGTTGAGGTACGTCTCGCCCGCCAGCAGGCCCCAGTGCAGGCACGGGGCCGCGCAGTGACCGCCCGCTTCGAGGGTCGCGACCACGAGCCCCGCACGCACCTGGTCACCCTCGGCGACGAGGGGGCGCACCGGCTCGTACGTGGTGCGCAGGCCCCCCGGCAGGGTGAGCGAGAGCACGCCGCGCCCCGCCACCCGTCCGGCGTAGTGCACCCGGCCGGCGCCCGCCGCCCGGACCCGCGTACCCAGCGGTGCGAGCAGGTCCACGCCCCGGTGGCCCGCCGCGTACGGGGTGGGCGGCGGGTCCCACCAGCGCGCCACGTGGAGCGGGGCGGGCAGCGGGCGGCCGCCGGTGGGGACGCGAGTCGGAGCAGCCGCAGCGGCAGGCGCGGGAGTGGGTGCGGGCCCCGGGGCGAGCGCCGCCGCCGGAGCCGCCAGTAGGGCCGCCAGTACCAGGGTCAAGGTCTTCATGCCCCCACCGTCCCGCGCCGGGGACACGCTCCGTCGCGGCCTGTGGACGGCCCGTCCGGTGTGGACATCGCCGTCACCCGGCACACCGCCGGGTCCCGTACACTTCTGGTGGCGATCCGGGTCACCGGGTCGACTTCGCACGCCCCAGCACCGGCCTCTCAGGCCGCGTGGCAGCGCCTCTCGGTCCCCTCTGCGGGGGCAGGGCGCGGTGGGGCGTCAGGAACCAAACCGAGAAAACAAGGAGATGGCCATGGCCGTCGTCACGATGCGGGAGCTGCTGGAAAGCGGCGTCCACTTCGGTCACCAGACCCGTCGTTGGAACCCGAAGATGAAGCGCTTCATCTTCACGGAGCGCAACGGCATCTACATCATCGACCTGCTGCAGTCGCTGTCGTACATCGACCGCGCCTACGAGTTCGTGAAGGAGACCGTCGCCCACGGCGGTTCCATCATGTTCGTCGGTACCAAGAAGCAGGCCCAGGAGGCCATCGCCGAGCAGGCGACGCGCGTTGGTATGCCGTACGTCAACCAGCGGTGGCTGGGTGGCATGCTCACCAACTTCTCCACCGTCTACAAGCGCCTCCAGCGTCTGAAGGAGCTTGAGGCGATCGACTTCGAGGACGTCGCCGCCTCGGGTCTCACCAAGAAGGAGCTCCTGGTCCTCTCCCGCGAGAAGGCCAAGCTGGAGAAGACCCTCGGTGGTATCCGCGAGATGTCGAAGGTCCCCAGCGCCGTCTGGATCGTCGACACCAAGAAGGAGCACATCGCCGTCGGTGAGGCGCGCAAGCTCCACATCCCGGTCGTCGCGATCCTCGACACCAACTGCGACCCCGACGAGGTCGACTACAAGATCCCGGGCAACGACGACGCGATCCGCTCCGTCACCCTGCTCACCCGCGTGATCGCCGACGCCGTCGCCGAGGGCCTCATCGCCCGTTCCGGTGCCGCCACCGGTGACTCGAAGCCGGGCGAGAAGGCCGCCGCCGAGCCGCTCGCCGAGTGGGAGCGCGACCTGCTCGAGGGCGACAAGAAGGCTGACGACGCCGCTGAGGCTCCGGCCGAGGCCGCTGTCGAGGCTGTCGAGGCTCCGGCCGCCGAGGTCGTCGCCGAGCCCGTCGTCGAGGCTCCGGCCGCCGACGCCGAGCAGGCCTGACCCACTGAGAGCGCCCGGCGTTCATCCGCCGGGCACTCGCAGCACGGACGATGACGGCGGGGGAGACGCGCCACGAGCGCGTCTCCCCCGCCATCTCCTCTACGACTTCGAGAGAGACACAGACTCATGGCGAACTACACCGCCGCTGACGTCAAGAAGCTCCGCGAGCTCACCGGCGTCGGCATGTTGGACTGCAAGAACGCGCTGGTCGAGTCCGACGGCGACGTCGACAAGGCCATCGAGGCGCTCCGCATCAAGGGTCAGAAGGGCGTCGCCAAGCGCGAGGGCCGTTCTGCCGAGAACGGTGCCGTCGCCTCGCTCATCGCCGACGACAACACCTCCGGTGTCATCGTCGAGCTGAAGTGCGAGACGGACTTCGTCGCCAAGGGCGCCAAGTTCCAGGCCGTCACCGACCAGCTGGCCGCCCACATCGCCAAGACCTCCCCGGCCGACATCGAGGCGCTGCTCGCGTCCGAGATCGAGGCCGGCAAGACGGTCCAGGCGTTCGTGGACGAGGCCAACGCCAACCTCGGCGAGAAGATCGTCCTGGACCGCTTCGCGCAGTTCACCGGCGGTTACGTCTCGGCGTACATGCACCGCACCATGCCCGACCTGCCGTTCCAGATCGGCGTCCTGGTCGAGCTGGACAAGGCCAACGCCGAGGTCGCCCGCGGCGTCGCGCAGCACATCGCCGCGTTCGCGCCGAAGTGGCTGGCCGAGGACGAGATCCCGGCCGAGATCCTCGAGTCCGAGCGTCGCGTGGCCGAAGAGGTCACCCGCGCCGAGGGCAAGCCCGAGGCCGCTCTGCCGAAGATCGTCGAGGGTCGCGTCAAGGGCTTCGTCCGCGACAACACCCTGCTGGGCCAGTCGTACGCCCTGGACGCCAAGAAGTCCGTCCAGAAGGTTCTGGACGAGGCCGGTGTCACCCTGGTGCGCTTCGCGCGCATCAAGGTCGGCATCTGAGTCCGTCCGTACGCGACGGACACCGGACCCCGGTAGGGTCTGAAGCAGTCGTCCGCCTTCGCGCCGGACGACCGCAGATCTGACGAGGAGGCCATTGCCGTAGAGGGAACCGCGAGGACCCACCGGCAATGGCCTCCTTCGTATGTGCACGAGGAGATCTCCATGAATCAGGGCGTGGACCCCCACACCGCTTCCGACGACAAGAGCGACCAGGACAAGAAGGGTCGCCGCTTCATGCTGAAGCTGTCCGGCGAAGCCTTCTCCGGCGGCGGAGGCCTGGGCGTCGACCCCGACGTCGTGCACGCCATCGCCCGCGAGATCGCGGCCGTCGTCCGCGACGGCGCGGAGATCGCGGTCGTCATCGGCGGCGGCAACTTCTTCCGCGGCGCCGAGCTCCAGCAGCGCGGCATGGACCGGGCCCGGTCCGACTACATGGGCATGCTGGGCACGGTCATGAACTGCCTCGCCCTCCAGGACTTCCTGGAGAAGGAGGGCATCGACTCCCGCGTCCAGACCGCCATCACCATGGGCCAGGTCGCGGAGCCCTACATCCCGCTGCGCGCCGTGCGCCACCTGGAGAAGGGGCGCGTCGTCATCTTCGGCGCGGGCATGGGCATGCCGTACTTCTCCACCGACACCACCGCCGCCCAGCGCGCCCTGGAGATCGACGCCGAGGCCCTGCTGATGGGCAAGAACGGCGTGGACGGGGTCTACGACTCCGACCCGAAGAAGAACCCGGACGCGGTGAAGTTCGACGCGCTGGAGTACAGCGAGGTGCTGTCCCGCGACCTCAAGGTCGCCGACGCCACGGCCATCACGCTGTGCCGCGACAACAAGCTGCCGATCTTGGTCTTCGAACTGCTCGCCGAGGGCAATATCGCCCGCGCCGTCAAGGGTGAGAAGATCGGCACGCTCGTCAGCGACCAGGGCACCCGGGCCTGACACGGGCGCCCGGGGCCGGCCGGCCCCGCCCAGCCTGAACCATCCATTCAAGACATGCAGGAGCACGTGGTGATCGAAGAAACCCTCCTCGAGGCCGAGGAGAAGATGGAGAAGGCCGTCGTCGTCGCCAAGGAAGACTTCGCGGCGATCCGCACCGGCCGTGCGCACCCGGCGATGTTCAACAAGATCGTGGCCGACTACTACGGCGCGGTCACGCCGATCAACCAGCTCGCGTCCTTCGCGGTTCCCGAGCCGCGCATGGCCATCGTGACGCCGTTCGACGCGTCGGCCCTGCGCAACATCGAGCAGGCGATCCGCGACTCCGACCTCGGCGTCAACCCGAGCAACGACGGCCGGATCATCCGCGTCACCTTCCCCGAGCTGACGGGGGAGCGCCGCAAGGAGTACATCAAGGTCGCCAAGACCAAGGCCGAGGACTCCAAGATCTCCATCCGTTCCATCCGCCGCAAGGCGAAGGACACCCTCGACAAGATGGTGAAGGACAAGGAGGCCGGCGAGGACGAGGTGCGCCGCGCGGAGAAGGAGCTCGACGACGCCACCGCGAAGTACGTCGCGCAGGTCGACGAGCTGCTGAAGCACAAGGAAGCCGAGCTGCTCGAAGTCTGATGAACGACTCTCCCTGGCGGGCGGAGCCGGTTCCGGCGGGTCCCGCATACGATGCGCAGGTGGGCCCGCACACTCGGCCCATGCCCATCGTTCCCGATGCCGCCGGCCGTGACTTCGACGACCGGGAAGCACGCGATCCGGGGGCCGCCGATGCGGGCGGCCCCCAGTTCCGCGCCGAGACGCCGCCGCAGGAGCCCATGTCCACCCCACCTTCGCAGGCTCCGCAGGACGCCTCGCAGCCCCCACAGAAGAAGCGGGCCGGGCGTGACCTGCGCGCCGCCATAGGGGTCGGCATCGGCCTCGGCGCGGTGATCTTCGCCTCGCTGTTCATCGTCAAGGCGGTGTTCGTCGGCGTCGTCGTCGTCGCGGTCGTCGTGGGGCTGTGGGAGCTGACCTCCCGCCTCCAGGAGCAGAAGGGCATCAAGGCCCCGCTGGTACCGCTCGCGGTCGGTGGCGCGGCCATGGTCATCGCCGGATACGTCCGGGGGGCCGAGGGCGCCTGGGTCGCGATGGCGCTCACCGCGCTCGCCGTGCTCGTGTGGCGGATGACCGAACCCCCCGAGGACTACCTCAAGGACGTCACGGCGGGGGTCTTCGCCGCCTTCTACGTGCCCTTCCTGGCCACGTTCGTCGCGATGCTCCTCAGGGCCGACGACGGGCCGCAGCGGGTGGTCACCTTCCTGCTCCTGACCGTGGTCAGCGACACCGGGGCGTACGCGGTCGGCTGGCGCTTCGGCAAGCGCAAGCTGGCCCCGCGCATCAGCCCCGGGAAGACCCGCGAGGGGCTCTTCGGAGCGGTGGCCTTCGCGATGGTCGCCGGTGCGCTGTGCATGGAGTTCCTGATCGACGGCGGTGCCTGGTGGCAGGGTCTGCTGCTGGGGCTGACGGTCGCGGTCAGCGCCACGCTGGGCGACCTCGGCGAGTCGATGATCAAGCGGGACCTCGGCATCAAGGACATGGGCACGCTGCTGCCGGGGCACGGCGGGATCATGGACCGGCTGGACTCGCTGCTGCCGACCGCGCCCGTGGTGTGGTTGCTGCTGGCGGCGTTCGTCGGTACGGGCTGACCCGTCCGGGTTATCCTGGAAAGCGCGTCACTGATGAGTGGCGCGCTTTCCCCGTTCTGCGGGGATGGCCCCGCGAGCTCTCCGGGCACCGGGCGCGCCATTTCACGTTGACTCCGCTCCTGCGCGGAGATCGCCCGGGTTCGTCAGATTTGAGGAGTACCAGTCATGGCCCCCCGTCCTGTCCCGGGAGAGCTCACTTTCGTCGCCCCTCGCGGAGCCAAGAAGCCCCCGCGGCACCTGGCCGACCTCACCCCCGAGGAGCGGCGCGAGGCCGTGGCCGCGATCGGTGAGAAGCCGTTCCGGGCCAAGCAGCTGTCGCAGCACTACTTCGCCCGGTACAACCACGACCCGGCGCAGTGGACGGACATTCCCGCGGCCTCCCGCGAGAAGCTCCGCGACGAGCTGCTCCCCGACCTGATGTCGGTCATCCGGCACATCTCCTGCGACGACGACACCACCCGCAAGACGCTGTGGAAGCTGCACGACGGCACGCTGGTCGAGTCCGTCCTGATGCGCTACCCCGAGCGGGTCACCATGTGCATCTCCTCGCAGGCGGGCTGTGGCATGAACTGTCCGTTCTGCGCCACCGGCCAGGCGGGGCTGGACCGCAACCTCTCCACCGCGGAGATCGTGCACCAGATCGTCGACGGCATGCGCGCCCTGCGCGACGGCGAGGTGCCCGGCGGACCGGCGCGCCTGTCGAACATCGTCTTCATGGGCATGGGCGAGCCGCTGGCCAACTACAACCGCGTGGTCGGCGCGATCCGCCGGCTGACCGACCCGGAGCCCGACGGCCTGGGCCTGTCGCAGCGCGGCATCACCGTCTCCACGGTCGGCCTGGTCCCGGCCATGCTGCGCTTCGCCGACGAGGGCTTCAAGTGCCGTCTGGCCGTCTCGCTGCACGCGCCCGACGACGAGCTGCGCGACACCCTGGTGCCGGTGAACACCCGCTGGAACGTGCGCGAGGTGCTGGACGCGGCCTGGGAGTACGCCGACAAGTCCGGCCGCCGGATCTCCATCGAGTACGCGTTGATCCGTGACATCAACGACCAGGCCTGGCGCGGCGACCGGCTGGGCCGGCTGCTCAAGGGCAAGCGCGTGCACGTCAACCTGATCCCGCTGAACCCGACCCCGGGCTCCAAGTGGACCGCCTCGCGCCCCGAGGACGAGCGGGCCTTCGTCCAGGCCATCGCGAACCACGGCGTACCGGTCACCGTCCGCGACACGCGCGGCCAGGAGATCGACGGCGCCTGCGGCCAGCTCGCGGCTTCGGAGCGCTAGGCCCAGGGCCGGGTTCCGGATTTCCTCCTGGAGTGGGGCCGCGGGGTACCCTGTGGCCGAAACCAACTGCATATTCCGACAGGGGAGCGCCACAGCGCTGAGAGTGCGGTAACCGTCACCGCAGACCCTCTGAACCTCGCCCGGGTCATTCCGGGTAGGAAGTTCGGTCACCACTCAAGCTGTTGCGCCCTGCCCGGCGACCGCTCTCGCGTCCACGTGACCCGAGGCGCCGGGCAGGGCCGCGTCTTCTCCTGGACATCCCAGGAGGAAGCATTCAATGAGCACCACCAAGAAGATCGCGGGCAGCGCGCTCGTCGTCGCGCTGGGCGTGAGCACCCTCGCCGCGTGCGGCGGCGGGAGCGAGCCGGCGGCGGCGCCGAAGACGATCACCCTCGTCAGCCACGACTCCTTCAACGTGACCCCGGCGGTCCTGAAGGAGTTCGAGCAGCAGAGCGGCTACACCGTCAAGGTGCTCAAGAGCGGCGACGCGGGCGCCGCCCTCAACCAGGAGATCCTGACCAAGGGCTCGCCGCGCGGCGACGTCTTCTTCGGCATCGACAACACCCTGCTCTCGCGCGGGCTCGACAGCGGCATCTTCACCCCGTACGAGGCCAAGGGCCTGGCCGGGGTCGGCGCCCCGTACCAGCTCGACAAGGAGCACCGGGTCACCCCGGTCGACTCCGGCGACATCTGCGTCAACTACGACAAGGCGTACTTCGCCGACAAGAAGATCGCCCCGCCGCAGACGCTGGACGACCTGATCAAGCCGGAGTACAAGAACCTGCTGGTCACCGAGAACGCGGCGACCTCCTCGCCCGGCCTCGGTTTCCTCCTGGCCTCTGTCGGCAAGTACGGCGACGACGGCTGGAAGGACTACTGGACCAAGCTCAAGGCGAACGGTGTCGAGGTCGTCGACTCGTGGGAGGCGGCCTACAACGAGCGCTTCTCCGGCTCCGCCGGCGGCAAGAAGGCCAAGGGCGACCGCCCGCTGGTCGTCTCCTACGCCTCCAGCCCGCCGGTCGAGGTGCTGTACGCCGAGCCGCAGCCGGCCGAGGCCCCCACCGGGGTCGCCACCGGCACCTGCTTCCGCCAGGTCGAGTTCGCGGGCCTGCTCAAGGGGGCGAAGAACGAGGCGGGCGGCAAGGCCCTGATCGACTTCCTGGTGAGCAAGAAGTTCCAGGAGGACATGCCGCTCCAGATGTTCGTGAACCCGGTGGTCAAGGACGCGAAGCTGCCGGACCTCTTCACGAAGCACGGCGTGGTCATCGAGAAGCCGGAGACGGTCGCGCCCGACGCCATCGCGAAGAACCGTGAGCAGTGGGTCAAGGCATGGTCCTCGCTCGTCGTGAAGTAAGCGGCGCGAAGGAGTCGGGGGGGGGGGGGGGGGGGGGGGGGGGGGAGGGCGAGGGGGGGGGGGGGGAGGGGGGGGGGGGGGGGCGGGAACCCAAAGAGGGGGGGGGCATTCTCACCAAAGGAGCCACAGC
>NZ_JBVHUE010000008.1:252611-262760 GCF_055565515.1 Streptomyces sp. NPDC028419 | reverse complement strand
GTCGCAATCCACACCGAACCCGGAAGGCCCTCACCCATTCAAGACGCCTCAGCCGAGACCTCCATCACCCGTCCACAACCTCCCGAGGCAATACAGCTAGGCAGGCCGGTCGGGCTGGACGCGGCGGTAGAACGCGATGTCCCGACCGCTGACCACGACGATGTCACCGGAGTCGGTCAGCCTGAGGTCGTCCACGGTGTCGAGGAAGATCGCCGGCGCCGACGCTCCGAGGTGCAGGTCCCACACCCGCACCAGCCCGTCCCGCCCTCCGGTGACGGCCACGGACCGGCCGTCCAACGTCCCGCACACCACCGCGGACGCCCCACCGGCATGGGCCTTGACGGAATCGCCGACGAGTTCCAGGGCGTCCAGGTCCCACAGCCGCACCGACCCGTCCTGCGCCGTGGCGATCGCCATCGGCCGGCCGTCCACCACCGCACACGCCACCGCGTACACCATGCTGTGCTGGCCGGGCAGGAGTCCGCCGCCGTGCGCGCCGCCCAACAGGTCCCACACCCGGACCGTCTCGTCCCAACCGCTGGTGACCGCGATCAGCCTGCCGCCCACGACCACGCACCCCACGGCGGCCACCCCGCCGACGTGGCCCGTCATGGGTTCGCCCAGGGGTTCCCCCCGGTCCAGGTCCCACGCCCGCACCGTCCCGTCCAGTCCGCTCGTGACCGCCACCGGTCGGCCGTCCACGACCGCGCACGCGACCGCGTACACCTCGCCGACATGACCGACCAGGGTGCGACCGCGCGGCGCGTCGGCGCCCAGGTCCCACACCCGCACGCTGCCCTGCTGCCCGCAGGTGACGGCCGTCGCCCGGCCGTCCACCGCCACGCACGCCACCGCGTACACCTCGCCGACATGACCGAGGAGGGGGTCGCCGACCGGCTGCCCGGTGTCCGCGTCCCACATCCGCACCGCGCCGTCCACGCCGCCGGTGACGACGGTCGATCGACCGTTGACCACCACGCACTCCACGTCGGACACCCCGCCGGGGTGGGTGGGCAGGGGCTGGACGCGGGACGGCGCGTTCCGGGGGTTCCAGACCCGCACCGTCCCGTCCTGGCCCCCGGTGACCACCACGGGTTGGCCCTCCACCTCCGCGCACGCCACCCCGTACACCGCGTTGGTGTGGCCGGTGAGGGGCTCGCGGACGAGGCGCCCGGTGCGCAGGTCCCACACCCGCACCGTCCCGTCCCAACCCCCGGTGACGGCGACCGACCGGCCGTCCACCTCCGCGCACGCCACCGCGTGGACCACGTTCGTGTGGCCGGTGAGCGGACCGCTGGAGGGCCGGCCGGTGCGCAGGTCCCACACCCGCACCGTGCCGTCCCAGCTCCCGGTGACGGCGATCGGCCAGCCGTCCACGACCGCGCACGCCACCGCGTGCACCTGGCTGTTCTGGCTGTTCTGGCTGCTGACCCGCTCGCCGACGGACCGGCCGGTGCGCAGGTCCCACCGTCGCAGGGTTCCGTCCTGGCCGCCGGTGACCGCGATCGGCCGGCCGTCCACCTCCGCGCACGCCACCGCGTTCACCGCCGAGGCGTGGCCGGTGAAGGGCTTGCCGACCGGTCGACCGGTGCGCAGGTCCCACACCCGTACCGTGCCGTCCCAACTACCGCTGACGGCCACCGGTCGGCCGTCCACCGTGGTGCACGCCAGGGCGTGCACCTGGCTGGCGTGGCCGGTGAACGCTTCGCCAACGGGCGCTCCGGTGCGCAGGTCCCACACCCGCACCGTCGCGTCCCAGCCGCTGGTGACGGCCACGGGCCGGTCGTCCACCACCGTGCACGCCACCGCGGCGACCCCGCCGACATGGCCGGTGAGGGGTTCCCCGACGGGGGCTCCGGTGCGCAGGTCCCACAGCCGCACGGTCCCTTCCTGGCCGGTGCTGACGGCCAGCGCCCGTCCGTCCACCACCGTGCAGGCCACCGACAAGGCCACGCCGTGCCCGATCAGGGCGTCCTGCTGCGCGGTGCTGAAGCGGCTTCCGCTGGCCCAGGAGGGCGCCCAGGAGCCGCCGGGGAGTTGTTGGACGAGCCTTTGGTGGAGGGAGCGGGCGCCGGCGCGGGCGGCGTCGAGCGCGAGGACCTGCCGCCGTTCCACGGGTTCGAGCGGGAGGTGCAGGTGCAGGTGGGCGCGGTAGACGGCCGCGTTGAGACGGGGGACGTCCTTCGCGACGCGGCGCAGGTGCGGGGTGAGCCCCCGGGGCGCGACGTGGACGAGGTACTCCGGGTCCTCGACCAGGGCGTCGAGCAGGTCCGCCTCCGCCGCGTGGTGCGCGAGGTGGTGGAGCGCGTAGGGGTGGGCGCGGCCCCAGTCGCGGGTCGCGTCGGCCCGGTGGGGGACGCGGTCGCTCAGGACGCGGGTGTAGGCCGCGTGGATGCGGGTCGCCTCCGTGTCGTGGCGCAGGTGTTCGGCCATGGCCTCGTGGTAGAGGCGGTAGGCGGAGCGACCGTTCTCCACGGCCTCCACCACGTACGATCCGGCCGCGCGGCGCAGCCACATGAGGTCCTGGTCGGTGTACGCGCGGCCGGCGATCTCACTCGCGAGGGAGGCCCATACGTCTTCCCAGGGCAGGCCCTGGCCCTGTGCCCAGGCCAGCGGCCGCAGCAGGTCGGTGGCGCGCCGGGCATCGGGGCCGAGCCGCTGTTCCAGGTCCTGGCGCATGGCCTCGGTGGCGTGCCGGGGCAGGCCGGCGCGCCATCGCCCTCCCGTGTCGGACGGGATCGTGGGGGCCGCGGCGAGGGTGAAGGCGGCGAGGCGTGCCACGAGGAACGACCGGTCCGCGGCCGCGGCCACCGCCTGCGCGACGGGCAGCACGCGGTCGGGCCGCTCGCGGTACGGGGAGCTCTGGTGCGAGCCGAGCAGGATCCGGGCGGCGTAGGCGGTGACGGCCTCGCGGTCGGCGTACCGGGGGGCGTCGAGGTCTACCGTGTCCTCGGCGGGGATGCCCAGCCGGTCCAGGAGGTAGGGGCGGGTGCCCAGCAACAGCCGGACCCGGCCCCGGGAGTGCGCGATGAGCGGGCGCAGGACGCTGCTGCACAGGGTGTCGGGGGTCGCGGCCTCGTCGAGGGCGTCGATCAGGACGGTCAGCGGTCGCCGGCGCCCGTCCAGGGCGTCGAGCAGCCCTCCGACGGTGGTGGCGTGGACGCGGGCCGCCGCGCCCAGGGCGTGCAGGACGTCGGTGTCGGTGAGGCGTTGGGCGTAGATCGCGGTGTCGAGGGCGCCCGAGCCGATGAGGTCGGCGGGGATCCGCAGGGCACTGGTGGGGACGGTCCTGCGGTGTTCGGGGTGGGACAGGGCCGCCACCACGCCGAGCACGGCGGTCTTGCCCGAGCCGGGTCCCGCGGTCACCACGCGGGCGGCCGATGCGGCGGGGCCCGGTGGCTCCTTCAGCCATGTGCCGATGGCGGCCAGCGCGGCGTGCCGGCCGCTGAACCACCACTGCGGGTTGGCGTCCTGGTGGCGGGCGCCGGAGTGGTGCCCCATGGCGCGGATCAGGAGGCGGGCCGTGAGTTCGGTCTCCCGCAGCCGGTCCTGCTCGTCGAAGGAGGCGGCCTGTTGGAGGGCGAGGTCGACGTCATTGAGGCGGACGTCGTGGCGCGGGTTGGGGAAGAAGGGCGGGGGCTCGCCGTCGAGGCCGGCCAGGGTCAGGCCGATCCGCTGGTGCTCGGGCCGCTTCTTCGAGTCGTTGACGTGCTGGACGACGGCGTTCACCGAGAGGGTCCCGGGCGCGTGGCCCGCGACGGACAGGTCCGTCACCGCGTCCCGCAGCAGCGTCGGGAACAGGGCGGCCACGGCCTGCTGGTGCGGCTGCGCGGAGGAGACCACCACGAGCCCGGACCCCGGGGTGCGGCTCCAGCCCGACTCGACGCGGTTCAGTGCGGCGGCGGCGAGCTGGTTGCCGCCCTTGGCGCTGTAGCAGGCGTCCAGCATCAGCATGACGCGTCGCACCCGGGTGTCCTGGAGCATCGCGCGGGCGAGGTCCGTGGTGCGCAGCGAGGTGTAGGACTTGCGGTTCGGGTCGGTGTCCGTGGTCAGCAGGACGTGCTCGCCGCCCGCGTCGAGGACGTCCCCGTGGAGGGACAGGTAGACGGCGAGGAGGTCGTCGGCGCGGCGGTCGTCCGCACAGCAGAAATCGTTGAGGGCGTCGGTGAGCTGCTGTTTCGTGGGGTTCAGCGGTAACGCGTCGTAGTGGTGGTAGCCGAGGGTCTCGGTGAAGAGTTCCACGATCCCGGCCCGGGCCTCGACGAGGCCGGGCCGGTTCCAGACGGGGTTCTTGGGGTAGTCGGCCACGACGGCGGCGATCAGGAAGCGGCGCCCCTGCCCGCCCGGGGCCGCGTCGGTCACGCGAGGGCCTCGGCTACGGCCTTCCCGCACAGGGCATCGGTGAGGTAGGCGGTGGCGTCGTGGGCGTGCGACCCGGTTTCCAGCAGCACGGAGCGCAGTTCGTCGCCGAAGCCCGGCCGCAGGTCCTTCACCAGCGCGACGACGTCACCGTGCCCGGCGAGGTTCGTCCAGGTCAGGGCCTTCCCGCCGGGCCAGGCCCCACGGGCCCGGGGGCGCGGGCCGGTCGGTGCGGGGTCGAGCCGGTCGAAGACCAGGTTCCTGATGCCGAGCGGCGAACCGATCGTGACCAGGGCCCGTACGCCGTGGCCGGGCAGGGCGCACAGCGCCTCGTAGGCGACGACCGAGCCCAGCGAGTGGGCGACCACGACCCGGGTGTCCGGGCCGATCGCGCCGATCACGCGCTGGCGGACCGCGCCCCGTACGGCCGCATCGGTGAGGTAGGCGCGCACCTGCTTGAGGTCGGCGACCATGTGCCGCAGCGCGATGTCCGCGAAGAACCGCGACCCGGACAGCGCGCGCAGTGCGGCCTGTACGGAGCCGGGCGTGGCGACCAGGGTGTCCTGCGCGTCCGGCGGCACGACTCCCGGGTCGCTCTGCGCCGCCGCCCGCCACCACTCGCCCAACAGCTCCTGCTCGAAGGGGTCGTCGACGTCCTCGGCGGTGTACGGCAGGTCGTCGACGGAGAGCATCTGGCCGGACGGCCGGAACAGGTCCCCGTAGAAGGCCATCGCCACCTCCGACGCGTCCAGCGATCCGCCCGCGTCGGCCCGGCGCAGACCGTCGCCCAGCGCCGGCCACCAGGCCGAGAGCAACAGCCCCTCCCCCTGGACCTGTTGACCGATTCCGTGCACGCACACCACTCGGGCCATGTGACCCACCCCCTGAAACGCGACCCTGACACGCGACCTGGAACACGACCGGACACGCGACGCGAAAGCACCTGTCCAGAGGCACTACTACCAGTCGTCCCCGGCCCGCCGCAGGCGTTCGCCGGACCTCCGGGCGGATGGCCACGCTCACTTCGGGTCGCTCCCGGTCACGCGGACCCCGCGCTCCGTGCGCGCCCTGCGCTGCACGGGGGCGGCGCGGTAGTGGCTGAAGGCCGTCTCCAGCACGCCCTCGCCGCTGGTGAGTGCGGGCAGTTCCCGCCCCAGGTCGTGCACGCGGTCCGCGGGCAGCACGCCCTCGACGACGTACGCGTCCCCGCGCGCCACCGGGGGTTCCGGCTGGGCGCGGTACCGGGCCAGCGCGAGCGCCACCGATGCGTGGGCGTCCTGCGGGAAGTCCAGCCGGAACCGGTGGACCGGCTCGTGCACGGCCGTACCGGCCCGGCGCAGCGCGGACATGAGGACCAGGCGGGTGAGCGCCCGGAATTCCCCCGCCGTGCTGCGGATGCTGCAGAATCCCGAGTGCGTCATGGTCACGGTGCAATCGGGCACCTGCCAGCCGGACGGCCCCCGGCGCAGGGTCGCGCGGACCGTCTCCTCGACGGCGCGCATGTAGCCCGGCGGCAGCGAGCCGAGCTCGACCTCCCTGCGGAAGGCGACGCCGTCGCCGACCCGACCCGGCTCCACCCGCAGCCCCACCGTCGCCAGGAGCCGGTTCCCGTCCTGGTCGATGACCTCGTGCGCGGCCCCCGTACCGGTGACGCGCTCGACGCAGATCGGGGTCGTCCCGCGGAAGGAGACCGTGATCCCGTACTCCTGCGCCAGGGCGGCCGCGAGGACCTCCTTCTGTACCTCGCCGTACAGCGACACCGACAGCTCCTGGCCGTCCGGGTCCTGCCGCAGGCCGATCAGCGGGTCCTGTTCGGCGAGTTGGGTGAGGGCGTGGTGCAAGGCGCCCCCGTCGTCCGGGTCCGCCGGCACGACGACGGTCTCCAGGGAGGGGGCGGCGAAGACCTGCCCGTAGGGGCGGCCGTCGGGCTCCTGACCGAGCACGTCCCCGATCCGGACCGTCGACAGGCCGTGCAGCACCGCGATCTGGCCGGCCCGGGCCCCGGGAGCGCGCACCGCGGCGCCCCGGTCGAAGACGGCGAGGTCGGTGACCTTGGGCCGGGCGCCCGCGCCGGCGCCCGCGACCGGAACCCGGTCGCGGACCGCGAGGCGGCCGGCGAAGAGCCGGGCGTAGGCGATCCGCTCGCCGCCCCCGCCCCGCTCCACCTTGAACACCCGTGCCGACAACGGCGCCCGGGCATCGCCGCGTTCGGCGGGGAGGAGGCGTTCGATGCCCTCGACGAGGTCCGCGATCCCGGCGCCGGTGATCGCCGAGCCGACGTACACCGGGTGCACGCGCCCGCTGCGGGTCTGCGCGACGAGCGCGGACCGCAGCCGCGCGTGGGGGACGGAGCGCGGGTCGGCCAGGTAGGCGCCGAGCAGGGCGTCGTCGTGGGTGGTGAGCACGTCCAGCAGGCCTTGCGCGAACGCGGTGTCGTCCCGGGCGAAGGCGGCCACCTCGGCCGAGGGCGTGCCGAGGTCGGCCACGACCCGCCCCATCGGGATCACGGGCACGTCCAGGGCGCGCCGGAGCTCCCGCAGGACGCGGGTGTCGTCGGCGCCGCGCCGGTCCACCTTGTTGATGAACACCAAGGTCGGGATGGCGAGGCGCTTCAGCGTCCGCATCAGGACGCGGGTCTGCGGCTGTACGCCCTCCACGGCGGAGACGACGAGGACGGCGCCGTCGAGGACGCCGAGGACGCGCTCCACCTCGGCGATGAAGTCGGGATGGCCCGGGGTGTCGATCAGGTTCACGGAGACCGCCGAACCACCGCTCCCGAGCGGGAAGTTGACCACCGCCGACTTGATGGTGATGCCGCGGCGGCGTTCCATCTCCAGGCTGTCGGTCAGGGTGTTGCCGGCATCGACGCTGCCGATCTCGCCGATGACCCCGGCCGCGTACAGCAGCCGTTCGGTCAGGCTGGTCTTACCGGCGTCGACGTGGGCCAGGATGCCCAGGTTGAGCGTGCGCGAGGTGGTGTGCACAGAGCGTCATGTCCTTCAGGTGGATGATCGTTCCTTTCGCGGGGGACATGTACGGACGGCGCATCGATCGGCTCCTCTGTGACGTCGGGCTCTCCCCCCGACGCTCGCACATCACCCGCACCCGCTGCCACCGCATTTCGGCGCCGGGCATGCTGCCCGCGCCACACGGCACTCGCTCTCCACCCCTCCTCTCCACCCTCGCTCTCCACCCCCTCTTCCACCCTTTCTTCCACCCCTGGGTCCAGGTGCCGCGGACAGATCCGCAGCAGTCTTGAGGGCATGACAACGACCGAGTGGATCACCGACATCGCCCTCCTGCTGATCGTCTTCCGCCAGCTCCGGGAAGGGCGGCTCGACCTCAAGTCCTTCCTGATCCCGCTGGGGATCGTGGCCTTCGTCGCCAACTCCTACCTGGACACCATCCCCACCGCCGGCAACGACCTGGTGCTCATCGGGCTCCTGGTCGCCGTCGGCGCCGCGCTCGGCATCGCGGGCGGCGTCTACACCCGGATCCGGTCCCTCGACGGGCACGTCCTGATCAAGGCCGGTGCGGTGTCCGCGGTCCTGTGGGTCGTGGGGATGGGCGCCCGGATGGGCTTCCAGCTCTGGGTCCAGCACGGCGGCGCCGCCACCGTCGGGCGGTTCAGCGTCACCCACCAGATCACCAGCGACAAGGCCTGGGTGGCGGCGTTCGTACTGATGGCCCTCACCGAGGTGGTCACGCGGCTGGCGACGATCTTCATCCGGAGCCGGAGCGTCGCCGTGACCCGCCCCGTGGCCGTCCTCGACCGCACGGTCTGACCGTGCAGTACGTTCAGCACATGCCCACGACCCACAGCGCTCCGCCTCCGGGAAGCACACCGCCCCCGGAGGCGGTCCCGCTTCCCGGCCAGGACCCCCGCGTCCGGTGGGCCCTGACCCTGGCGGTGATCGTCGTCGGCGTCGTGACGGTCCAGCCCATGGGCGTCACCGGTCGGGGCCTGGCCGTCGCCGCGCTCTTCACCCTCTGCACGGCCGCGCTGCTGGCCCGGGGCCTACCGGAGAACGCGACGACGCAGCGGTTCGCCCTCCTGTGGCTCACCGGCGGAGTCCTGGCCGCGGCCGGCCTGATCGCGGTGAGCAGCAGCGGAACGGGCTACCTGTTCGCCTTCTTCCTCTCCGGTCACATCGGCTACCGGCTGGAGACGAGGTGGGCGCTGGCCCTCGCCGCGCTGTGCAGCGTGCTCTGCGCGGGCGTCCTGTACTTCGACCTCGGGCCGGGGCACCCGCAGCTGCCGTGGACCCTC
This sequence comes from Streptomyces sp. NPDC028419, assembly GCF_055565515.1. Classification (NCBI taxonomy): domain Bacteria; kingdom Bacillati; phylum Actinomycetota; class Actinomycetes; order Kitasatosporales; family Streptomycetaceae; genus Streptomyces; species Streptomyces sp. NPDC028419. The sequence goes on along the minus strand of NZ_JBVHUE010000008.1, from coordinate 254,131 downwards.
GGCCTCTCCACCGGCACGCCGGTCCTGGTCGGCATCCTCAACCGCAGCCAGCGCCAGGCGGTGCGGGCGGTGATCGCGGCCTCCGAGTCGGCCGAGCGCGCGGCCCGGGCCGAGGCCCGCACGGCCGTCCTGGCCGAGCGCGGCCGGATCGCCCGGGACGTGCACGACGTACTGGCGCACTCGCTGGCCGGGATCAACATGCAGCTGGAGCTGACCGACGCGTTGATCGAGACCGGTGACCTGGAGAGGGTCCGGGAGGCCAACGCCAAGGCCCACGCCCTCGTCAAGGAGAGCCTGCGGCAGGCGCAGTGGACCGTGCACGCGCTGCGCGAGGACGCGCTGCCGCTGGTGGAGAGCCTGACCGCGATGGTCAAGTCCTCCGGTCACCGCGACGCCCTCGCCGTCACCGGTACGGTCCGCGAACTCCCGACCCGGGTGACCCAGAACCTGCTGCGGATCGCCCAGGAGGCGCTGACCAACTCCGCCCGGCACGCGCCCGGGGGAAGCGTCGCGGTGGAGCTGACGTTCGCCGCCGGATCGACGACACTGAAGATCCGCAACGGCCCCGGCACCCGCGAGGTGAGCGCGGGTCCCGGAAGCGGGATGGGGTTGATCGGCATGCGCGAACGCGTCGCGCTGCTGGAAGGAACCGTCACCGCGGGCCCGGTCACGGAAGGGCCGGACCGGGGCGGCTGGCACGTGGAGGCAGTGATCCCGGGATGAGCGAAGTGAGCGAGCAGCAGCAGAAGTTGCGGGTGGTCGTCGCCGACGACCAGGCCGCCGTCCGGGAACCGCTCGCCGCGGTGCTCGGACTCTCCGACGACATCGACGTCGTGGCGGCCGCCGCGGACGGGACCGAGGTGCTGGCGGCGGTCGCCGCCGGGCCGGTGGACGTCGTACTGATGGACCTGCGGATGCCCGTCATGGACGGGATCGAGACGACCCGCCGGCTGGGCGAGCAGTACCCGCGGGTGGCGGTGGTGGTGCTCACCACCTTCGCCGACGACGAGTCGATCCTGGGCGCCCTGGGCGCGGGAGCCCGCGGGTACCTGACCAAGAACGCCGGACGCCAGGACATCACCCGGGCCATCCGGGCCGCTGCCGCCGGCCAGTCCGTCCTCGACCGCGAGGTGCAGGACCGGCTGCTCGCGACCGTGCGGACCACGGCGACGGCGTCGCCCGCGACGCGGCCCGCCCTGCCCGCGGACCTCACGCCCCGCGAACGCGAGGTCCTCACATTGATCGGTCGCGGCCTGCCCAACCGGGGCATCGCCGAGAAGCTCTTCATCAGCGAGGCCACCGTCAAGACCCACATCAACAACCTGTTCGCCAAAGCGGACATCCCCGACCGCGCGGCCGCCGTCCGCCGCGCCATCGAGGCCGGCCTGGCCTAGGTCCTGGGGGGGGGGGGGGGGGGGGGGGGGGGGGGGGGAGGGGGGGGGGGGGGGGGGAAAAAAAAAACAAACAAAACAAACCACAACCAACAACACAACACCACCCCCCCCCCCTCCCAACCACAC
>NZ_JBVHUE010000008.1:105549-252601 GCF_055565515.1 Streptomyces sp. NPDC028419 | reverse complement strand
CTCTCGGGTACTTTCGTCCCGGTTTTTTGTCTCCGGCCCCCCCCCCCCCCTCCGGCCCCCCCCCCCCCCCCCCCCCCAGGACCTAGGGCTTCGCGTGCCGGTCCACGGGGGCCTCGACGATCCGCACGAGCAGCTCGCCCGCGTCCACGATGCTCGCCGGTCGGTGCGCGACAGCGCCGCGCTCCTCGACCTCGTCCACGGCCCCGAGGCCGGGGACCCCTACGCGGCACCCCCGCGATGTCCGTCCCGCTGGAGAGCGACCCCGCCACCGGGCTGCCCGTGGGCGTCCGGCTCGCCGGGCAGGGGGAACGAGCCGCTCCCTGGGCGCGGCGGACCCCCGCCGTGTGGGCCGGGCGCGCCCTCAGGCGAGGATCTCGACGTAGCCCTCGGTTCCGTGTACGCGGATCCGCTGGCCGTCCCGGATGCGCCGGGTGGCCCCCTCCACGCCGACGACGGCCGGCAGTCCGTACTCCCGGGCGATCACCGCGCCGTGGGTCATCAGTCCTCCCACTTCCGTCACGAGCCCCGCGATCCCGACGAACAGCGGGGACCAGCTGGGGTCCGTGAAGGGCGTGACCAGGATGTCGTCGGCTTCGAGATCGGCGTCCGCCATGTCCAGGATGACGCGGGCCCGGCCTTCGACGGTCCCCGCGGAGACCGCGATTCCGATCAGGGCGCCGGCCGGTGCGTCGTCGCGCCGGTACGCCCCGCTGAGGGCCTCGCCGTCCGAGGTCAGGACGCGGGGCGGAGTGAGCGCGTGGTGCGCGCGGAAGGCTTCCCTGCGCTGCTGGACGAGCCCCTCCGGCACCCGGTGCGTGCGCACGACCTCGTGGAGTTCCTGGAAGGTGAGGTAGAAGGCGTCCTCCCGCTCGGCGAGCACGCCGGCCCGCACGAGGCGGTCGGCCTCCGCCAACAGGGCCTGCTTGTACAGGAAATACCGGCTGATGATGCCGTACTTCGGGTACTCCCGGTAGCCGATGAAGGTCCGGAGCCGGTCGATGGCCCGCTTGACCTCGGCGGCCTTGTGCTCCCCGTCGGGCAGGGCCCGCAGCCGGGTGAGCACGTCCCGTTCCTTCTCCCGCGCCTTCTGCAGGCCTTCCTCGAAGCGCCGTTCGGCGGCGCCCGGCGCGAAGTTCCGGACGTTGTCGAGGATCGCGGGCACGAGCGTGCCGGGGCGCTCGCTCCACCGCGGCCGGGTGATGTCGATCTCGCCGACGCAGCGCATGCCGTACCGGTCGAGGTAGGCCTCCAGTGCGGCGCGCGCTTCGGCCCCGCCCCGGAGCCCGTCCAGGACGACCGGCCCGTCCGCGAAGTCCTCGTCCTCGGCGCCCTGGAGGAACGCCACCACCTCGGGGTGCGGGCGGATCACGTCCGCGAGGTCGAGCAGCTCCAGGCCCATCTCCGAGGTGACGTTGCCGGGCGCGGAGAGCGTGAGCGTGTCGGCCGCGTTCTTCTCGCCGAGCCATTCCTGGAGCCGGTCCGTCAGCCACCAGGTGGCCTCCATCCCGGCCATGATCGCCTGGATGCTCAGCGGGTCGCTGAGGACCCGCTTGTGCTCCTCGAACGCCTCCAGCAGGAAGTCGAACAGCTCCGGTCCGCTCTTGGCCTGGATGTCGCGGGCCAGCGCGGCGACGGAGTCCCGGCTGCGCTCGATCAGCCGCGTGACCACGGCCGGATCGGTCTCGATCGGGGTGGGCGGGCCGCCGGCCGGCGGCCCGGCGGGCACCGCGTCCGGCAGGGACGGGACGAAGTCCTCGCGTCCCAGTACGGTCTCCAGGGCGTCCCGCATCAGCGGATCGCCCTTGCCCAGGGCGTCCAGGAGGCCCTCGCGGCTCGTGGGCGATGCGAGGCGCCGGGTCACGTCGACGAACAGTCGCCCACCGGCCTGGTGCATCGCCACCATGGCCGTCAGCTGCCACATCGAGTACCCCAGCGGCCGCATGGGGTCGGTCATCATCTGGGCGTGCCCGACGGAGACGTAGACGCGGTTCTCCTCGGCGGCCTGCCCACCGGTCCCGGCGGCGGGGACGGAAGCGGGCGCGGGTACCGGTACGGGGAACAGCGTCGTGATCGGGCGGCTCTGGACGATCTGGAACCCGTCATCCGCCAGGCACCACTCGATGTCCTGCGGAGCGCCGAAGTGCGCTTCGATCCGTCGTCCGAGCCGCACCAGCCGCACGACCTGGGCGTCCGTCAGCGCCGGCTGCTCCGCCCGCCGCGGCTCGATCGCCACGTCCTGCGTGCCGCCACCCGCGAGCGCCCGCAGGGCCCGCTTCTTGACGGCGACCGCCTTGGCGACGACCTCGTCGCCCCGCACCTTGTAGACGTCGGGGTTCACCAGGCCGGAGACCAGGGACTCGCCGAGGCCGAAGCCCGCGTCCACGGTGGCGACCTTCCGGTCGCCCGTGACCGGGTCGGCCGTGAAGAGGATGCCGGCCGCGTCCGGGAGCACCATCCGCTGCACGACCACGGCCATCCGGACCGTGCGGTGGTCGATGCCGGCCCGCCGGCGGTAGGCCACGGCCCGGTCGGTGTAGAGCGAGGCCCAGCAGCGGCTGACGTGGCGCAGGACCTCCTCGGGTCCCACGACGTTCAGGTACGTGTCCTGCTGGCCCGCGAAGGAGGCCGTCGGCAGGTCCTCCGCGGTCGCGCTGGACCGGACGGCGTAGGCGGCCCGCTCTCCGTACCGCCCGAGCGCACGGGTGATCTCGGCCGCGACGTCGGCCGGGACGGCGCTCTCCTCGATGGTCCGGCGGATCCGCGCGCCGAGCGTGCGGGCCGCCTCCTGGTCGTCCGGGTCCAGTCGCGCCAGCCGGTCCAGCTGTTCCTCGACCGACGGCTGCGACGCCATGACCCGTTGGAAGGCGTGCGTGGTCACGCAGAAGCCGTCCGGCACCACGACGCCTTCGATCCGCGCCAGGGCGCCCAGGTGCGCGCCCTTCCCGCCGACGACCGCGAGCCGTGTCCCGTCCACCTCCCGAAGTCCGTACACGTACTGCTCGGTGATCGCGTTCTCCATGCCTTCGTGCCCCTCGTTCGCGCAGGTTGTGGCCCAGGTCGACGATTCTGCGCCGTGCCGGGGGCCTTGCCGCAAGCCCCCCTGTGCGCTATATCTTGATAGTGGCGAGGAGAGGTCTCCTTGCCTTTTTCTTTTGCCGTCGGCCGGAGCCGGCGAGCGCTTCTCGCCGCCCCCCCTCCGCATCCGCGCTCCCCCGCTCTCGCCCCGACCGGGCTGCGCCGACCTGCGCCGACCCCGATAGCGGGATATCAAGGAACGGGTACACGAGCGCGGGAGTCGACCGCCGCCCCCGGCCGAGGAGTGGGTCCCTTGGAGTTCGAGGTCAATGGCGCCCGGCACACGGTGGACGTGGAAGACGACCCGGCGGCCGTGGAGGTGGTGCGCGACCGGCTGGGCCTGACCGGTACGAAGCTGGTCTGCGGGGGCGGGGTGTGCGGGGCCTGCACGATCCAGGTCGACGGCGAGCCCCGGGTGTCCTGCCTGACACCGGCTGTCCTGTTGTCCGGCCGGCGGGTGACGACGGTGGAGGGCTTGTCCGGCCATCCGGTGACGCGTGCGTTCGCCGCGGCGGACGCGCTCCAGTGCGGCTACTGCACCCCGGGGTTCGTGGTCGAGGCCGCGGCCTTCTGCGACCGGTGGCGGGCCGCGCACGGCCGCGGCCGTCCGGGGCGGGAGGAGATCGCGGAGGCCCTGTCGGGCCACCTGTGCCGGTGCGGCGCCTACGAGGGGATCTTCGCGGCGGTGGCCGCGGCCTGCGCGGGTGACCACGACGCGGCGCCGGCCGACGGGGAAGCACCGGCCGTCGCGCGCGCCGAGGCGCCCGAGAAGATCGACGGCTCGGCCCGGTACACCACGGACCACCGCCCCGAAGGGCTGCTGGAGGGCGTGATCATCCGCTCGCCGCACGCGCACGCGCACGTGCGCTCCCTGGAGGCCGGCGAGGACCCACTGGTGTCGCTGCTGCCGCCCGACGGCGTGGTGCGCTACGTGGGACAGCCCGTGGCCGCGGTCGCGGGGCCGGACCGGGCCGCCGCGCGGGCGGCCGCGGCGCGGGTGCGGGTGGACTACGAGGTGCTGCCCGCCGCCCTGGACGTGCGCCAGGCGCGGGCCGGCGAGGGCCCGTTGGTCTACGCGGACAAGGCGGCGCGCAAGCGGGCGCCGGGGTCCGGCGAGGCGCCCCAACTGGTGCCCGCGCGCTGGCGCGGCAACCTGCGCGGCCCCTCCGCCATGAACAGTCGCCCCGCCACGGCCGTGCGCCGCGTCCTCGCCGCCCGGGAGCGCGGCCCCGAGCGACTGGTGGAGGGGGTGTTCACCACCTCCGCGCAGACGCACACGCCGCTCGAACCGCACGCCGCCCTGGCCCAATGGATCGACGGCGCCCTCCACCTGGAGGTGTCCACGCAGTCGGTGAAGCGCGTGGCCGAGCTGGCCGCCGAGCGTTTCGGCGTACCCGTCGACCGGGTGGTGGCGCGGGCCGTCCACGTCGGTGGCGGCTTCGGTTGCAAGATGGGGCTGACCTCCGACGTGGTCGCCGCGGTGGAGCTGGCGCGGCTGCACGGGGCTCCGGTGCGGGTGGTCCTGGACAGGGACGAGGAGCTGGTGGACGGTGGGTACCGGCCCGGCACCCAGATCCGGTTGGCGATGGCCGCGGACACCGACGGCCGGCTGAGCGCGCTGGTCATGGACGCGGACAACGACGGCGGGGTCGCGGTGGGCGGGACCGTCGCGGCGCTGGCCCGGTTCGTGTACGGGAAGGCCCCGCGCAGGTTGCGCGACTTCGACACGGTCACCCACCGGGCGCCGGGCGCCCCGTTCCGCGGGCCGGGCGGACCCACGATGTGCTGGGCCCTGGAGCAGGCCGTCGACGAGATGGCCCACCGGCTCGGCCAGGACCCGATCGCCCTGCGCCGGCGTTGGGACGGCAACCCCAAGCGGCACGCCCTGTACGACTGGGCGGCGGCTCTGCCCGTCTGGTCGGGGCCCCGGGGCGGCGGCGGGCGGTTCCGCCGCGGCGTCGGCGTCGCGGCGGCCAACTGGCTGTACTTCCTCGATCCCGTCACCGAGGTCGAGCTCACCGTCGAGGACGGCACGGTCGTCGCCCGCTGCGCCGTACAGGACATGGGCACGGGGTCGCGGAGCGTACTGCTCCGGGCCGTCGCCGCGGGCCTCGGCGTGCCGGAGGCCCGGGTGCGCGCCGAGATCGGCCACAGCGACACCGTCCACGGGCCGACCTCCGGCGGCAGCCGCACCACGCCGTCCCTGGTGCCCGCCGCCGCGGACGCCGCGGCCCGGCTGCGCGACGCGCTCGGCGGCGGTGACGTCGGCGCGCGGCTCGACGCGGCGCACGGCCTGCGAGTGGTCGGCCGGCGCCCCCGCGACCGCAGGGGCTTCGTGACCCCCTTCCCCCTGGGCGGCGTGGCGATCGGGCGCGGCTTCACCGGGTCGGTGCAGGTGTCCGAGGTCGAGGTGGACACGCGGCTCGGTCGGATCCGTCCGCTGCGCGTGTGGAGCGGCATCGCCGCCGGCCGCATCCACGAGGAGCGGCTCGCCCGCAGCCAGTGCGAGGGCGCGGTCATCCAGGGGGTCGGTTACGCCTTCTACGAGGAGCGGCGGACCGACCCGGTGACCGGCCGGGTGGTGACCGAGAACCTGGAGGACTACCGCGTCCCCGGGATCGGCGACACCCCCGAGATCACCGTCCACTTCCATCAGGAGGGCTTCGATCACGTGCCGGGCGGGGGCGTCGGTCTCGGCGAGATCGCCACCCTGCCGACGGCGGCGTCCCTGGCCAACGCGGTCCACGACGCGACCGGTTGGCGCCCGTACGACATGCCCATCCGCCCCGACCGGCTCCTGGAAGGACTGGGCACATGAGCAGCACCGAGCCCGCCCTGGCCGACCTCTCCTCCGCCGTCCTGGCCCGTGGCGGCGAGTTCCGCGCGGGTGGCACCGACACCACCGCCCGGCAGCGCAGCGGGATCGCGTCCGGGCCCTTCACCGACCTGGCCGGCGCGGAGCACCTGCGCGGGTGCACCCCCCTGCCCGGCGGTGGACTGCGGATCGGCGCCCTGACCACCCTCGCCGCGCTGGCCGCCGATCCACAGCTGCGCGACGGCTGGCCCGGCATCGCCCTGGCGGCGGGGGCGGCGGCGACCCCGCAGATCCGCGCCGCCGGCACCCTGGGCGGCAACCTGCTGCAGCGCAACCGGTGTTGGTACTACCGCAATCCGCACGTCAGCTGCCTCCAGAAGGGCGGGACCGACTGTCCCGCGCGGGCGGGCGACCACCACTTCGGCGTGGTCAGCGGCGACGGTCCCTGCGTCGCCCCGCACCCGTCCACCCTGGCGATGGCCCTGCTCACCTACGACGCCCACGCCGAGGTCCACGGCGAATCACCGCGCGCCGTGGCCGACTTGTACGGCGACGGCGACGCGCTCCACCGCGGCGACCACCTGCTGGCGCCGGACCGCGTCTTGACGGCGGTGCGGCTGCCCGCGCCGCTGCCCGGCGAACGCGCCGCCCACCACCGGTCCACGAGCCGGGCGTACGCCGAATGGCCCCTGGTAGAGGCCTCGGTCCGGCTCGCCTTCGACGGCTCCACCGTGACGCACGCGGCCGTCGCCGCGGGCGGGGTGGCGCGCGTACCGCTGCGGCTGACGGAGGTGGAGGCGTCCCTGATCGGCCGGGAGGCCACCCCCGCGGTCCTCGCCTCGGCGGCCTCGGCGGTCCTCGGCCGCTGCCGCCCGCTGCCGCGAACGGGCTACAAGGTGGGGCTGTTCCGCGACACCGTGCTGGAAACCCTGGAACGAGCCGCGGGAGGGGCTGTCGCGGGAGAATCCGCGCGCGCCGATTGATCACGGTGGGGAACACTGTGCCGATGAGCTCCGCACCCTCCCCGACCGCGCGCGAACGCGCCCTTCGACACGTCTCGGACCTGGCGTCGGGCCCCGCGATGGACCCGACGCTGCGGGTGACCCTCAACTTCCACCCGGACCGCCTGCTGCGCGGCGAGCCGATCCTGGACGCCATGGCCGAGGACGGCGGCTACCGCTCGCAGTTCGTCACGGGGACCAGCAACGGCGGGCTGACCGCGCGTCCGGGCGGTGACCGGTGGCGCTGGGAGAGCCGGATCTTCGGCGGCGCGTACGACGACGCGAACGCCGACGAGCGGCCCGTCTACGGCGCGTTGAACTTCCGTCGCAAACCCGTCGGTGGGGCGCCCCGGTTCGGCTCGGCCCACTTCCGGTTGGCCTCCGAAGCCCTGGAGCGGAGCACCTTCTGCTACCCGGACAGCTTCCTGGAGCCTTCGGACTTCGGTGTCGCGGGCCGCATGGGGCTGATCGAGCTCGCCCTCGCCGATCGTCAGGACGAGCTCGACGACTACGTCGAGGCACAGGTGCACGGACCCGTCCTGCCGCGCCATCACGCGGAGGCACTGGTCCTGGACCCCTGCTACCGCGGCACGGCCGTCGAGGCCGCGGCGCTGCGGCTCGGCTGCCCCGTGGAGTGGCACCCCGGCTTCCGGCTCCCCGTCGAGGAGCTGCGCCGCCACCCCGACTACCGCGGGCGGGAGTACGTCGACCTCGCCGCGCGGCTCGCGGTCGACGGCGTCCTCGACCCCCGGAGCATCGGGGAAGCGGCCCGCACGGGCCGGCACGACCCCCAGTCGCTCAAGAAGGTCTGGCACTACCTGGCCCGCTTCGGAGCGCCTGGCGGCGGGGCGGCCGAGCGGGCCCTCAGGCGGGCTTCGGTGTGAGGCGGCGGGCGCCGGGGGACGGGGTGGCGGGGAAGAGGCGCGGGGGGCGGTGGCCGGCCGCGGCGAAGGCGGTCGTGACGGAGCGGCCCACCGCGTCCTGCCGCGCCCGCTCCACCAGCGCGATGACGGAGCCGCCGAAGCCCCCGCCCGTCATCCGGGCGCCGAGCGCGCCGGCGGCCAGTGCCGCGGTCACGGCCAGGTCGGTCTCCGCGCACGAGACCCGGTAGTCGTCGCGGAGCGAGGCGTGGCCCGCGGTGAGGATCGGGCCGAGGGCCGCGACCTCGCCCTCCCGGAGCCGGGCGACCGCCTCCTCGACCCGGGCGTTCTCGGTCACCACGTGGCGCACCAACGGCGCGAGTTCCGGCGGCAGGGCCGCCAGGGCCCGCGGCAGCTCCGCGGGGTCCAGGTCGCGCAGGGCGGGCAGCCCGAGCAGGGCGGCCGCGCGTTCGCAGCCGGCGCGCAGGGCGGCGTACGCCCCGTCGCCGAGGTCGTGGGAGACCCGGGTGTCGATCACCAGCAGGCACAGCCCCCGGCCCCGGAGGTCGAGGGGCACCTGCCGGTGGTCCTGCGGGGTGCGGGCGTCGAGGTGGAGGGCCGCCTCGGCGGTGCAGCACGTCGAGGCCATCTGGTCCATGATCCCGCAGGGCACGCCGGCGAAGGCGTTCTCCGCCCGCTGCGCGATCCGGGCCGCCTCGGGCCCGCTCAGGCCCAGCCCGTACAGCGCGTCGTAGGCGACGGCGACCGCGCACTCCAGGGCGGCCGAGGAGGACAGGCCCGCGCCGGTGGGCACCGTGCTGTCGAAGTGGAGGTCCGCTCCCCCGACCGGGTGGCCCGCCTCGGCGAGGGCCCAGACCACACCGGCCGGGTAGGCGGCCCAGCCGGTCACCGCGCCGGGGGCCAGTGCGGCCAAGGGCACGTCGGTGATCCGGCCGTCGCCCTGCGCGCTGTGCATCCGCAGCCGCCCGTCCGTGCGGGCGCGCGCGGCGAGCTGGGTGTTCTGCGGGAGGGCCATGGGCAGGGCGAACCCGTCGTTGTAGTCGGTGTGTTCACCGATGAGGTTCACCCGCCCCGGCGCCGCCCAGATCCCGTCCGGGGGGCCGTCGAAGAGCCGCGCGAAGGCGTCCGCGACACCGTCGGCGCGGTGATCGTCGGGCTGATGGTCGTCGGGCTGGTGGTCGTCGGTCCGGGGGTCGTCGTCCCGCTGTGCGCTCGGCTTCACGCCAGGGCCTCCCGCAGTCGTCGTGCGGCCGTCTCGGGGGCCACGTCGTTGATGAAGGCTTCCGTCCCGGACTCCGTCCCGGCGAGGAACTTGAGCTTGTCGGGCGTGCGCCGCACGGTGAACAGCTCCAGGTGCAGGGCCAGTTCCTCCCCGTGGGTGCGGGGGGCCTGGTGCCAGGCCGAGATGTACGGGGTGGGGCCCGGCCCCTCCGGCCGCCCCGGCACGGGGAACAGCCGGTCGAAGCGGCGCAGCAGGTCCAGGTAGAGCTCCGGGAACTCGGCCCGTTCGGCCTCGCTCAGGCGGGTCAGGTCGGGGACGCGGCGGTGCGGGTAGAGGCGGACCTCGTACGGCCAGCGCGCGGCGTAGGGCACGAAGGCGGTCCAGTGCTCCCCGGCCGTCACCACCCGGTCCGTGGCCGTGCGGGCGTCCGCCAGCAGGTCCTCGAAGAGGTTGCGTCCGGTGGCGGCGCGGTGCGCGGCCGCGGCGGCCGTCATCTTGGCGGTGCGCGGGGTGACGAAGGGGAAGGCGTAGATCTGGCCGTGCGGGTGGGCGAGCGTCACCCCGATCTCGACCCCCCGGTTCTCGAAGCAGTACACCTGCTCGACGCCCGGGAGGGCCGCGAGTTCGGCGGTCCGGTCGGTCCACGCGTCCAGGACCAGCCGGGCGGCGCGCGGGGTGAGGTCGGCGAAACCGGCCCCGTGCTCCGGGGTGAAGCACACCACCTCGCAGCGTCCGACCTCGCCCGCCAGGGAGGGGAAGCGGTTCTCGAAGACGGCCACCTCGTAGTCGGCGGCGGGGATCTCGGTCAGCCGGCCGTCCCGGGAGGGGCACAGGGGACATTCGCCCGCGGGCGGGTGGTAGGTGCGGTCCTGCCGGTGGGAGGCGATGGTGATCCAGTCACCGGTCGCCTCGTCCCGCCGCACCTGCGGTCGGCTGCGCACCCGGTCCAAGGGGCGCAGGTCGGGCGCATCGCGCACGGCGCCTTCGTCGGTGTCGAAGTAGATCAGTTCGCGGCCGTCCGCGAGTTTCGCGAGGGTCTTCTTCACCTGCCAAGACTAAACAGATCTCAAAGTAAATCAACAGACTGGCGAGGCAATTCCCACAGGACCGAACAACAATCCCATGCTATGTTGTTGCTTTCCGACCGGATTCCCCTGATAGCCGGGAGTGACCCCGTGGCCGAGCAGGCTGCGCAACTGGCCCACCAGCGACGCGCGTTGATCCTCGAAGCGGTCCGGCGCGACGGCACGGTACGGGTGGCGGAGCTGGTCGAGCGGCTCGGCGTCTCGGACATGACGGTCCGCCGGGACCTGGAAGCCCTGGCCCGCGACGGGGCCGTGGAGAAGGTGCACGGCGGGGCGGTCGCCACCACGGGGGCCAGCGGGCACGAGCCCGGCTTCGACGCCAAGTCCGATCTGGAGGGGGCGGCGAAGGCCGCCATCGCGGACGCGGCCGCGGCGCTGGTGGAGCCGGGCAGCGTGGTGGCGGTCTCCGGCGGCACCACCGCCCACGCCGTGGCCGCCCGACTGCTCGGCGTCCCGCGGCTCACCGTCGTCACCAACTCCCTCCCGGTGGCCGACCTCGTGCGGTCCGCCGGCCGGGGCGGCGGGGCCCCGGCCCCCACCCTGCTGCTCACCGGCGGCTCCCCCACCCCCTCGGCCGCACTCGTCGGCCCGCTGGCCGACCTGGTGATCGCCTCGCTCCACGTCGACCTGCTCGTCCTCGGCGCGCACGGGGTGACCGAGGAGGCCGGGCTGACCACCCCCAACCTCATGGAGGCCCAGACCAACCGGGCACTGGTCGCCTGCGCACGGCGGGTCGCCGTGGTGGCCGATCACAGCAAGTGGGGGGTGGTCGGGCTCAGCGGTTTCGCGGCGCTCGACCGGGCCGACTGGTTCGTGACCGACGCGGGCATGCCCGCCCCCGCCCGGGCCGTGCTCGGCGAACACGTGGGCGAACTCCTCGTCGCCGGCGACTGAACGCCACCGCGCCCACCGACACCGGGCGCGCTTCTTGCACGCCTTTGCCGTTGCTCTTGCCCGGCCCTGTCACGGGCCGGGCAAGGTCGTTTCCACACCGCAGGACGCGGTGGGGAAACGAAGGAGCGGGCATGAGCACGTACACGAGCGGGGCGCGGCGGACGGTACTCGCCGTGGGCACGATGGCGTTGTTGCTCTCGGCCGTGCCGGCGGCGAGCGCCGCCGATCCGGCCGGGAGCGTCCCGAAGTGGTGCCCCACCGTGGCGGGACACCAGGTGGACTGCGGCTCGCTGCGGCGCCCGCTGGTGGCGGGCAAGCCGGAACTCGGCACGATCGGCGTGAGTTACGCGGTCGTGCGTCACCGGGGCCAGGGCGCCGCGAAGGGGACCGTCGCGGTCAACCCCGGCGGCCCCGGCGAGGTGGCCATCGGCAAGGCCGCCGAGTTCGCGGCGGGGTTGGAGGGGGTCCTCGACGACCACGACCTGCTGCTCGTCGACCCGCGGGGCACGGGCGCGTCCGAGCGGATCCCCTGCGGGGTCACCGACGCCGAGTACCGCTTCGGCACCCGACAGCAGCAGCGCGACGCCGTCGCGCGCTGCGCCCGCGCCCTCGGCCCGCGCGCCCAGGGCTACACCACCGCGGCCACCGCCGACGACATCGACGCCGTCCGGGCGCGCCTGGGAGTGCGCCAACTCACCCTCTACGGCCTTTCGTACGGCACCTACCTGATGCCGGTGTACGCAAGCAGGCACCCCGAGAACGTGCGCGACATGGTGCTCTCCGGGGCCTACCCGCACGACTTCGACCCCCTCGTGCGGCCGAGCGCACAGGCCGTCTCCCTGGCACTGCGCCGGGTGTGCGAACGCTCCGTGCCGAAGGCGTGCGACGGCGACAAGGCCGTCCGGGACCTCGCCACCACGGCCGCGCGGCTGCGGGAGCGCCCCCTCACCGTGCCGATCGTCGCCGAGGGCAAGACGTACCGCGAGCGGTTCACCGAGGGCAAGCTCGCCCAGCTCATGTTCGAGGCCGCGAGCCGGGGCGTGGGAACGGCCCCGGCGGAGCCCTCCCTCCTCGGCAGCGCCCCGTGGGCCCTGGACCGCTTCGCCAAGGGCGACACGGAGCCGCTGCGTCGCCTGGTACAGGAGGAGGGTTCCTCGGGCAGCTCGCAGGACCAGGCCCCGTACATCGCCGTGGTATGCAACGACTACCGCAAGGCGTGGGCCACGGACGCCCCGCTGCCCGTGCGGTGGCAGCAGTACCGCAAGGCCCTCGCGGGCGCCGGTCAGGGCGGCTTCGGCGCCTTCAGCGGCCAGGGGTTCACCGAGGGACCCACCGACGGCGGGGACGTGTGCATCTCCTGGCCGCGCGAGAACACCGGCCGCCCGCAGCCCACCGAACTGCGCCTGCCCGACGTCCCGGTGCTGGTGCTCTCCGGTGACCTGGACGCCAACACCCCCGACGCCAACGGCCGGCTGGCCGCGGCGAAGTTCCGCGACAGCACCTTCTTCTCCGTGCCCAACGTCGGGCACGTGCCCGAGTTGGAGGCCGGCGGTTGCGTCACCGGCGTCACCACCCGCTTCATCCGCACCGGCGCCCCCGGCGACACCTCCTGCTTCGGGGCCATCGCGCCCATCGCCGTCACTCCCGTAGGCCGCTGAGGGCCGACGTCGTGACCACCCCCGCCAACGGCGAAGATGATCACATGACTGAGGTGAACGAGAACCGTCGTACGGTGCTGGTCGTCGAGGACGACCCCGGCGTGCGCAGCACGTTGGACCAGCTCCTGCGCTTCGAGGGGTACCGCGTCCTGCTCGCGTCCGACGGGCTCGAAGCCCTCGCCGTGCTCGAACGGGAGTCCCCCGACCTCGCGGTGGTGGACGTGGTCATGCCCGGCCTCGACGGTCTGGCGCTGTGCCGGATGCTGCGACGCCGCGGCGACCGGCTGCCCGTACTCGTCCTGACGGCACGTCACCAGATCGGGGACCGGGTCGCCGGTCTGGACGCGGGCGCCGACGACTACCTGTCCAAGCCCTTCGCCACGGAGGAGCTCCTGGCCCGCATCCGCGCACTGCTGCGCCGTACGGACCCGCAGGACGCGGCGGAGAGCGACGTGTTGGCGCTCGCGGACCTCACCCTCGACCCCGGTGCGCGGCAGGCGCACCGGGGTGCCCGGCCCCTGGACCTGACGAAGACCGAATTCGACGTGCTGGAACTGCTGCTGCACCACCAGGGTTCGGTCCTCACCCGCACCCAGATCTACGAGCGCATCTGGGGCTACGACTTCGACACCACCTCGCGTTCCCTCGACGTCTACGTCGGCTACCTGCGCCGCAAGACCGAGCAGGACGGCGCGCCACGGCTGATCCACACCGTGCGCAACGTCGGCTACACCGTCCGAGCCGCCTGATGTTGCGCGCCAAGATCACCCTGGTCGTCATCGCGGCGGCCGCGCTCGCCATGACGCTCGCGGCCACCCTGTCGTACCGGGGCGTCAGCGACGTCGTGGCCGAGCAGTTCGACCGCGCGCTCGACGAGCGTGCCGTGACGGCCGTGGCCCTGCTGGGCGTCGACCGTACGCCCCCGGTCCGGCCGGACACCACCGAGCAGGTCCTGAGCGCCGCGGGCGCCGTGCGCCCGCTGGACCCCGCACGCGCGGCGCTGCCCGTTCCGGAGTCGGCCCTGGCCGTGGCCCGGGGCGCGCGGGCCTCCGCCCGCGAGGACATCACCGTCGACGGTGCGGAGTACGGCGTCCTGACCGCGTCGCTGCCCGGTGGCGGCGCCGTCATGGTCGCCCAGCACTACGCGGGCGCCGAGCGCATCGACCACGCCTTCCTGTGGCGGGTCCCCTGGACGACCGTCGCCGCCACCGCCCTGTCGGCGTTGCTGAGCTGGCTGGCCCTGGACCGCATCCTGCGCCCCGTGCGCCGCCTGGCCCGGGTGACCCGGGACATCACCACCACCCAGGACCTCACCACCCCGCTCCCGCCGGCCGGCCGGGACGAGATCGGCCAGCTGACCCGCAGCTTCACCAGCATGCTCGCCGCCCTGCGCCGCTCCCGCGACCAGCAGCAGCGGCTGGTCCAGGACGCCAGCCACGAGCTGCGCACCCCGCTGACCTCGGTGCGCGGCAGCGCGGAACTGCTCCAACGGGGGCGCGGCCGACTCGCCCCCGAGGACGAGGAACAGATCCTCACCACGCTGGTCACCGAGGCGGCCGCGCTCGACACGTTGGTCCGCGAGCTCGTCGACCTGGCCACGGACCGCTCCACCGAGGAGGAGCCGGCCGAGGTCGACCTGCCCGCCGCGGCCGAGGACGCCGCGCACCGCCACCGGCAGCGCACGGGCCGGACCATCACGGTCACCACCCGCGGCCCCGTCCCCGTACGCGCCCGCCCGCGGGCGGTGCGCCGCTGCGTCGACAACCTCCTGAGCAACGCGCTGAAGTTCAGCCCCGAGGACACGGCCGTCACCGTCCACGTCGAGGGCGCCCGGCTGTTCGTGCGCGACCGCGGTCCCGGCATCGCGCCGGGCGAGCGGGCCGCCGTCTTCGACCGCTTCTACCGCGGTCCGCGCACCCAGGCGGTGCCGGGTTCGGGCCTCGGGCTCGCGATCGTCCACGACCTCGTGAGCGCCGACGACGGCACCGTCTTCGCCGCCGCGGCCCCGGACGGCGGCGCCGAGGTCGGCTTCGACCTCCCGCCCCACTTCCCGACGGGCCGGTGACGCGCCGCGCCGCCGGATTCCGTAGGTTGGGCCCGTACGCGGCGCCCCGCGCGGTGCGGGTGGTGGACGAAGGGCAGGACATGCACGGAACGGACGCGGTGGCGGCGCTCGCCGCACTGATACCGGTGGCGGGCGGGGTGGACGAGCGGATCCGCTGGGACGAGGTCGAAGAGGCCTGGGGGAAGCGGTTCCCCTCGGACTACGTCCGATTCATGGAGGTGTACGGGGCCGGGGTCGTCCAGGACGCGATCGACGTCCTGCTGCCCTCGGAGCGGGCCGACGGGTGGCCGTACCGGCAGGGCCCGGGCCTGCGGGACGAGACGGAGCTCGTCCGCGAGATGTGGGACATGTGCGGCGACGAGGCCGACTTCGAGGTGGATCCCGCGTCCATCGTGGCGTGGGCCGTCACGTCGGGCGCCGACATCTACTGCTGGGACACCACGGACGCCGACCCGGACCGGTGGCCGGTCCTGATCTGCGGGCGGCACACCCACCCCGAGTTCCAGCTGCACCCCGTCGGCATGGCCGGGTTCCTGCGCGGCCTGCTGGGCGACGAGGAGTTCCGGCAGCAGAAGATCAGCGTGGTCCTGGGAGGCGAGGCGTCCTTCGTCAACTGGCGCGACCGCTAGGGCGTGTTGACCCGCCCTGGCCTCGCCCGGACGGGGCGCCGGGGCGCGGCACGGTGTCGAGGCCGTGCCGCGCGCCGGGTCGCCCAGGTGCTACTTGAACAGGTGGCCCCAGTCGTAGAGCTTGCCGTCCTTGAGGACCAGGTTGTGCTCGCCACCCGCGGACATCCCGCTGACGCCCGTCTTGGCCGCCGGTGCGTCGCACAGGTGGGGCCAGGTGCCCCAGCCGGTGACTTCGCCGTTCTTGAGGGCGAAGCTGCACCGCTCGGAGGCGAAGATGGCGGTGACGCCCGTCTGCGCGGCGGCCGGCACCGTCAGGTGCTCTCCCCCGTAGCCCCAGACGATGACCTTGCCGCCCTTGAGGGCCAGGAGGTGACCCGGGCCCGCCGCGATGGCGGTGACGCCGGAAGTGGCCTCGGCGGGGACCGCCCGCAGCAGTTCCTCGTCGCTCCAGACGATGACCTTGCCGTTCTTGAGGGCCATGCTGGTTCCGTTGGCGACCGCGATGGCGCTCACTCCGGACGTGGCCTCGGTGGGCACGGTGACCGCGCCGTCGTTGTTCTCGCCCCAGGCGATGACCTTGCCGTTCTTCAGGGCCAGCGAATGCGCCCACCCGGTGGCGATCGCGGTGACACCCGACTTCGCGGCGGCCGGCACGGCGAGCTGCTTGCGCGCGTTGTCACCCCAGGCGAGGACCTCGCCGTTCTTGAGGGCCAGCGCGTGCTGCGGCCCGGCGCTGATCGCGGTGACGCCCGACTTCGCGGCGGCCGGCACGGTGGTCTGGCCGTAGTCGCTCTGGCCCCACGCCGTGGTCTTGCCGTTCTTCAGCGCCAGGCTGTACCGGGGCCCGGCGCTGACGGCGCTGACACCGGTCCTGACCTCGGTCGGCACGGTGATCTGGGTGAACGCCGCGAGGTCACCGTTGTCGGTGTCCCGGGCGATGCGCGCCCGGACCTGCACCCCCGCCTGCGTGACCGAGGTGACGTCGACGGTCCCCGGACCGCACTGCCGCACCGAGGAGGTCCCCCACCAACGCGGCGGCCGGGGCTTGCCGATCCATTCCGAACCGACCTGGACGTAGTAGCAGGCTTCCGGGTTGGGGTCGGTGACGGTCAGGGTGCCCGTCAGGCGGTACCGCCCGTCCTCCGGCTTGGTCCCCACCTGCTCGCTGGTGATGACGCCCTTGGCCGAAGCACCCTCGATGGTCTGGTTCCACGGCTGGCTCCACGGCTCCTCGGCGGGCGCCGCCGACACGCTCGAGGTCCCCGCCATCAGCAGCGCGCCCGTCGCCGCGGCCACGGCCAATAGTTTTCGCACGGATCAAAGCCTTCCGTCGTCACGTTTCTGGTGGTGCCCGGCGGCCCCGGACCCGGCGAGGGCGCCGCGCTCCGGACCGACAAGGCGCCACAAACGCTACGCAGTTGCCTTATTGCACCGGTATCGATCACCGATGCGTCCGTTACCCGTCATAACGGCCGGACGTCCGCCTCGCTCACGCGCCTGCGCACAGGGCCCGGCGGACGGTCGTGCGGAGCCAGTGGTGGGCTCCGTCGGCGGTGTGCCGGGGGTGCCAGGCCATGCCGATGGTCAGGTTCGGCAGGTCCAGGGGGATGTCCAGGAGGCGCAGCCCGAGGGCGCCGGCGTCGTGGGTGAGCGGCGAGTCGGCGGCGCCGGCAAGCGCGGCGGGGACCAGGCAGACGAGGTCACTGCGGGCGGCGAGGGTCATCGCGGCCAGGTGACCGGGGAGGACGACGGTGACCCGCCGGTGGAGGCCCCGTTCGGCCAGGGCCGCGTCGAGGGGCCCGGTGAACCGGCCGCGGCGACTGACCGCGACGTGGGGCGCGGCAGCCAGCCGGGCCGGGGTCAGCGGACCTTCGGTGAGCGGATGGCCCGGTCGGACGGCCGCCATCATGCGCAGGGCGACCAGTTCCTCGGTCCGCGTCTCGGGGTCCACGTGGTCGATGGACCCGACCTCCAGGTCGATCCGACCGTCGCGCAACGCGGGTCCGTTCTCCAGCTCCTCGGCCATGATCCGGAAGGAGACCCCCGGCGCCTCACGTTCGGCCAGGCGCAGCAGCCCCGGCGCCAGCGCCGCACCGACCAGGTCGGCGGCCTGGAGGGTGAACGTGCAGCGCAGGCCGGCGGGGTCGACGCTCGCGCCGGGACTGAGCAGCGCGCCCAGGCCGCGCACCACCGCGGCGGCCTCCTCGCGCAGGGCCAGGGCGCGGGGGGTGGGGACCATGGCCTGTCCGGCCCGGACCAGCAGGGGGTCCTGGAGGACGCGGCGCAGCCGGGCGAGGGTGCGGCTCATCGCGGCGGGCGAGGTGTGCAGACGTGCGGCGGCCCGGGTCACGCTGTGCTCGGCCAGCAGGGCGTCGAGCGCGACGGCGAGGTTGGCATCGATGACCGGATCAGGGTTACCGGGGCTACCGGAACGGCCGGGGCCACCGGCACCACGGGGGCTATCAGGGCTGCTCACCAGCATTATTCCATTTCAGTCAATGATTCCATGCCGAAGTTCCCATTGTGGCATCACGGACGCCTCAGCAGCATGGAGGACGTACCGAACGGCCGGCGTACGACCGGCGCACCCGCGAGATCCACGAGGTTTTCATGATCGTCATCACGGCTCCCACCGGGAACATCGGCCGTCACCTGCTCTCCGGGCTCCTGGAGTCCGCCCCCGCCGCGGGCGAGGAACTGCGCGTGATCGTGCGCGACCCCGCCCGGCTCCCGGACGCGGCGCGCGGCCGCGTCGAGGTCGTCGCCGGCTCGCACGCGGACGCCGGGGTCCTCGACCGGGCCTTCGAGGGTGCGGACGCCGTCTTCTGGCTCGTCCCGCCGGACTCCTCCCTGACTCCGCAGGAGGGCTACAGCGGCTTCACCCGCCCCGCCGCCGAGGCGCTCGTCGCCCACCGCGTAGGCCGGGTCGTCGGCGTCTCGGCGCTCGGCCGCGGCACCCGCCTCGCGGAGCGGGCCGGGCTCGTCACGGCCTCCCTCGCCATGGACGACCTCATCGCCGGCACCGGGGTCGCCTACCGGGCCCTGGCCAACCCGTCCTTCTTCGAGAACCTCCTGGAGGAAACCGACTCGATCCGTGAGAAGGGCGTCTTCACCGACTCCGCCGACGCCGACCGCAAGGCCCCCTTCGTCGCCGTCGCCGACATCGCGGCGACCGCCGCCCGGCTCCTGCTCGACCGTACGTGGACCGGAACCGGCAGCGTCCCGGTCCTCGGACCGCGGGACCTGTCCCCCAACGACGTCGCCCGCATCCCGACCGAACAGCTCGGCCGTCCCGTCCGATACGAACGCCAGTCGTTCGACGAGATGCACGCCGCCCTCATCGGCTACGGCCTCAACGAGGCGTTCGTCCAGGGCGTGGTCGACATGAAGCGGGCTAAGGACGAGGGCCTCGACGCCGGCGTGACCCGCACTCCGGACACCACCTCCCCCACGACGTTCGAGCAGTGGTGCACCCGGACCCTCGTGCCCGCCGTCCTCTCCTGACACCGGCACCCCGTTCGCGTTCCCGCTCCCGCTCACGCTCTCGTTCTCGTTCTCGTTCTCGTTCTCGTTCTCGTTCTCGTTCTCGTCGCATTCGGAGGAACCCCATGCCCGATCAGAAGACCGAACCGCCCGTCACGGCGTTCATGCTCGTCAAGACCAAGCCCGAGTGGCTCGCCCTGACCGTCCAGGAACGCATGGACGCCTTCACCACCGAGGTCCGCCCGGCCATCGAGGCCAAGACCACCGGCGTCCGGTCGCGCTTCTACGACACCGAGTTCTACTCCGCGCGCGTCACCGACGTCTGGGTGTGGGAGGCCGAGGACCACCACGCCTACCAGCTCCTCGTCGACGCGCTGCGCGAAACCCCTTTCTGGGACCGTTACTTCGAGGTCGTCGACCTCCTCGTCGGCACCGAGAACGGCTACGCGCGGACGTACGGCCTCGAACCCGTGGCCACCATCACCACCTGACGCACCCCGCGCGGCAGCGGTCCCCGCTACAAGCCGGGGTGGCGGTGGGTCGGTCGGCCGTCGAGGACGGTGAGCAGTACGGGGAGGTCGGGCAGGTCCGTCGCGGAGGTGGTGAGCGGGTCTCCGCCGAGGACGGTGAGGTCGGCGCGGTGGCCGACGGCGAGCCGGCCCGCCTCGTGCTCCTCCCCCGCGGCACGGGCGGCGTTGACCGTCATGCCCTGGAGGGCCTCCCGTCCCGTCAGAGCCTGTTCGGGGGCGTGCGGGGGCTGGCTGAGGTCACGGGCCGGGCGCCGGTGACGGGCACCCGCCATGACGCCCAGGGGCGGGAAGGGGGCGATGGGCCAGTCGGAACCGAGCACGACGGTGGCGCCCGAGTCCCACAGGTCGCGGCAGCGCCAGGCGCGTGCGGCCCGCTCCTCCCCGAGGCGGCGCGACCAGTTGTCCGTGTGATCGGCGCGGGTGAAGTCACAGCAGTGGGTGGGCTGCATGGACGCGAGGACGCCGAGCCCGGCGAAACGGTTCAGGGTGTCGTCGGGAACGGTCTCGATGTGCTCGATCCGGTGCCGGATACCACTGTCCCGGCCGTCCCCGCCGCCCCCGGTGATCCCCGCGGCGCGCGCCTTCTCGACGGCGTCGAGTGCGTGCCGTACGGCCGCGTCGCCGATGGCGTGCGTGGCCGTCGGCACGCCGGCCCGGTGGAACGCTCCGATCACTTCGGTGTAGACGGCGGGATCGGGCCAGAAGGCGTGCGTGGACTCGCCGTGGCAGTCCGGGCGCTCCAGCCACGCGGTGCCGTTGTCGATGGTGCCGTCCATGAACAGCTTGATCCCGGCGACGCGCCACAGCCGACCGCCCGTGCCCTGCTGGTCGACGAGCGCGCGCACCCCGTCCGCGTCGGTGCCCGGCTGACACCAGGGCGCCACCCGCAGGCGCAGCGGGAGTTCGTCCGCCGCATCGAGCTCGGCGAGGAGGTCGAGGCTGGTCCCGTTGGCGTCCATGACGTGTCCGCCGGTCAGCCCGGCCGCGGCCATGGACCGCAGCGCCGCGGCGAGCCGGTCCCGTTGTTCCTGCCGGGTGGGTCGGGGGGGCGACGCGCTGGACGAGCTCGCAGGCGGCCTCCTCCAAGAGCAATCCGGTCGGCCGGCCGCGCTCGTCGCAGACGACCTCGGCGGACCCCTGGTCGAAGGTGCGCGGCCCGTCCACGCCGGCCAGTTCCAGGGCGCGGCGGCTCGCGAGCGCCGAGTGCGCGTCGAAGAGGAGGAGGAACGCGGGAACGCCGTCGAGCACCGCGTCGAAGGGAGCGGACCCCACGGGGACGTCGCCGAAGACGTTCGGGTCGAGCCCCCACCCGGACAGCCATTGCCCGCGCTCCAGCCCCCGCGCCTCGCGCGCCAGCGCCTCGCGCACGTCCGCCAGGTCGCGACAGCCCGACAGGTCGAGCCCGTGGGTGAGTTCGGCCCCGGAGACGGGGTGGACGTGACCGTCCACGAGCCCCGGCGTCACCACGGCCCCCTTGAGGTCGACCACCGTGGTCGCGGAGTCCGCCAGCGCACGGATCTCACGGTCGTCGCCGAGGGCGGCGATCCGTCCACCGCAGACCGCCAGGGCCGTCTCCGGCAGGAAGGCACCGGTGACCGGGTCGAGCAGGCGGGCGGAGAGCAGAACGAGGGTCGTGCGCACAGCGACTCCAGGGCGATCGGGCGATGCGGGGATCGAGAGGGGTGGGACCGGAAGGGCGGGGGTCAGTCGGATGAGTCGGGGGCCTCGGCGTCGTTCGATCCGTCTCCGCCGGTACGGGCCCCCGCATCCCCCGCGGCCCCAGCGGCCCGCTCGGCGCGCAACGCGCCGCTCGGCAGGCCGAGTTCGCGTTCCGCGGTCGTCACCGCCATCCAGGTCACGGCGTCGGGGCGGTCGTTGCGCGCGCCGGTGTTGGCGTGGGCGCCGAGGCCGTCGAGGACGACCAGGATCTGGATCGTCGTCGCGTACGGGTCCTCGGTACGGAACTCGCCCCGCTCGATCCCCCGGCGGAGCAACGCCTCCAACCTCCCGCGCCAGGCCGCCTCCTGTTCGCTGACGCGCGCGCACAGCACGGGCCGATAGCGGCTGAGGTGGCGTGCGTTGATCCAGAGCCGGCTGATGTCGTCGTACGCGTCCCCCGAGGTGCGCGCGAGGAACCGGGCCAACTCCCGCGTGGGCCCCTCCCCCTCGACCCCGCCGACCCCCTGGACCGGCAGTAGAGCGTCCAGTTCGGCGCCGGCCGCGTTCCCGAACGCCTCCGCGACGAGGTCCTCCACCGAGGGGAAGTAGTGGCTGATCAGGCCCGGCCTGACCGCCAGTTCGTCGGCGATCCGCCGCAGGGTGACGCACTCCAGTCCCTCGGTCAGCGCCACGGCCGTGGCGGCATCGACAATCTCCGCCCGCCGGGCCTCGGGGGACTTCCGGATCCGTTTGCGCTGAACGCTTGACGACATACCGGGGATGCTATTGAGTGTGCGACCAATAAGCAAGCAGGTGGCTACGCCCAGCGCTCGGAGGTCCTCATGGCGTCCACGGTTCCCGACCCCCGCCCCGGTACGCACGGCAGTTCCGGCGCGGTGCGGGCCGCGCCGGAACGCACGGGCGGGATCGAGGCCCACGGCATCGATCACATCCCCGACGCGGCACGCCACGGCCGACCGCGCGACCTCTTCACCGTCTGGGCCGCGGCGAACGTGAACTACCTCAGCCTGGTCGTCGGCGGCGCCCTCGTCCTCATGGGACTCAGCCTGTGGCAGGCCGTCGCCACGATCGTGGTGGGCAATCTGTTCTGGCTGCTGACGGGGCTGCTCGCGGTCTCGGGGCCGGCCTCGGGCACCCCCAGCGAGGTGATCACGCGGGCGCTGTACGGCGTCCTCGGCAACCGGGTCAACAACGCGATCGGGGGGTGGCTCGTCTCCGTCTGCTACTTCGCCCTCAATCTGGCCGCCGCCGCGACCGCCGCGTTCTCCCTCGCCGATCGGGCCGGGATCACGGCGAGCACGGGCGTCCAGATCGCGATCGTCCTGGGCATCGCCGCCCTCACCTTGGTCATCAGCGTCTACGGGCACGCGCTGATCGTGAAGCTCTACCGGCCGATCACCCTGGTACTCGCCGCCGTCTTCGCCTGCGTGAGCGTCGGCGTCGTGCGACACGCCGACTTCTCCTACCGGCCCGCCACGCCGCTCACCGGCACCGCCCTGTGGGCCGCGCTCATCGCCGGCACCACCTTGGTCGCCTCGGCCCCGCTCTCGTACACGACCAGTGCGGACTTCTCCCGTTACCTCCCGCGCACCGCGTCACGCAGGGCCATCGTGGGCTGGACCGCCCTCGGCGGCTTCCTGCCGGGCATCGTCGTCTGTTCGCTGGGCGCCCTCGCCGCCACCGCGGTCGACATGACCGACCCGCAGAACGCGCTCCAGGAGCTCCTGCCCGGCTGGTTCGCCCCCTTCTTCCTCCTGTCCCTGGTCCTGGGCACGATCGCCCTCAACGCCCTCACCGCCTACAGCGCGGGCCTGGCCCTGCAAGCGGTCGGCCTGCGCATCCGACGCTCCGTCAGCGTCCTCTTCGACGGCTCGGCCGCCGTCGCGCTGACCCTGTACGGACTGCTCGTGTCGAACCTGCTCGACACCGTCAGCAACGCCCTCCAGCTCATCGTCGTACTGATCGGCCCCCTCACGGCCGTGTACGCCACCGACATCGTGCTGCGCCGGGCCCGCTACGACGGCGCCGCCCTGTGCGACGAGACCCGCCGGAGCGACTTCTGGTACACCGGCGGCGTCAACGGGGCGGGCGCGCTGGCCCTCTTGGCGGGTGTGGCGAGCGCGGCGCTCTGCGTCGACACCCTCTACACGGGCCCGTTGGCGCAGCTCCTGGGCGGCGTGGACCTCTCGCTGCCCGTCGGTATGACCGTGGCGTCCGCCCTCTACGTCGCCACCATGCGCAACTCCCCCGGCGTCCGGGCGGCCCGCGCGGGCGGGTGAGCCCTCAGCCCCGCCGGTCCTCGACGGACCAGTCGCCGCCCAGCTCACGGCGCAACGCCTCCAGCGCGCCATCGGCCTCCCGCCGGAACGACGCGTGCTGCTCGCCGGACCAGGGGGAAGGGCCCGCCGGGTCGTCCCAGTCGAGCGAGGACTGGTACAGCTCGGCGAGCCGGCCGAGCTCGCCCCGCAGGACCGCGGTGAGGGGCAGTCGCTCCAGCACGCAGGGGTATCCGTAGGGGCTGTCGAGGCCGGGCCCGACCGACGGGTCGGGCCACAGGGGGGTGTCGACACCGTATTCGAAGAAGAAGCGCAGGCGATGTGGCATGCCCAAGGCTCGCACGCCCCGGTGAGCGGGGGCGCGCGAGGCTTCGGCATCAGGGGCGGTCGAAACCCCAGGTCTGCAGGACGTACGGGCGGCCCTTCTCCTCCCCCTTGATCAAGGGCACGTCGAGGACCCGGAAGCCGGCGCTGGTGGCCACGCCGACGCTGGCGGCGTTCTCGACCTCCAGCTCCAGGATCACCCGCTCCGCGCCCAGTTCCTCGAAGGCGTAGCCGGCCATCACGCGCACCGCACGGGCGGCCAGGCCCTGGCCCCGGTGGGCGGGGCCGACCGCGTAGCCGAGTTCCGTGCCCTCGGGGGCGCGCTTGAGCATCACCTCGCCGAGCGGTGCACCCCCGTCGACGGTGATGGCGAGCAGGATGGCCGTACCGTCCGTACGGAGCTTGCGGGCCCGGTCCAGTCGGGTCCGGGCGGCCTCGTCGTCGAAGGGGGAGACGATCGGCGTCCAGTAGGCGATGTCCGGGTGGTCGAACAGCGCGGGCATCGCCGCCAGGTCGGACTCCGTCCAGTCACGCAGGACCAGGCCCTCCCCCGTCAACTCGACCCGGTCGGGAAAGGACGGCGTGGCGCTACTCATGCTGGGGAACCTCCGCGGCTGGTACAGGACGAGGCAGGATATCCGGGAGCCCGCCATCGTTTCTCCGGATTATCCGGCAACCGGCACCGGCGGCCAGCACCCGTGCCCGGGCCCGGGCCCGGCCCGCACCCTCGATCGTCGCTTCACTAAGTTGACACCCCTGCGCCATAGGAACCCAAGGTGAGGGCTTGGCTGGATCCGGCACGGGGCCGTCCCTAGGGTGAAACCACTGCCGCTCGCCCCCGTCCCCTCCACCCCACCCAGAAGGCGCCACGATGCCCTCACCAGACTGCGTCGGAAACGCACCGCCGCCCTCCAATCCGCCGTCGGACGTGGCGGGCCGACGCCGCCGGCTCTACGTGGGTGAACAGCAGCAGGGCGAGGGCCGGCCGGAGCCCCGTTTCGTCGACGCGGTCATGCTCGCGCCGGGCATCGCCTGCACCGACGCGCCCGTGACGGACTTCCTCGCCGCCGACGCCCCCGGGGACACGTACTTCGCGCGCCGCCATGCCGGCGCCCCCGGGCAGTGGATCACCACCAAGGGGCTGGAGAAGACCTTGATCCCCCTGGCCGAGACGCTACGCAAGCACCGGGGAACCGACAAGGAACGCCGTCTGGCGGGCGGCTTGTCCTTCACCGCGTACGCGGGCCGTCTGCTGTCGCTGATGCGGGAATCCCCGACCGGTGAGGAACTGGCCGCGACCCTACCGAAGCTGCGTACGGTCTCCCACGACTACGGTCGCACGGGCACCGGCCAGGAGTTCCAGGAGTACGACCCCCAGGCGCTCGTACGCCCGGCCCCCGACATCCGGGTGGTCATCGCCAGCGGCGGCCGCGACCTCCGGGAGATGTCCGTCGTGCCGCTCGACCCCGCCGCCGCCCGCGACGGCCGGGGCAGCGCCGCGCTCGTCGCCCTCCCCTACGCCACGGTGATGCAGATCGGCGGCGTCTCGCGGTCGTTCCTGTGGGCCCCGGAAGTCATGCTGGCCAGCCTGCTGTGTCACGCGTCCCACATGCTGGCCGGTGCGTACGACGACACCCCCGTGGAGGTTCCGCACACCATGACCCCCGGCGCCTTCCGCACGTACGCCACCACGCGCAGCGCGGCCATCGCGCTCGGCAGCAAGACGGCGGTGCGCCACGCCCTGCTGGGCGCGTCCGGCGTCTCGTTCCTCCAGCGCGACGATTTCGTCCGGATACCGGCCTTCGAGTCCGCGGCCCGCAAGGCGCTGGAATGCGCGCCGATCCGGAAGGACGCGGAGAACATCGAGACGGCCGCCGCCCGTCGCGTCGTCTGGCGGTTGAACGAGACCTCGGTGGCGAAGGAGTTGGGCTACACCCCGCGCAAGAGCCACGAGCAGTCCGGGACGGCCGACTACTCCCAACGCGCGCTCCTGGTGCGGCCGGAGGAGCTGGCCGCGGACAAGACGCTCGTCGACAGCCCCTACTCGGCGTGGACCAAGGGGAAGGTCGGCGCTCCGGGTTCCTTCGACGGTTTCAAGAGCACCTGGGACACCGCTTGGGGATACGCGATGTACCTGGACTACCCGCTGGTCCTGGCCAAGCAGCTCGTCAACAAGCTGGCGCTCGGCACCTCCCCCATCCCCGGCGCCGTTGCCAGCCCCGTTCTCAACGCGTACCGGCTGGCGAACAGCGTCCGCATGGCCACCCACTACATCGGTGCGCAGAAGACCGACCCCCTCGCCAAGCCCGACCTACCGACACCCGGACCCGATTCCATCAACACGCTTGTGCCGCAGGGCGGTTGCGAGACTCCCCCGGACCTCGTGCACGAGCGCCGACCCCGCCCCCTCGGCGACGCGCTCGACTGGACGCAGCGCAAGATAGCCGCTCCCATCGCCCGCGGGGTCGTCCCCTTCTGGGGCACCGCGGCGACCACGGCCCGAGTGGCCGCTCCCCTGGCAACCGCCGCGGCCCCGCGCGAGCACCGCGCCGAGATCCGCGAGAAGACCCGGCGCCTCCTCCCGCGCCTCTGACGACCCCCGTCGCCGCGGGGTGGTCGGGGTCTCTTTTCGGGCAAGCGCGATCTTCCTCCGAAAGCGGCCGTGCCCGGGGGAACTTCTCCTGGACAGCGGTGTCTTGGCCTTGATGGAGTGGCCGGCATGTCCAAGCTCCACCCTGAGGCCGAGCGGCGAGTCAGCACGCTCGAGTTGTTCTTCGACCTGGTCTTCGTGTTCACGATCACGCAGTTGACCGTGATGCTCGCGCACGACCTGACCTTCGCCACCGCGGGTCGCGTCGCGCTGATCTTCATCGTGCTCTTCTGGATGTACGGCGCCTACGCCCACCTCACCAACCAGGTGCCGCCCGACCGCACCTCGCGGCGGCTGCTGCTCCTGCTCGGCATGGGCGGGTTCCTGGTGTGCGCCCTGTCCGTCCCGCGGGCCTTCGGCGACACGGGGGCCGGTGTGGCCTTCGGGCTGGGCTACCTCCTGGTGGTCGTGGTGCACGGAGCCCTGTACTCCCGCAGCCACGGCCGCAACGTGCTCTGGTACGCGATACCCAACTGCCTGGCCGCCCTGTCCGTCACCGCCGCGGGCCCGGCCGTCGGGGTCGTCGCGCACGGCCTGTGGGTGGTGGCCCTGGTGCTGCAGTTCGTCACGCCCTACGTGGCCCAACTCGCCCCCGGGCGCACGGACGGCGACGCCGCCGTCGAGCTGCGCAGCCAGCTCGGCGGGCTCGACCCGGCGCACTTCGTCGAGCGGCACGGGCTGCTGCTGATCATCGCGTTCGGCGAGTCGGTCGTGGCGATCGGCATCGGGATCGGTGACATGGCGATGTCGGTCGGGGTCGCCGGCGGCACGTTCCTCACCCTGGCCCTGGTGGCCGCGCTGTGGTGGACCTACTTCGTACGGGACGAGAGCGCCGCGGAGGCCGCCTTCCGCGGTACGGCGGTGCCGGATCGCTTCGCGCTGGCGATGCGGGCCTTCTACTACTCGTTCCTGCCGATGCTCCTGGGCATCGCCTGCCTGGCCGCCGGGGTCAAGAAGGTGCTCCCGCACCTCGGCGAGCCCTTGCACGTCGCCCCCGCCGTATCGCTGGCGGCCGGTGTGGCCCTGTTCCTCGCCGGCGAGGTCGCCTTCCGCGCCACGCTCCGGCTGCGGCCCCTCGCGTATCGTGCGGCCGCCGTACCGGTCGCGCTCCTCACCGTGCCGGTCGGCCACCTCCTCTCCGGGCTGGCCCAGCTCGTCGCCCTGGTCGCGGTGGTGGTGGCGATGCTCATGGCCGAGGACCGCTGGGCCACGGCGTCCGGTGTGCCCGCCGACCCCGAAGAGCAGCCCGTGCCGGCCGGCCGGCAGTGAACTGGCCACGTTGAGTGACAGCGGTCCTCCGGGCAGCGCCGCCCGGGACGGCGGCTCGGTGGTGGGGGCCTGGTGTGGACGTCGGTCGCTGGTCGCTGGTGCGTATCGGGCTCGTTACGGAACCGCCACAGCGCGGCGGCGGCGAGAACCGTCGGGGAAGTGGTGCTGTGTTCACCGGTGCGTGCCGGTGTAGGGCCGGTCGTGAACCTCGGGGAGAGCTCATGCGGTACTCATCAGGTGTCCGGCGGACCGCGGCAGCGCTGGTGGCAGCGGCGGCGGTCACCGCCTTCGCCGGAGGCTGTACGCCGTCCGGGAGCGACGGCGCGGTCGCCAAGCCGTCGGGCGGGGCCACGGCTTCGGCATCGTCCACGCCGACCGCGCCGACCGCGCCGACCGCGCCGACCGCCAGCTCTTCCCCCGCCGGGGCCGGTGCCCCCACCGCCAGCCATTCGGCACCGCCGCCGGCGGGTGGCGGGAAGCCCTGCACGGCCGACCAGGTCAAGGTCTCCGACGCCCACCAGGCCGACGTCCGGCCGCCGGGTACGGGGACGGGCGCCGCCCTGGTCTCGGTCACCAACTCCTCGACGCACGCCTGCACGCTGCGCGGCTTCCCGACCGTCGCCGGAGCCGGCAACGGCTCCCCGGAGCACAACTCCCCGCTCGCCACCACCCCCACCGGCTCCCCCGCCACCGTCTCGCTGGCCCCGGGGGCCCGCGCCTGGACGAAAATGACCTTCGTCAACGTCCAGGGCGAAGCCGACGGCTACTGCGTGTCCGGCGCCAAGCCCGTCACCTTCCCGACGCTCGTCATCGGTGTCCCCGGAGCGGGCGCGCACCAGATCGCCATGGACGACGGCGTCTTCGCCGAGTGCGACAACAAGGTGACCGTCACCGCCTTCTCGTCGGCCAAGCCCTCCTGAGAACCGCCGTCGTGGATCAGGCGTCCCCTCGGACGCATTCGATCAGCTAGTCGCCGTCCTCCGGGACTCGCCGGGCATCGGTACGGGGATGCCCGGCGGGGGCACCGTGACCATCGCCGCGGCCACCCGGCCGGCGGCCTCCACCTCGGCGCGCCGCACGAGGTTCAAGGGGCCGCCCTGCGGCTGGCCGATGTGGCCGGACGTCCAGGTGTCCGGTTGTCCGGTGACGGTCTTGACGCGGAGAAACGTGGCGAGATGCACTAAGCGCACGGAACCCGCCCATTCAGGGGGTGCCGGTCCGGGCACCGGTGCGTGCGCTAGTGGGGGCTAGTCGCGTCGGGGGGATCTCGTCACACGGGGGGTGTCAGTGGGGCTTCAGCGTGCACGGCGGTCCGCCGTGAAGGCCGCAGCATTGTTCCGGATCGCGCACCTCGTGTACGCGACCGATGTCGTGGGCGCCGTCGCGCTCGACTGGCGGAGCATCGGTCTGCTGGCCGCCGTGGCCGCCGTCACCGTGTTCGTCTACGGCTCGGCCCTCCTGCGCGGCGGGTTCCGACCGTCGGGGGTCTGGGCCGACGTGCTGCTGACCGGCTGCCTGCTCCCGTGGGTGGCCGTGGCGGCCATCGGCGACGGCCCGACGGTGGAACCGCACGGCTGGCTGATGGTGCCCGCCCTCTCCGCGGCAGCCGCCGCCGTGGTCACGCTCGGCCGGCGGAGCGCCGCCCTCGCCGTCCTCCTCATGCTGTTCACCTCGCTCGCCGTCCACCAAACGATCGCGACCTCCTCCACGCCGGCCCTCCTCGAACACGTCACGGCGGTCGTCGAGGCCGTGGCCATCGCCGGACCGGGCTGGTGGTACCTGCAGCGTCAGGGGAGGCTGCTGGACATCGCCCAGGAACGGGCCGTCGTCACCGAGAGCGCACGGGCCCGGCAGGCGGAACGGGCCGCGCACCACGCCGCACTGCACGACACCGTGCTCGCCACCCTCACCACCATCGCCGCCGGCCGGGTGGACGTGAACGCGCCGGGATTCCGGGACCGTTGTGCCCGCGAAGCGGCCTACCTCCGACGGCTCGTCCAATCCGGCACCCTCGAAGCACCGCACCGGTACGACGGCCCGCCCGCCCCCGACACGGTCGGTACCGCGGCCGCCCTGGAGGAGGCCACCCGCGCCGCGGAGAGCCTCGGCCTCAAGGTGACCGCTCAGTACGGCGCGGTGCCGGACCTGCCGCACGAAGTCGCCCGGGCCCTGGCCGCGGCGGTGACCGAGGCGTTGAACAACGTGCGCACCCACGCGCGGACCCCGTTGGCCTACCTCACCGTCTTCGCCCGGCCCGGCGGCGTCGAGGTGACCGTGGCCGACCGCGGCGTCGGCTTCGACGCGTCCGCCGAGGGCGGTCGCCGTGCCGGCACCGGACTCAGCCGCTCCGTACACGGCAGGATGGTCGCCGTCGGAGGCAGCGCGGAAGTGGACAGTCGCCCCGGCGAGGGGACCCTGGTCGCATTGCGCTGGCCGGCATGATCGACATCGCGGTGGTCGACGACGACCGCATGCTCCTCGACGGGTTGCGCGCCTGGCTGTCCGGCCAGCACCGCCTGCGCCTCATCGCGACCGCGTCGACGGTCGACGAGCTGTTGGCCCCGCCGGCTCACACCCCCACCGCTCCGGCGCGGTCCGCCGCCGTGGTGCTCCTCGACCTCGTACTCGGGGACGGGTCCCGCCCGGAGGCCAACGTCCGCCGGGTGCGGGCCGCGGGGAGCAAGGTGCTGGTCATCAGCACGATCGCCGACCCCGCCATGGTCGTCGCGGCCGTCGCGGCCGGGGCTGACGGCTACCTCACCAAGGACCACGCGCTGGACACCCTGGTGGAGGCCGTCGAGACCGTGGCCGCGGGCGGTACGGCGCACTCCCCCGAACTCGCCTTCGCCTGGGTGCGGGACACCACCGCGAGCCGGCCGCACCTGGCACCCCGGGAACTCCAGGTGCTGCGCGACTACGCCTCGGGGCTGACGCTCAAGGCCACGGCCCGGCGCGCCGGGATCAGCGTCTACACCGCGAAGTACTACCTGGACCGGGTGAAGCAGAAGTACCGGGACGTGGGCCGACCGGCGTTCACCAAGATCGACCTGGCCCGACGGCTCGACGAGGACGACCGGTCCCGGTGAGGGCGTGACGTGGCGGATCGGTGACGTGGCCGGGATGCGGCGGGCGGTTCTCCGGCGCATGGTTCAGCCCCTCCGGGTGCGCCTGCTCCCAGGCCGTGACCACCCGAAGCGGAATCCGGCCGCGCGGCGGAAGTTCGTCACGGCCGCGCCGCTCCGAGGGTGTCGGCGGCCGGCTCGAAGCGGTGCTCCGTCGGCCTCGACACCTCGTGGAGGTGGCCGAAGTAGCGGGTGCGCGCGGTGGCGTCGAGCACCGCCAGGACGAAGGCGGCGCACCCGGTCGTGTGGTGCTCCCACATCGGGCCGCGCCCCTCGTTGTAGAGGACCGTCCACTCGTCGGGGTGTTGGCCGGGCCGCACGAGCCAGTAGAGGAACGCCCCCGTGCCCTCCTCGAACGCCCACGGCAGTACGCGGGTCCCCGCCTCCAGCAGCTCGGCGGGCTTCGCCTCGCCCGCCTCCCACAGGTAGGCGAGGTCCTCGTCCCGCTCCGCCGTCCGCAGGCGCAAGTCGCAGTCCTGGTAGGCGGAATCGGGGACGAGCAGCCAGATCGTCCCGTCGAAGACGCCGTCGCCGTAGGTCTCGACGAGCCGCTTGTAGTCGGCGGGCAGGGCGACGCCGAGGGCTCGCTCGGTCCCTTCCCAATCCACGGCGGGCGGCGGATCGGCGGGCGGCGGGCAGAACCGGACGAGGGCGTCGACGGCATCGACGCCTTCGGCGGGAACACCGGGCTCGGACGGGGTCGCAGTGGTCACCGGACGGACGCTACTGGAGGCCCGGCGGGCCCCCGTCGGCGGGGCGGCGTCACGGGCCACCGCTCACACATCGGTGCGGACGTTCGCCGCTCACCCTCAGCTGGACTCGCGCACGACCAGGTCCGTCGGGAGGACCCTGCGCGGCTCCTCGCCCTTCGCGGGGGGTGCGGCGGGAGCGGATCCGTACTCCCCCGCGATCTTCTGGAGCAGCAGTCGGGTCATCGTGCGGCCCATCTCCTCGATCGGCTGGCGCACGCTCGTCAGCGGCGGGTCCATCAGCCGGGCCACCGCCGAGTCGTCCACCCCCACCAGGGCGACGTCCTCGGGCACCGTGCGGCCCGCCTCGCGCAGCACGCCGCGCGCGCCCGCCGCCATCACGTCGGAGGCGGCGAAGACCGCGTCCAGGTCGGGGGCGCGTTCCAGCAGCTCGCGCATCGCCGCCCGCCCGCCGGCCTCGGTGAAGTCGGCGGTCGCCACCAGCGCCTCGTCGGGCCCGATGCCCGCTTCGGCGAGCCCCGCGCGGTAGCCGCCCAGGCGCGCGCGGGCCACGTACATGTCCAACGGCCCGCTGATGGTCGCGATCCGGCTCCTGCCCCGCCCGACGAGATGGGCGACGGCCGCCCGACCCGCACCGATGTTGTCGGAGTCGACGTAGTCGACGGGCTCGCCCTCGGAGCGCCGGCCGTTCATGACGACCGGCAGCCCGAGCTCCGCTATCCGGTCCGGCAGCGGATCGTCCCCGTGGACGGATGCCAGCAGGACGCCGTCGACCCGCCGGGCGGCCAGATAGTGCTCGAAGCGCTGCCGCTCGGCGTCGGTCCGTACGAGCGTCAGCAGCAGTTGCTTGTCCGCTTCGGCGAGCTCGGCACTGACCCCGCGGATCAGATCGAGGAAGTACGGCTCCGAGAAGAGCCTGGCCTCGGTCTCCGGAATGACGAGGGCGACCGCGTCGGTCCTCTTGCCGGCCAGCGCCCTGGCCGCCTGGTTGGGCACGTAGCCCAGCTCGGCGACGGCCCGGGCCACGGCCTCCTTGGCCTGCTCGCTCACCCGGGGCGAGCCGTTGATCACCCGGGAAACCGTCCCCCGACCGACGCCGGCCAGGGCCGCCACCTCTTCCAGGGTGGGTCTGCCGTTCTGCCGCACGCTCACGGAACTCCCCTCGTACGCCATCGCGCTCCGCGCCGGGCGCCGGCCCGGTCGACTGAGCGGGCCAGGCGGTGGAAACCCCGACCCGTCGCCGCAGCACACGTTACGCCGATCGAGCCCCATGGGAGCGCTCCCACTCTACCCTCGATCTTGTTTCCCCGGGCCTGCGTTCCAGCCCCACCTCTTGGCCCCGGCCCTGGCCCTCAGCCCGCGAGGCCGTCGATCACCTGTGCGCCGGGGAGTTCCGCGAAGAGCGCGCCGGGGGCGATGAGCTTGCCGCGGCGGCGGCCGCTGCCGATCAGTACGTACGGCGTGTCGACGACCGCGCGGTCCACCAGCAGCGGCCAGTCCGCCGGGAGGCCGATCGGGGTGATGCCGCCGTACTCCATGCCCGTGCGCTCGACCGCCGTTTCCATCGGGGCGAACGACACCCTGCGCGCGTCGAGCCGACGCCGCACGGCGCCGTTGACATCGGCGCGGGCGCCGGAGGGGATCACGCAGGCGGCGAGCGTGGTCGCGCCGCCCCGACGGGCGGCGACGATCACGCAGTTCGCCGACTGGTCGAGGAGCTCCTGCCCGTAGTGCCCCACGAAGGCCGCGGTGTCGGCGATGGCGGGATCGGTGTCGACGTAGACGATCCGCCCGGCAGGGACGGTCCCCCGCCAGGAGCGGATCGCGTCGGCCACCGGGCCGACCAGTTCGTCGAGATGGTCGGGGGCGGGGCGGGCCTCGCCGAAGGGGCCGATGGGAGCGCGCATGCCCCCATTGTGCACGGCCGCCGCGGGGTGGCCGGGGGGCCGCCGCGGAGCGGCCGGGTCAGTTCGCGGGGTGCTGGGTTCCGTGCTGGCGCGGGACCCGGTTCAGCCGGGAAGCCTCCGGCCGGCGATGGGCGGCGGCGCGTCGGCGGCCGGGGAACGGGTTGCGTCGCGCGGGGGCGCTGGGTGCGAGGGCCAGCAGGGCGATGGTGATGAGGACAGCGACGAGGATGAACACGATGGCGAAGGTCATCTTCCTGCCTTCCGTCGAGTACTGGCTGTTGCCTGTAGCTACTTGGTGTAACCAGAATGCGATCTTCTAAACGCCCCGAGGGACGTTTACCTCGCGGACATGCGCAAAGGCCCCCTCAAGGGCCCTTGCGGAACAGGACAGTTCGCGCCGCGTCAGGTGGCGAGGTTCGTCACCAGGGCGAACCAGTCACCGGCCAGGTAGTTCTTCTTCCAGGTGTCGATCCGCTCGGTCGAGATCTTGTACTTCTTGGCGATCTTCTCCTTGGTCGCGTCGGAGTCGTCGGCCAGCAGGATCAGCACGATCCGCACCCGGTCCACCACCGTCAACTCCGCCTCCGGCTTGTCGGGCAGGTCGCCGAACCGGAAGCAGCCGAAGCCACCGGACGTGCCGGGCTTGCCGGGTTCACCGGGCTTACCCGGTCGACCGCCCTTGCCCCCTTCGCCCCCTTCGCCGCCCTCACCGCCGCTGCCGCCCGTGGCGCAGTTGGCGGGCTGCCCCGGCAGGGCCGAGGAGACGGTGCCCGAGGGAGCGTGGGACTGCGCTGCTTGCGCGGCGCACGCCGTGCCGGTGACGAAGGCCAGGGAAGCCGCCGCCAGGACGAGCGGACGCTGCCAGGAGCTTGTGAACATGACGGGGTTCTCCGAATCGGTGAGCGCCTGAGTGGCCGTGCCACCAGCGGGAGTTGTGGGTGAGGGGGAGGTCGGCCGGGGGGAGACTCGAAGGCCTCCCCCCGGTCCGGTCGGGTGGGCCGGTCAGAAGATGCTGGAGCCTCCGGCGCCACCACCACCGCCGATGCCACCGAAGATCCCGCCGTGGCCGCCCTTGCCGCCCTTGCCGCCGTTGCCGCCCTGGAAGACGCCGTTGCCGCCGTGGCCACCCTTGCCGCCGTTGCCGCCCTGGAGGACGCCGTCGCCGCCACCGCCACCGTTGCCGGCGCTGCCGCCGAACAGACCGCCACCACCGTCGCCGCCCTTGCCGCCGTTGCCGCCGATCACGCCCTCGCCGCCACCACCGCCGCCGCCACCGCCACCACCGGTGAGGACACCGGTTCCGCCCTTGCCGCCGTTGCCGCCGTTACCGCCGACACCGGTGACGCTGCCGCCGCCCGACCCGCCGGAACCGCCGCCCCCGCCGATCAGGCCCCCGCCGCCCTCGCCGCCGTCCCCGCCGGCACCACCGGCGGACGGGAAGGCCATGGCCACGTGAGCGGGCATCGGAGCCGCCGACGCCATGGACGCGGGGATCAGGACCCCTCCCGAGATCATGGCCGCCGAAGCGAACAGCGTCGCCAGTCGGAATCCACGGCGGTTGGTACGGACAACGTTGTTGGTGCGCGCCTTACGGTTCATGACCTTCTCCTATGAATGATGAGCGAACGAATGGACTCCCCGATATTCGGGGATCTCTTATCCAGGGATGTTCGGAATTCCTCCGAGGAGGTTTTCCTTCTCTCCCTCGCTGCCTCGTTTCCTTTTCGGTGAGGCCCGCATCACCAGTAAGCCCCACGGCCGCGCGGCGGTCACGCTCCGGAAACTCGGGACTTGACACCCCCCGGAACACCGGCTAAAAGACCTGCACGGCAACCGGGGGGCGCCTCGGAAAAGTCGTTTGGCGTGCCCTCCGGGCACGCCTAACCTCTGGCCCATGATCCAGACGAGGAACGACGAGCTGCGCAGCTACCAGGTGGGGCCCGTACGCGCCGAGCTCCGCACGCTCACGACGAGCGACAAT
Organism: Streptomyces sp. NPDC028419; assembly: GCF_055565515.1. Taxonomy (NCBI): domain Bacteria; kingdom Bacillati; phylum Actinomycetota; class Actinomycetes; order Kitasatosporales; family Streptomycetaceae; genus Streptomyces; species Streptomyces sp. NPDC028419. The sequence continues at coordinate 217,344 of NZ_JBVHUE010000008.1, read as the reverse complement.
CGCGAGGGCCTGCTCGAAGGCACGCCGCACCTGCACCGCCGCATGAATCTGTTCCGCATCGACAAGGCGATGACGGGCACCGCGCAGGTGTACGTGGACGATCTCGACGGGATCCGGGCCGACGCGGAAGAGCAGGTCGACGAGTGGCTCCCGCGCGAGACGGTCCACGCTCGCCTGACGTCGGGGTGGACGCCCGAGGGAATTGCGGAGTACGGGCACACGGAGCTCTCGGTGATGTGGTTCCAATCGCCCGCACAGGACCCGTTCGCCCGTCTCGCCACGATCCTGGGCCCGCTGGATTGGACCTCGCTCGCCCGGTTCGTACCTTTCGAGGATTGAAAGCCCTCACGCCACCAGACGTAGCCAGGCCGCCGCGAGGGCGGCGTGGCCGGCCGGCGTCGGATGGACGCCGTCCGCGCTCCAGTGCTCCGGCTCGGTCGTCGCCGAGAGCTCGGCGAACATGCCGTCGGCGGCGATCAGCCGAGCGTCGTACCTGCGGGCGAGCCTGCGCACGGCCTGGATCTTCGGGTCCAGGTCCACGCGCCATTCGGTTCGCTCCGCCTCCCCGATGAGCACGGAGCCGCCGCCGGCCTCGACGACGCCGTGGATCGGCAGGAGGAAGGGCTCGATGAGGATCAGCTGCGTGCCCGCCCGGGCGAGGGGGGTCAACAGCCGCCCGTAGGCCGTTTCGAACTCGTCCGCGGAGATCACGTACCCCTTCGGGTCCAGCGTGTGCCACCCCATGTCGTTGACACCGACGAGGATCGACACCACGTCCGGGCGCGCATCGAGCACGTCGGTCTGCCAGCGGGCGGCGAGGTCCCTCACCTTGTTGCCGGCGATCGCGGTGTTCAGCCAGGTCACCGGCCGGTCCGGATGCCGCAGCCCCCACTCGCCCGCGATGCGCAGCGGATAGCCGCAACCGAGGCCGTCCTCGCTCGCCAGTCGTTGGCAGTCGGTGATCGAGTCACCGGTGAACATCACGGTGCTTCCCGCTCGTACAGTGGTCGACATGTGCGCTCCTTGAAACTGAACTCGCCTGTGAACAGGGCCAGTCACAAGGTGTCCGACACCGCCGACAGCGGACCGACGGCTCCCGACACGCCGCCGACACCGCACGCTCCCCGGACCGGTCCCGGCCCGGGGAGCGCAGGTGTGAGCGCAGGAGGTCAGACGCCGCGGGCCGCCGCGCGGATGGCGTCCAGTACCACGTCCGGGTGGGACAGCATCGGCACGTGCGAGGAGTCGACCTCGACCACGGTGGCTCCCATGCGCTCCGCTTCGAAGCGCTGGAGTTCGGGGTCGACGGCGCGGTCCTGCCGGGAGACGACGAACCAGCTCGGCTTGGTCCGCCAGGCCGGGTCGTCCGTCGAGGCCCCCAGTACGGCCTCCCCCGCGGACACCTGGGTCGCCCAGACCAGCTGCTGCTCGGCCTCCGGCAGGTCACCGCAGAAGTCGGAGATGCCGTCGCGGCTGATCCACAGGCGCCCGTCCTCGGCGTCCAGGTGCGAGAACAAGGGCGGCGGGGCGAACTTGCCGAGCAGGTCCTGCGGTGTCTCGCCCGCGTCCGGGGCCAGTGCGGACACGTAGACGAGCCCCGCCACCCGTGCGTCCGTGCCCGCGGCGGTGATGACGAAGCCGCCCCAGGAGTGCCCGACGAGGATCGCCGGGGAGCTGACCCGGGCGAGGGCCCGGCGTACCGCGTCGACGTCCCCGTCGAGCGTGTCCAGGGTGTTCTGCGCGGACACCACCTCGTGGCCCTCCCGCTGGAGGGTCGGGATCAGCTTGCTGTAGCAGGATCCGTCGGCCCACAGCCCGTGGGCGAAGACGATGCTGGGCTTGCTCGGTGCCATGGCTGCGTTCCTCTGTTTCCTCGTCGTGCCCCGCCCCGCGGTCAACTTCTGGTCCCACCGAGTCCACACCAGATCGGGCCCCTCCACCTCCCGGGTGGCCCGTCGCGGGTGGCGGCGCGCCGGGCGCACCCCGGCTGATCAGCGCCTTCGCGTCCGCTCCGCGGCCGGCAGCATGACGGCCGCGCACAGCAGCGCGGCGCACAGGAAGCCGCTCGCGGTGACGAAGGCCACCGGGGTGGCCGTGGCGTCGACGATGCCGGCGGCATCGGCGGAGTCGTCGTTCGCCGTCAGGACCATCGCGCCGGCGAGCGCCAGCCCGACGGCCCCGCCCAGCTGGCGGAGCGTCTGGCGCAGGACGGAGGCGTCGACCCGCTCGCCCTCGGGCACCCGGCGCATCAGCTCGGCGCTCAGCGCGGGCACCGGCAGGCCCATCCCGATCCCCGCCAGGACCATCCCGGGCACCTGCCACGCGTACGTGTGCGACGGGAGGGCCACCGTCCACAGCACCGCGCCGAGCGTGGCCGCCGCCAGCCCGAGCAGCACGGGGATCCGGATGGAGCGGTGGCGGTCCAGCAGGTGCCCGGACAGGAGCGTGCCCACCGTCAGCGCGGCGACCAGGGGCACCAGGGAGAGGCCCGTGGTCAGGAGCGACCGGTGCATGGCCTGCCGGAGGAACAGCGTGCCGTGCACCACCAGGATGAGCTGGGCGGCCTGCACCATGGCCGTGAGCGTCACCGCCACGGCGTACGGGCGGATGCCCAGCAACCGCAGGTCGAGGAAGGGCTCCGGGGAGCGCAGCACGAGGCGCACCGCCACGGCCAGCGACACCGCACCGGAGGCCAGGACGGCGAAGGTCCGCGGGTCCGTGAAGCCCCGGAACCCGCACCAGTAGAGCCCGAGGACGAGCACGGCCACGGACAGGAGCATGAGCAGCGGCGCCACCACGGCGAGCGGTCGCCCCTCCGGTTCCTCTTCGACCCGTGCCCCGGCGGCCAGGCACAGGACCGCGGCGGCGACGGGCACGTTGACGGGGAAGACCGCACGCCACCCGAGGTACTGCGTGAGCAGCGCCCCCACCACGGGCCCGAGCACGAAGAAGACCTGGGCCAGCCCCGCGTAGGTGGCCAGCGCCCGGCCGCGTTCGCGCTCCTCGTACAGGCCCGTGATCAAGGTCGTGGCCACCGGGATCATCAGCCCGGCGCCGGCGCCCTGGAGGGCCCGCATCAGGAGCAGGAAGGGCTCGGCAGCCGGACCGGACGGGGTGAGTCCGCAGCCACCCGAGGCGACGGCGAAGAGCAGGATCCCGAAGCGGAAGGTGGGCAACAGGCCGAAGCGGCGGGCGACCATGCCTCCGACCGGCGCGAACGCGGCCAGCGCGAGGACGTAGACGAGTGCCACGCCGTGCAGTGCGTACGTCGTCAGCCCCAGGCCCCGGGCCATGGGGGCGAGGGCGACCGCGACGACGGTCTGGTCGAGCATGATCATGCCGCCGGCGCAGCCCATGGCGGCGAGCACGAGGCGCCTGCGGGGTGGCCCCGTCCGTTCGCTTGACCCGATGTGTCGCACCGGTCCCCATGCTGGCACGGACGGCGGCGGCGGCGCGGCATCGAACCGGCGTGCGCGCGGCCCGCCCGGCGCGGGAAGAACGCCGGGCGGGCCGCGCGGCCCGCGGAGCGCGGGCGCTCAGCCCAGTGCTCCTACTTCACGAAATGCCACGTCACGTTGATCTGTCCCTCGTCGAGGGAGGCCAGTGCCTGGAAGGCGCCGGGCGTCAGGTCGAGGCCGCCCCGGCCGGCGCCCGGCGCCTCGTCGAGGACGGTCAAGGTGACGGACTTGCCCTTGTACGTGACCACGATCTTCTTGCCGCAGTTCGGGGCCGGATATCCGGACCCGAAGAGCGAGGAATCGATCGCGGCCACGCGGTCGCCGGGGTTGATGTGCTGGCCGCACGCTCCCATCCCGGGCTGGTAGTACGACGCCTTGCCGCTGAATTTCTGCGTGGGCGGTTTCGTCGACTTGGTCGGTGCGGGCGACGGTCCCTTCGTCGTGCTCGGGGCCGGCGTGGGGGCCGGGCCCGTCGTCTTGGTCGGCGTCGGCGTCGGCGCCGCGGGCGGTGTCGTCGAGACCTCCGGGTCCGGTTCGCCGGTGGACCGGGACAGCTCGGTCTCGGTCGGGCTGGGATCCACGGGCTGCCCGGTACCGCTCGACGCCGTGACGGCGATGCCGGTGTCCTCCGAGGCATTGGCGGTGGCGACGGTGACGGCGGCGGCGGCGCCGACGGCCAGCACGGCCGTGACCGCTACTACGGCGATTCTTGGTCTCATGGGTCTCTCTCTGGACTGCGCGTTTCCGGACGGCGAGCGTCCGGTGGGCGCGCCCATGATCACGCGGCCCGCTAATGCTTCACTAACGTCCGCCGTCCGGCCGCGCGGCTCAGCGGATGCAGCCGACGATCCGTACGGAGACCTGCGCGCTGCCCGTGAGTCCGGAGGCCGGGTCGGTGGCGGTGAAGACGAGCGGGTACGTTCCGTCGGGCAGCAGCGGGACGGTGAACCGCCCGGACGCGCCGGCGCCGAGGGTCACCGCGCCGTTCGGTCCCTGGATCTGCCAACTGGTGCGCTGCGGATCGGTGATGAGCTGCTCGCCCGGGTGTGCGCGCGCCGTCCCGGCGAAGCTCTCCTGGCAGCCGCGCCGCAGGCCGGCCCCGCTGCCGGGGGCGTCGATGGTCACCGTCGGCCGCGTGGGCGCGGACGGGGGTGCGCTGGTGCGCGGGGTGTTGCCCGGGCGGCTCGGGGTCGCGGAGGCGGAGGTGCCCGGGGAGTTCGGCGTGCGGGGCGTCGTGGACGGGCTCGCGGATCCGGAGGGGCTCGGCGAGGGTGACGCGCCGGAAGCGGAGGTCGAGGGAGACGGCGTGGCGGCGGGCGGCGCCACCACGTCCAGGGGCGGAACGTCCACCCGGGTCACGGCCGGCGGCGCGGCTCCCCCGGCCGGTTCGGTGGGCTCGGCGTCGATCTTCGCGCAGACGGCCGCGGTGACCATTTCTTGGGAGGCGGGGATGCCCGAGGTGCGCAGCGGCTGGTCGTCACCGCTGTGGGGGTGCGTGTCGAAGTAGCCGTTGCCGGTGCTCGTTTCGCGGTCGCTGTGCTCGATCCACGCCGAGTCGTGGTAGAAGGCGCCGGGTTTCTGCTGGTTGACGCCGGTGACGTGCCACGCCTTCACCTTGGTGCCCGACGGCTCCCCGGCCGCGGGGGCGTCGGCCGTGGCGAAGAGGTAGCCGTCGCCGAAGTAGCGTTGGGGTGCCTCCAGGGCGCCCCGCTCGTTGGCGGCGGGATAGTAGAAGCCGCCGCCCACCACGGAGTGGCCCTTGGGGCAGGTGAGGGTGGAGTCCGCACGGCCGCCCGCGGCGACGGTCACCTTCGCGGTGACGACGGACGCGTCCTTCAGCTTGACGCAGACGGGGCGGGCGCCGACGGCGAAGTTCGACTGCGGGGGCTGCGGATCGAGGATGCGTGTCTTGCGGAGGATGTCCTCGGAGCGGGGCATCGGGAACGACTCGCTGCTGAGTGCGGTGCCCGGGTTGACCGAGACCCTCCAGGGCGCGGCCCAGGTGGTGCCCGGCACCGCCCCGTTGGGTATCAGGGAGTCCAGCGGTACGGGCTGCACGGGGCGTGCGGCGATGATCCGGCCGGCTCTGAACTCGCTTCCCACCATGGTGTACGCGTTGCCGCAGTGCGGGTCGCCGAGGGGGTCGCCGACCGCTTCGACGTAGGGCCCGTCGGTGGTCAGGTCGCGGATGGGTTCGGTGCCGGGCGTACCGAGGATCTTGTTGCCGCGGTCCTTGAAGGCGTGGGCCCGCCAGGTGAAGTCCAGGCCGGGCTGCTTCTCGACCTTGGCGTTGACGCACAGTGCGTACGTCGTCAGGGTGGCGGGTGCGTCACCGGGGTTGTAGGCCACCACCGCCCACGCGGAGGCGCCGAGGAAGTGGCTGCTCGTGGCGAAGCCGGTGCCGGTGACGGCGTAGCCGCCGCCGAGGGCACTCTCGTGCGGCAGGCACGCCGCTGCCGCCGCCTGCTGCCCGCCCGCCCCCACCGTCGCGGTCGTGCTGCGCTGGACCACGGTCACCGGTGTGCCCCGGTTGACCCACCACACGCCCGCGCCGGTCGCCCCCACGACCACCAGCGTTCCGGCGGCCACGGCGGCCGCCGTCTTCGTGGTCAGCGCGCCGGCCCATGTGGCCACCGGTTCTCCCGAGCCCATTGCCGCCGCCCCTCCCGACCGACCGCTGCGACCAGCTCCAACTGGCTTGATTTCAGCGGAGCGTGGGCACTCTAGCGCTCGGCCGGCTCCACTCACAGGGCCGCGGCTGCTCGATTGCGACGTACCTCGGGGGCGATTCTCAGTCGAGGGTGAGGAGCACCTCGTCGATCTCGCCGCCACGGGCCCGGGCGAAGCCGCGGTCACGGCCCGTGAGGACGAACCCGCACTTCTCCAGCACCCTGATCGAGGCGGCGTTGTCCGCCGCGGCACGGGCGTGCATCGGCCGCGCGGCGTCGAGTGCGAGCAGCTCCGCGAGCGCCGCCGTGGCGATCCCGCGCCCCCAGTGGGCGCGGTCGATCCAGTACGTGACCTCGCGCTCGTCCGGTGGTCCGTACGCCGCGACGTGACCCACCACCGCTCCCTCGACCAGCACGGTCCGCATCACGATGCCCGGGTCGGCGCGGATCCGCGCCCAGTGGGCCTCGAACGCCTCGGGGTCGCCGTGGTGGTCGCTGACGAAGGCCGCCATGTGGTGCGCGACCGGGTCGCACGAGTGCTCTCGAAAGGCGGGCAGGTCACTGTCGCGCACCTCGCGCAGGAAGATCATCCAGGGCCTCCTCACCCGACCGGGCCCGGCGGCCCGGTCACACGTCGACTGACCGGACAACCTAGTCCTCCAGTGGTACAGCGGGCCGCGCGCCGGCCCCGGTGATGTCGACGGCAAGCCGCACTACTTCCAGGGCGTCGACTGGGATGACTCCGACGAGGCCGACGGGTACCGGTAAAGACGCGCAGCCCCCGCACGCCCCATCAGCGTGATCCCAGCTCGGCGCCTTCGACCGCTTCCCTCGAGAGGAACCGCACCCCGTTGACCGGTCCTTGCCTGACGCGCCGCCGACACGCCTGGAGGAATCCGGCCGCCTGCCGTGCGATGGCGCCCGTCATCCATGCCCGGTCTACGCCTTGGTCGCAAGCCAGACTTCGTCGGCGTCGCTCACCCCGACGAGTGTGTCTCCATCGAAGTGGATCTGCTTGAGCGCTCCCGCGCTGCGGCCTGTCGCCGCGAGAGCGGCGGTCACCGGGGCGTTCTCGACGCCGGCGATGACCGCGTAGGCGCGGGCCAGCTCCGCCAGTGCGGCCGACGCCTGTCCAGCGGATTTCTCCGCCACGTACCGGGCTTCGGCGCCGATGGCGGCCAGCAGCGCGTCACGGGCTTCGGTTGCGGCGGGCGACTGGACCACCTGGACCTGAATCTGGGCCGGGATCCGCTGCACGCCGTCCTCGGCGGCAGTGGTGGGTTGGTCTTCGCTACCGGTGGGCTGGTCAGCCACGGCCATCTCCAGGTGATGAGCACACTGTTGTTGATGATCAGCATTCCGTGACACCTGGAGGCCAACAAGGGCGAGTTCAGGCCGCGTCGCCTTACCACCCGCGATGCCTTCGACGCCCTGGGGTTGGAGCGAATCGAACCACAGCTGCGCGGGTGGGCCGGCCGTCGTTCGACGGCACGGGCTGGACGGGAGGACCGCGGGACCGCAGGACCGGCGAGGGCACCCGCGGCTTTTCGCTCCAACCCGGCGCCCGTGAACCTCGTGCCGCTCTGGCGTGAAGGTGTGCGTGGAGCGCAGCGGAGAGCGTGGTCGATGACGCTCCCTCCGGCCGCGGTTCGCGTCGTGACGTGCGGGACAGGATGGACCCGGAATGCCGTCGGCGGAAGTGGGCGTTGTGCGCACGGTATGGATAGGGAATTGCAACAGCGAGTACATGGTGGACCGGCTGGAGGAGATCGACCCCAGGGAGCGGGAGGGCACGCCGGTGGTCGCGGCCCGGATGGTGTGGCTGCTGCGGGACGGGGACGCGCTGGTGCTGCCGCAGCCGGTGCACCCGGCATTCGTCGCGCACGTCGGTGCGCTGATGGGCTTCGATCCGGCCCGTGTGGACCTGCTGACGCCGGGCCCGGGGGACGAGGACGTGCGGTTGCTGAGCCAGGAGACGCTACACCGCCCCGAGCTGGTGGACCGGTTGAGGAAGCTCGTGGCGGTGCCCGAGGAATGGGAGATCAAGGCGTACATGGCCGACCGGGGCATCGCCGCCCTGGCGCGGGCGATCGGCCTGCCCGACGACGCCGTGTCCGCTTTCGATGCGGCCGGCGGGGCGGAGTTGTTCAACAGCAAGGCCGTCTTCCGCGCGCTGGCCGCCGGAGCGGGGGTGCCGGTCCCGGACGGGGCGGTGTGCGCCACCCGCGGTGACCTGGACCGCGCGTTGGGCCGCCTGGCCGCCCCGACCGGCGCGGTGATCGTCAAAGCCGACCGGGCCGGTGGCGGCGCCGGAAACGTGCTGTGCCGCACCAGCCCCGGCATCCCGGCCGCCGGCGCCCTGCACACCCTGCCGCTCACGGGCGACCAGGACCGCGCCGCGGTCCTGGACCACACCCGCCTGGCTGCCACCCACGCACCCCACGGCCAGGTCGTCGCCGAGACGTATCACCCCGGCTGCCGCTCCTTGTGCCTGGAAGTGCACTGCCCCGACCCCGTGTCCGGCCCGCCGCGGCTGCTGAACATCGGCGAGATGCTCATGGAGCCGGTCTGGAACGGCTTCGTCATGCCCGCCCAGGGCCTTCCTGCCGGTGTGCGCGACGAGGTGGTCGGCCACACGTTGCGGCTGGCCGCAGCGATGCGTGACTTCGGCTACCGCGGGCTGGTCAACATCGACGCCATCGTCGCTCCCGACGGGCAGGTGTGGTTCAACGAGGTCAACGCCCGCCTCGGCGGGTGCACCCACCTGCACCACCTCGCCGCCGCCCTGCTCGGCCCCGACTGGCAGCGCCACCACGTCCTGGCCACCCACAACGACTTGCCCACCACCAGCGTCCCCCGGCTCCTGGCGGAACTGGAGCGCCAGCGCCTGGCCTTCGACCCGGCCACCGGATCAGGCGTGGTCATCACCGCCGACGACACCCTCAACTGCGGCACGGTCGAATACGCCGCCCTGGCACCGGACCTGGTCACCGCCCACGCCCTGGAAACCCGGCTGCGGGCCCTGGTTCACTGAGGCCGGCCGGCGCCCCGGAGGCTACTGCGCAGGTAGGCGGCGACGTACTGGACGGCGTCCGTGCGGTGCCGGAAGCCCCGGGTGCGCCCTCGGCATGCCGCGCTGCCGCACAGGCAGCGGTCGACCGCGATGCTCTCGTACTCCGTGGTCTCGTAGTCCCACGTGATCTCCTCCCCCACCCGGATCGCGGCCAGGGCCACGAAGTCGTAGCCGCCCAGCGCGTTGTCCACGACCCCGGTGTTGGGGACGCAGGCGTGATTGATGCTGCGGGCCGTGGCATCCAGCTCGACGTGCACGTCCCAGTCCTTCTGGAACGAGTGCCGTGTACGGTGCGGCTCCGTGCGCTCGGGCCGACCCCGCACGACCAGCTCACCGGCCGCGAAATCCCGGAGGGCGTAGACGCCCACGCCCTTGTCCGCAGCCTCCCGCACCACGACCTCACCGCCTCCGGTGCCTGACTGTGTCCACTGGCTGTCGACCATGCCGGTCCCCTCCTCGATCGCCGCCGTCGTCCTGGGGCGGCAGCACCACGCACAAGCGACGTCAGGCTACGACCGACAGCTACAGGCCCAGGCACAACTGATCGACATTGGTGAGAACCAGCCACCACTTGGCCTGCGGCCGGACCCCGAACAGGCCCCACGCGCGGGCGGGAACGGCGGTGCGCACCGACGTGTCGTAGTAGCGCACGAACCCTTCAAGGGCCAGCTCGATCTCGAGCAGCACCGCGGACCCTCACCCGGCGGTGTCATCGTCCACGTACCGATCGTCTAGCGGCGCGACGGCGCGGCCGGGGGCTGCGCGCGCATCGGGGCCGCGAGTCGTCCGCGGCGGGCGAGGGCCGCGACGGCGGTCGCGCAGCCCAGCCCGGTGACCGTGAGGACGAGCCAGGGCGTCCACGGCGCCGGCCCGTGGACCGCGAGTTCCCACACCGCCCCGGTGCCCAGGTTCCCCAGGGTGATCCCCAGGCCGGAGAGCGTGTGGTAGAGCCCGTAGTGGGTGGCGACCAGCCGGTCGCCGGAGAGGGCCACCACGGTGTCCATCTCGAACGGGTACACCACCGCGCTCCCCACGGCCAGGAGCACCACCGCCGCGGTCAAGGACACCAGCGAGAGGTACGGGGACCCGGACGGGGTGAAGGCCAGCGGGAGGAAGGCCAGTCCCATCACGGCCAGCCCCCGGACCAGGGCCCGCGCCGGGGTCCAGCGGCGCTTCGCCCAGCTCGTCAGCCGCAGTTGCCCGAGCACGGTGACGGCGGCCGACACGACGAACAGGCCGCTCGTGGCCCGGGTGCCCGCGACGTCCCCGAGGGCGTTCCCCGCGGCCAGGGGCAGGGCGAGGTACACCTGGAAGGTCAGGACGTAGGACCCGGTCATGGCGAGGGAGAAGAGCAGGAACGGCCGGTTGGCGAGCACGGTCCGCCACTGCGCCCGCACGCCCTCCGGCGAGCCGGGGTCGACGCCGTCGCCGCGCCGGTCGGGCAGGGCGCGCCACTGCGCCAGGGTCAGCAGGGCGAAGACGAGGGCCGCGACCGCGCAGACGGCCCGGAAGTCCGCGGCGAGCAGGGCCAGTCCGACGAGCGGGCCGAGGAGCATCCCGGCCTGGTAGTAGACGTTGAAGGTGGCGAAGGCGTCGACGCGCCGCTCCCCCGCCTCCGCCGCCAGGTACGCCCGCACGGCGGGGTTGAAGAGCGCTCCGGCGAAACCGGTGGCGGCGGAGGTGAAGACGAGCACGGGCAGGGAATCGGCCCAGCCGAGCAGCGCGAATCCGAAGGTGCGGAGCAGGCAGCCGGCCATGATCGGGGCCTTGTAGCCGTAGCGGTCGGCGAGGGTGCCGCCGATCAGGTACATGCCCTGCTGGGAGAGGTTGCGCACGCCCAGCACCAGACCTACGGCCCAGGCGGCCAGGCCGAGGCCGCCCGCGAGGTGGGCGGCCAGGTAGGGCATGAGCATGTAGAAGGCGAGGTTGATGGCGAACTGGTTGACCAGCAACAGCCGGACGGCCGGCGGGAAGGAGGCGGTCCGGCGCCACAGCGCCCTCACCGGGTCGCTCCGGCCGGGCCGCCGCGCCGGGTGGCGCCGAGCGGGTCGAGGACGGTGGTGCAGCGGGTCCAGCGGGTGATCGTCTTCTCGCCCGGGTAGGTGACCTCTTCGGGTTCGTCGGCCGGCTGGTGGCCCATCAGGTCGTGCGCCGCGCAGTACGCGTCGTCGAAGACCGTGCCGACGTAGCGCTCGGGGCCGTCGGGAAAGACGGCGACGATCCGCGCCCGCGCGGGCATGTCCGCGGCCAGCCAGCGGGCGGTGAGGCCGACCGCTCCCACGCTCCAGCCGCCGCTCGCGCACCGGCCGCGGGCCAGGGCGCGGGCCGCCCACACGGCTTCGGCGGCGCAGACCCAGTGGACCTCGTCGAAGACGTCGTAGGAGACGTTGCCGGGGAAGATGCTGCTGCCCAGTCCGCGCATCAACCGGGGTGCGGCGGGCTGGCCGAAGATGGTGGAGCCGGCGGCGTCGACGCCCACGACCCGCAGGTCGGGGAAGAAGCCGCGCAGGACGGAGGCGATGCCCGCGGAGTGCCCGCCGGTGCCGACGCTGACCACGAGGGCGTCGATGCGGCCGAGTTGGGCGACGAGTTCGTGCGCCAGGGGCCGGTAGGCGGCGACGTTGTCGGGGTTGCCGTACTGGTCGGGGCACCAGGAGCCAGGGTGGGCCGCCAGGAGGTCCTCGACCCGCTGGCGCCTGGCCTGCTGCCATCCGCCGGTGGGGTGCGGTGCCCCGACGTGTTCGACGTCGGCGCCGTAGGCGGCCAACAGTCCGGCCATCAGCGGCTCCATTCCGGGGTCGGTGACGACCGTGACCGGGTGCCCGAAGGTGACCCCGGCCAGCGCGAGGCCCAGGCCGAGCGTGCCCGAACTCGATTCGACGATCCGGGCGCCGGGCCGGAGTTCACCGCGCTCGCGGGCGGCCTGGACCATGTACAGGGCGGTGCGGTCCTTGATCCCGCCGGGGTTGCAGCCCTCCAGCTTGGCCCAGAAGCCGCGGCCGGCGGCGGTGAAGGGCTCCCCCACCCACAGCACCGGCGTGTTGCCGACCAGGCCGGCCGGGGTGAGCGTGGGGCGTTTGGTCTCGGCCGGCAGTTGGGCGGGGGACGCGGAGAGGGCGGCGGAAGGGGAGGAAGGGAAGGCGTTCATGGCGCAGTGCTCCCTCGGCCGGCGCGTACGACGACGCGCGAACGACCGTGCTCGGGGTACGGGGATCCGATCGGCGCAGCCGCGGCGGGTGGGTGAGCGCGCTCACCCACCGGCTCGGCTGACCTGCCGCTCAGGTCCGCCACACCCCCAGCACCGCCCGGCCTTCCGCGGGATGCCCTACGCCGGCCCGCGTGCCCGGTGGCCCGTACCGGCCGCTGCCGTGCGCGCACGCGGCGGCCGCTCCGGCGGCCAGCGGGGCCGGGGCCGCCGGCACCGGAGCCCCTGTGGCGCGGGGCGAGGGGACCGTCGGTTCGTCGGCGTCGACGCATCCGGCGGCGCCGTCCCCGACCGGGGTCGTGTGCGGCGTGTGCGTCCGGTCGGCGGCGGGGAGGTCGCGCAGCGCCTGCCCCGGGGCGCTCGCGGCGGCGGGCAGGGCGTCGGCGCGGCCGGCTCCCGGCGCGACGGGACCGTGGGCGCAGACGAGGAGGTGCAGGAGCGCCGCGAGGGCGAGGCCGAGTACGACGACTGCGCCGGCCCACGACGCGACCGGTCGACCGCTGCGGTGTACCGCCACTGCCTCCATGACCGCACAGAGTAGCCAGGTGAACACATAAAGTTCCTGTCAGGGCGCGTGTCGTCGCCCTGCCCGGCCCGAGGGGCCGGCCGTCAGCGCAGCCAGCCGCGCGTCAGCTCCTGGACCGCCGAGCCGTCGGTGTCGGCGAGCTTGAGGGCGACGAAGTCCCGGGCCCACGGGGAGGTCTGCACCCGGAACGGCATCTCCGGCGACTCCAACAGGTCCACGATCGGCGCCGCCGCCTCGGCCGAGGTCTGCGCGGCATCGAAGCTCTTCATGGTCCGGGTCACATAGGCCTCCAGTGCGGGGGCGTAGGGGCCGGCGGCCGTGAGCAAGGCCGGTACGTCGATGCCCTGGCTGGTGACGAACTCACTGGCCACGGCCCCCGGCTCCACCACGCTCACCTGTACGCCCGCGGTCGCGGCGACCGGCGCCAGGGACTCCATGAACCCTTCGACGGCGAACTTCGCCGCGCAGTACGCCTCATTGAAGGGCTGCCCGATCACCCCGCCCACGCTGGTGACGGTGATCAGGCGGCCGCCCGAGGCCCGCAGGTGGGGCAGGGCGGCCCGGGTCAGCTCGACGACGCCGAAGTAGTTGACCTCCATCGCCGCGCGCACCGGCTCCATGTCCATCCGCTCGATGGTGCCGACGAAGCCGGCGCCGGCGTTGTTCACCACCGCGTCCAACCGCCCGTGCTCGGCCACCACCTCCGCCACGCAGGCCGCCACCGATGCCGGATCCGTCACGTCGAGCCGCTTGACCTGCACGCGGTCGGCCACCCCCGCCTCCTCGGCGGCCGCGAGCAGCGCCCCGGCGCGGGCGGGGTCGCGCAGGGTGGCGACGGTGTGCCAACCCGCCCGCGCGGTGGCCACGGCCGCGGCGAGGCCGATGCCGGAGGAGGTGCCGGTGATCAGCACGGTCTTGGTGGTGCCGGTGATGTCGGTGTCGATGGAGGTCATGACGGCTCCCTGGGGGCGGGTGACGGGACGCGCAACTTCTGTGCGTGCACACACACATTACATTTGTGTGTGCACGCACGCAACGCGGTATCCTCCCGGCATGGCGCACAACGACCTCACCCTGGGCGAGATGACCCCCCGCGACCACGCGTTCTACGGCCTCGTCTGGGCCGGGACGACGCTGAGCGCCCGAGTGGACCAGGCCCTCGTGCGCCGCCACGACCTGCCACTGTCGTGGTTCGAGGTCATGCTCTGGCTGCACGGCCAGCCCGAGCCCGTCGCCGCCTCGGAACTCGGGGCCAGGACCCTGCTCAGTCGCAGCCAGGTCTCCCGCGTGGCCGACTCCCTCCAGGCCCGCGGTCTGGTCGAGCGCGCGCCGTCCCCGACGGACGCGCGCTCCGTCCGCATCGCCCTCACCCCCGCCGGCCGCCGCACCTTCGCGGAGGCCGACGCGACCCGCCGCGAAACCCTCGCGGAGGTCTTCGACGACCTCCTCGACGACGGGGACATCGCCGCGCTGGAGGCCGTATGGGCCAAGCTCAAGGGCAAGCCGCGGGGCTGATCCCCGGCCAGGTAGCCTTTGGCTCCATGACGGTCGACTGGCGTACGGAACGGATCGCGAGCGCGCTGCGGGGCGAGAACCCGACCGTGCTCAGACGCCTCGACGCGGGTTTCGCGGCGATCGGGGACGTCCAGTTCCTGCCCGGATACTCGGTGTTGCTCGCGGACGACCCGCAGGTGCAGCGGCTCTCGGACCTGCCGAAGGTGCGGCGCCTCGCCTTCCTGGCCGACATGGATCGGCTGGGGGAAGCGGTCGAGCGCGCGTGCAAGGGTCTCGACCCGGAGTTCCGTCGGGTGAACCTGGAGATCCTGGGCAACACCGACGGCTTCCTGCACGCACACGTGTGGCCTCGGTTCGCGTGGGAGCCGGACGACCTGGCGCGCATGCCGGTGTGGCTGTACCCGCGCGAGCGGTGGAGCGACGGACGGTTCGCCCTCGGTCCCCGGCACGACGCGCTGCGGGAGGCCATCGGCGCGGAGCTGGACCGCTCGGCGGGCGCGCGCTGAGGGTGCGGGGCCGCCCGTCATCGCGTCCGGCGCCGGAAGAGGACGATGGTCAGGCCCACCGCGGCCGCCAGGATGCCCGCGCACCAGGCCAGGGCCGTCCAGGGGGCGCTGCCCACGGGCTGGTCCAGCAGCAGGGCCCGCAGGGATTCGATGACCGGGGTGAGCGGCTGGTGCTCGGCGAAGCCGTGCAACCAGCCGGGCATCGTGTCGATGGGCACGAAGGCGCTGGAGGGATAGGGCAGGAACATCATCAGGAAGGTGAAACCACCCGCGGCCTCGGGTGAGTCGGCGGCCAGGCCGAGGGCGGCGGCCAGCCAGGAGATGGCCGTGACGTAGGCCACGAGGAGTGCGGCGGCGGCGAGGAAGCCCGCCGGACCCGCCTGGGGGCGGAAGCCGATGGCGAGGGCGACGGCCAGCACCAGCGTGGTGGAGAGCAGGTTGCGGAGCACCGACGCGGTGACGTGGCCGGCCAGGATGGGGACGCCGCCGATGTCGAGCGAGCGGAAGCGGTCGATGACCCCGTTCTTCATGTCCTCCGCGACGCTGACGGCGGTGGAGGCCGCTCCGAAGCCCGCGCAGAGCAGCATGGCTCCCGGCACCACGTAGGTCACGTACCGGGTCCCGGTGTCGATGGCCCCGCCGAAGAAGTAGACGAAGATCAGCATCAACATGACGGGCAGCATCAGGGCGGTGATCAGCGCGTCCGGGCGACGGCTGCTGATGCGCAGGCTGCGCCCGGCCAGGGCCAGGGCGCTCACGGGCAGGGCGGTCATCGGTCGGCTCCCGTCAGGGCGAGGAAGACGTCGTCGAGGGTGGCGCCGCGCAGGGCGAAGCGGTCGACGTCGGTGCGGTCGGGGTCGAGTTCGTCGAGCAGCGCCCGCACGTGGGCCGCGGTGCCGTCGGTGGGCAGACCGAGCACGAGCGCGTCCGGGTCGTGGTGGACGGCGCGCGGGGCGAGGGCCTCGTAGGCGGCGGCGGTGGCGAGGGTGAGGTCCAGCCGGTGTCCGGCGACGCGGGACTTCAGCTCGGCCGGGGTGCCCTCCGCGGCGATGCGGCCGCCGGCGAGGACGGCGACGCGGTCGGCCAACTGGTCCACCTCCTCCAGGTATTGGGTGGTGAGCAGGACGGTGGTGCCGTGGTCGCGCAGCTCCCGCACGAGCTCCCACATCCCCAGCCGACTGCGCGGGTCGAGGCCGGTGGTCGGCTCGTCCAGGAAGACCACCTCGGGACGGGAGACCAGGCTCGCGGCGAGGTCGAGGCGGCGGCGCATGCCGCCCGAGTACGTCTTCGCGGTGCGGCCGCCCGCATCGGCGAGGCCGAAGCGCTCCAGGAGTTCGTCGGCCCGGACGCGCGCGGCGCGCGGGGCGAGCCCGGCGAGGCGTCCCATCATGCGCAGGGTCTCGGCGCCCGTCAGCAGCTCGTCCACCGCGGCGAACTGCCCGGTGAGGGCGATGCGTTCGCGCACCCGGGAGCGTTCTGTGGCGGTGTCGTGCCCGGCGACCCGGGCGGCGCCGGAGTCCGCGGCGGTGAGGGTGGCGAGGATCCGGACGGTCGTGGTCTTGCCCGCGCCGTTGGGGCCGAGGAGCGCGAGGACGGCGCCTCGCGGGACGGCGAGGTCGATGCCGTCGAGCACGCGGAGCGCGCCGTAGGACTTGGTGAGGCCGGTGGCGTGGATCCCGAGGGCGGACGCGGTCACGTCGTGGGTGGTCACGGGAGAGGGGCTCCTTTCTGCGTATGACATACGCTGTTCTGTGTAAGTAATACACAGAACTAGGATGGGTGGCAATCGACTAGGGACGGTCATGGCGGACGAGGACAGCGGGACCGGGCTCCCGGCCAGCCTGGAGATGGCCTGGGGGCTGCGCGAGCGCCCCGGCAAGGGGCCGCGCCCCACGCTCACACTGCCCCGCATCGTGGGGGCGGCCGTCTCGCTCGCCGCCACCGAGGGCATGGACGCGGTGTCGATGGGCCGGGTGGCCAAGGAACTGGGCGTCTCGACGATGTCCCTCTACCGCTACGTGGCCGCCAAGGAGGAGCTGTACGTCCTCATGTCCGACGCGGGCGCCGGCACCCCGCCGCCCCTACCGCCCGAGGCGGCCGGTTGGGGCTGGCGCGAGCTGCTGACGCACTGGGCGTACGGGCAGCGCGCCGCCCTCCTCGCCAACTCCTGGATCCTGCGCATCCCGATCACGGCCCCGCCCACGACCCCGAACCAACTGGCCTGGATGGACCGGGGGTTGGCCGCGATGGCTGGCACGGGATTGGGCGAGGACGAGAAGCTCTCCACGGTCGTCCTGATCGGCGGCCTGGTGCGCAACGAGGCCACGATGGCGGCCGACATGATGGACGCCATCGCCGCGTCGGGCGTGAGCCCGCAGCAGGCCCTGGCCCAATACGTCCACACGTTGCGGCTGCTCGCCGGCCCCGAGAGCCACCCCGCCGTGACGCGCCTGCTGGACTCCGACGCGTTCACGGGATCGGGAGAGCCCGACTTCCAGTTCCGCTTCGGCCTCGACCGGATCCTGGACGGGCTCGCACCGCTGGTCGCGGAGCGGGATCGACCGTAGACGCGGCGGGCACCGGGCAGGAGCGTCACGCTCCCGCCCGGCGCCCGGCACGGCTCGTCCACCCCGCTCAGTACAGCTTGGTCACCGCTTTCTTCAAGGTGTTCTTCCATGCGGCCACGGGCGGTTCGCCCCAGTAGCTCGACCACAGGACCAACGTGACCGTGTCACCGTCGCGACCCACGCCCCACAGGTAGTTGAAGTCGGGCCGCTCCTGGGCGTTGGCGTTGAAGGTGCGCATCCCCTGGAGGGTGGCGCCCTCCTCCACGTCCACCACCCCGTGGTCGAAGCCGGTCGCGGTCACCCCCGGTTCCTGCGGGCGGCTCGCGCAGTCGGCGAAGTCCCGCCGGGTCGCGTCCGCGTAGGCGATGGCCTCGGCCTCGGCACCGAAGGCGATCACCTTCTGCTGCGCGAACGCCGTCTCCGCCGTGGTGAAGTCCCGGTTCCAGACGTTGACTTCGGGCTTGCCCTCCGGCCAACCCGCCAGGCACCCCTGCGCCTCGCCCCAGCCCCGCACGACCGGATTCGCGCGCCACGACTCCGTCGTGGGCAGGTCCGAGATGTACAGCGTGCCCGGCCTCGGCCGCCACTGGTCGGCGGCCACCGCCGGACCGGCGGCCGCGCCGACCGCCAGCGCCACGGCCCCCAACAGGACACAGCCCCCGCGCACCCGTGAACGTACCCCCATGGTTGTCCCCTTCCCCCTGCGCACCGTCTCGATCACGACAACCCCGCCCCGACCGGGGCCGGGCCCAGCCCCAGCATCGGGTGTCCGCGTCCCGGCCGGCCGCACCCGCGGCCACGATGACTTGAACTGCGCCCCTGCTGACTTAAAACGACAAACGACACCAAAACGGAGTCCGTCCCCGGATGCACGGGTTCCACCCCGCCGTCGAGAACACTGAGTGACGGGACCCGCGCGGCGATTTCACCCGGAGTGGGTACCCGACGACCGATGATCTTACGTAACATCATGAATGTTCGCCGTGTCCGGGGTTGTCCCCCCACGGCGGCCGTGCTTTCGCATGTCCTGCCCCCACCCATTGAGTCGAGGAACACGTGCGCCTCCCCCTTGAACGACGCCTGGCCGTGAGCGCTGCCCTGCTCGCCGCGGTAGCCGGTGTCGTCCCGGCCACCGCGGCCCACGCGGCACCGGTCGCCCTGCCCGCCACCGCGGCGGAATCCCCGCAGGTGACGCCCGACATGGAGGGCCTGACCAGGGCCCTTCAGAACGCCCTGGACGCCGGCGCGCCGGGCGCCCTGGCCCGCTACTCCGGTCCGGACGGGGTCGCCTACAAGACCCTGGGCGTCCAGGACACCACCAAGAACACCCCGATGGACGTGCGGTCGCGGTTCCGGATCGGCAGCGTCTCCAAGACGTTCTCCTCCGTCGTGCTGCTCCAGCTGGTCAACGAGGGCCGCGTCGAGCTGGACACCCCGGTCAACCACTACCTGCCGGGCCTGCTGCCGGACGACCGCATCACGGTGCGTCACCTGCTGACCCACCGCAGCGGCTTGTCGGACTACACGAACGTGATGTTCGCGGACACCGTTCCCGGCTTCGAGGCCGTGCGCAACAAGGTGTTCGGCTACCAGGAGCTGGTCGACCTCTCGCTCGCCGAGCCGCGCACCACCGAGCCCGGCGTCTCGTACAAGTACTCCAACACCAACTTCGTGGTCGTCGGCATGATCATCGAGAAGGTGACCGGGAAGCCGGTGGCGAAGGAGTACGACCGCCGCATCATCAAGCCGCTGAAGCTGCGCAACACCTCCTACGTGCACCCCGACACGGCCATCCGCGGTCAGCACGCCCACGGCTACCTCCACCCGGACGAGGCCGGAAACCCGCTGGTCGACTCCACCGAACAGACGGTGTCCTGGGCGCAGTCCGCGGGCGCGGTCATCTCCAACGCGGCCGACCTGAACACCTTCATGAGCGGCCTCGTCAGCGGGAAGCTGCTGCCCCAGCGCATGCTCGACCTGATGACCACCGTGACCCCGACGGACGCGACGAACACCCGGTTCTACGGCCTGGGCCTGCGACGCTACGACCTGTCGTGCGGTACCCAGGTGTTCGGTCACACCGGCACCGTCCAGGGCTTCTACACCTACGCCTTCACCACGCGCGACGGCAAGCGCAGCCTGTCCGCGATGGCGAACACCTCGAACGACGGGGCTGCCAACACCGCTCTCGGCGGCACGCTGGAGGCCGCGTTCTGCGGCAAGCCCGCGGCGCCCAAGTCCAACGTCGCCCCGCGCGGCCTGGCGGCGTCCCCGGAGCGGGACCGCACCCCGGCCCGCGCCGAGATGGACCTGCCGGAGCGACGCTGACCCCCGTCGCCCGGGACCCGCACGGGGTCCCGGGCGACGTCCGGCCGATCACGTGGTCGTTCCCGCGCGGATGCGGTGTTCGCGCCAGAAGGACGTGAGGTCGGTGCGGGTCACCGCCTGCGCGGCGCGCTGGAACTCCGCCGTCGTGGAGACCCTGTACCAGTGGTCGCGTACGTAGCCCCGCAGCATCGCGGCCATCACCGGGCCGCCCAACACCTTCTCCAGGTCGTGCAGCACGCACGCGCCGTTGTAGTAGACGTACCGGGTCCAACCGGGGCCGTAGGCGGCCCAGTAGCCCATCGAGTTGGTGACCGCTTGGGAGTCGTCCTGCCAACTGACGCCCTCCGCGCAGTCCTCGCCGTGATCACCGCCCAGCAGGCCGTCCGAGTAGGTCGCGAACGCCTCGTCCAGCCAGGGTGACGCGTACTCGTCGTTTCCGACGATGCCGTACCACCATTGGTGGGCCAGCTCGTGGACCACACCGCTGCCGAACTCGTCCACGGCCACCAGGACCAGCCCGGGGAACTCCATGCTGCCGATCGGCGCGAACCGGTCGCTGATGACCACGTCGACCTCGCCGTAGGGGTAGCGGCCGAACCGCCGCCCCAGCTCGTCGACGGCGCGGAGCGCATCGGCGCGGGCGGTCGCCACCCGGGCGTCCGGGGTGCCCGCCGTCCAGTACGAGCGGACCGTGACGCCACCCGGCGAGGTCGCCACGCCGCTGCGGAACGGTCCGGCGGCCCACACGAAGTCCCGCACCTGGCGCGCGACGCTGGTGGTGAGGGTACGGCCGGGCCCGGCCGGGCGGTCCGTGGTGACACCCGTCGCCGGGACCCCCAGCACGGTCGGGTGGTCGAGGGTGACCTCGAAGTCCGAGGCCACGGTGTAGTAGCTCTCGCCCCGGTCGACGGGCGGGTCCAGGTGCCAGCCAGCCGCGTCCCGTACGGCCAGCACCGGCAGGGCGTTGCCGAGGTAGCGGTGGTCGCCGTCGCGCCCGAAGCGGTGGAGCCGGTCGGGGACGGTGATCGAGACGTCGAAGCCGACGGTGGCCCGCCCGAGGGGCGCCAGCGGCGCGGCCAGCGCGATCCGTACCGCGCTGCACGCCACCGACGGGTCGTCCGGGGCCCCGCCGGTCACCCGGCCGATGCGGACCGGGGAGGGCGTCCGCGGCGTGCCGCAGCCGTCGGTGCCGTTGCCCCACAGGCGGACGTAGATCTCGCGCAGCGGCTCGGTGGACCCGTTGCCGAAGGTCACCGTCTCGCGACCGGTCCACCGGGTGCCGGTGGCGTCCGCGCGCAGGTCGACGCGGTAGACGGGCCGGGAGGGGGTGGCGCGATCGGCGCCGTGCGCGGTGGCGGCGTAGGCCGGGGCGCCGCTCCCGGCACCTCCCAGGAGCAGGCCGAGCGACCCGAGCACGGCGAAGGCCGTGACCACCCATGTGTACCCGGTCCGTCTCATGGTCCGCCCCCGCGGTCGTGTGTATCGGGCCCGGCCCGCCCGGCCCGCGCGACCTGGGCGGCCGGCGCGCAGCCGAGGGTACGCCGCGGCCGCCGCCTTGCACAGGGCCTCGCGCGACCACACGTCGGCGCTGGAGACGGCGAGTTCGGGCCGGCCCGGCCGTTCGCGGCGCTGGCCGGACGGGCGTTGTCAGTGGTCAGGGATACGTTCAGGGGGTTGGCAGGGCCGATTTCCCGTCAGGAGTGGACGATGACCGAGAGCAGTGCGCAGCCCACGCTCAGAGTGGTGCTGGCAGACGTCAACGAGCGCGTGGTGGAGGCGTGGCGGGCGGCGTTCGCGGACACCCCCGGCGTCGAGATCCGCCGCGGCTCGATCCTCGACGAGGACGTCGACGCCTGGGTCACCCCGACCAACTCCCGGGGCCGGATGGACGGTGGGGTCGACGCCGTCATCAAGCGGTACCTGGGATCCGGCATCCAGGTCCGCGTGCAGCGGGCGATCCGCGACCGCTTCGCCGGGACGCTACCGGTGGGCAGCGCGGTCTGCGTCCCGTCGGGGGCGGCCGTGCCGCGCTACCTGATATCGACGCCGACCATGGTGGGGTCCTCGCAGAACGTGAGTGCCACGCTGAATGTGGCCATGGCCTGCGCGGCCGCCTTCCAGGCCGTCCACCGGCAGAACCGGAAGGCGCCGGGCAGCATCCGTTCCGTGGCGCTGGTCGGGCTGGGCGCGCAGACCGGGCGGGTGCCGGCCCGGGTGTGCGCCAACCTGATGTGGACCGGGTACACGCTCTTCCACGACCACTGCTTCGAGGACGACGACGAGCTGCGCGCCACGCTCGTCGCGCAGTTGAACGGCATCGAGAACGCCCCCGTCGAGGAGCGGGTGCGCATCGTGGTGCCCGAGCCCGCCCCCGCAGCCGCCCCCACCCCCGCTCCCGCTGCCGCCTCCACCCCCGCGACCGAAGGCCCCTCCCCCGTGACCGACGCGAACGACCCGAACGACGCCCTGGCCCTCACCGAGTTGTTCGCCGGCGGTGGTGAGCCCTGGCTCCCGCTCCTCAAGCCCGTCATCGAAGCGCAGCCCGACGCGGCGCGGTTCATCGGGAAGGGGCGCAGCCCCGAGGTCGTCCCGGTCCGCGAGCTGACCTTCCAGGCGCTCAAGCCGAACCCGCCGCACAAGTGGAAGGTCGTCGCCTTCGGGCAGAACCCGTACCCGCGCGCGGAGAGCGCGACCGGCATCGCCATGTTCGACAACACCTTCAACGACTGGAAGGACAGCCAGTTCGGCCGGGTCGTCAGCATCCGCTGCCTCATCAAGGCGGCGGCGATGTGGAAGTACGGCATCGTCAAGAAGACGCCCATCGCGGACGTGCGCGCGCTGTTGAAGGAGCGGGACGCGGTCCAGCCGCCGGAGTGGTTCCAGGCGATGCTCACGCAGGGCGTGTTGTTGCTGAACGCCGCGCTCACCGCCAGCGGCGACGGGGCGATGGGCGCCGACCGGCACACGGCCTTCTGGCGACCCGTCGCCGAGCGGATCATCGAGGAGATCCTCAAGGCCAAGCAGGACGCCGCCGAGGAGGACCGCGGGGTCGTGTTCGCCTGGTGGGGGGCGCACGCCCGGAATCTGAAGAAGGTCGTGCTGCGGCTCCAGGCGAAGTACCCGGACGTCGAGGTCCGGCACATCGACCACGCGAACCCGGCGGCGCAGGGCGACCTCTTCTGCGAGGGCGACCACTTCGCCATGGTCAACGGGGCCCTCGCGTCCCTGGGCTACGAACCGATCGACTGGCTGCCCAGCAAGGGGTGGGACGCGGGAGCCGGCGGCGCGAGCGGGCCGGGCGGGGGCGTGGCGCAACGCATGGGCGCCTTCATCGAGTCGACGATGAACCTCCACCAGCTCTACCTGGAGCGCCTCACCAGCGTCAAGGACGAGGGCCTGGTCCTCCCCGCGATCACCGGTGTGTTCGACACGCCGCTGATGGACTTCCAGGGCGCCGTCGCCCCGGTCTCCGACGTACTGTCCGGGCTCGCCGGACACATCGACCGCTCGCTCGACTTCGGCAAGCGGCGGGCCGACGAGACGTCCGGCGCTCTGTCCGCCGACGCGATCGCCGCGCTCTACCTCTACACCTGCCAGTCCGCCTTCTACCGCGAGATCAATGCCGTACTGCGCTCGCCGGACCGCACCCGGGTCACCCCCTACCTGCCGTACCTGCGCCTGTTGTTCTCGGCGGTGTCGGGGCTGCCGGGCCACACGCGGCCGCTGTGGCGCGGCGTGTCGCTGGACCTGCGGGCGCAGTATCCGGTGGGCAGGACCGTGACCTGGTGGGGCGTCTCCTCCTGCACCTCCGAGCTGAAGGTGGCCCGGTCCTTCCTGGGCAGCCGCGGCAAGCGGACGCTCTTCGAGGTGACGTCCACCCGGGCGGTCGGCATCAGGAACTTCTCCGCCTTCACCGGGGAGGAGGAGTACATCCTCGCGCCGGGCACGCAGCTCAAGGTGATGGACGTGAAGAGCGAGCGCGGCGGGCTGTGCACGGTCCAGCTGCTCGAAACGGACGCGCCGCCCGTGTTGTCCTGACGCTCAGGGCAGTCGGGTGGCGTCCGGGAGCTCGGGGAGGAAGGGGAGGTAGTCCGTCCCCGGAGCGGCGGGGATCACGGTGTAGCTGGCCTCGGGCAGTTCGTTCCACACCCCGGGCAGGTCTCCCAGAGGCTCGGAGACCACGATGCGCGTCTCGTCGGAGATCTCGCGGAGGTAGTCCAGCTCCGGGTGGAGGTCGCGGACGGTCTCGGCGCGGCTGCTGTAGAAGAGCGAGCGGGACTTCCCCCTGCTGGAGTAGCGGAACGCCCAGACGCGTGCTCCGTCGCTGACCGCCACGGTCATCTGGAGCGGTTCCGGTACCCCGTGCTCCTTGCCGAGCCGCTCCACCAGCCCCGCCATCCTGGCGACCGCGCCGGGGACGTCCTGATCGAGCCCGAAGGTGACCGCCAGGTAGAACATCACCTCGGAGTCGGTGGACCCCTCGATGCACGGGAAGAGCGCCGGGTCGACGGCCATGCACAGGTCCCGCTGGAGCCGGTGGAACTCCGCGATGGCTCCGTTGTGCATCCACAGCCAGCGTCCGTGGCGGAAGGGGTGGCAGTTGGTCTGTTGCACGGCCGAGCCCGTCGAGGCGCGTACGTGCGCGAAGAACAGCGTGGAGCGGACGTGGGCGGCCAGCTCGCGCAGGTTCCGGTTGTTCCAGGCCGGTGCGATGTCCCGGAAGATCGCCGGGGTGCCGTCGCCGTCCGCGCTGTACCAGCCGATGCCGAAGCCGTCGCCGTTGGTCGCTTCGGCGCCCATGCGGGCATGGAGGCTCTGGTTGATCAGCGAGTGCTCCGGGCGGTAGAGCATGGCGTCGAGGAGCATGGGCGAACCCGAGTAGGCGAGCCAGCGGCACATGTGCCCTTCCCTTCCTCCCGCCCCGTCCCGAGCCTAACCCCGTGCCGCGTCCCGCGCGGGGCCCGGCGCACCGCGGGGATACCCCAGTGGGCCATCCCCCGCGGAGCCACTCGTACGTACGGGTGGGCCCGGCCGTGCCTCGCCTGCCGGCGTGGGCAGCGGGTTTACGGTGGAAGGGTCCCGTAGCCGTGTGCGGCAGATGAGGTGGGCAGCTGTGTCGACATCGAGCCATGAGATGTCCGGTGCGCCGTGCTGGGTGAGCCTGGTGGCCCGGGACCTCGCTTCCGCCCAGGGTTTCTACGGCGGCGTGCTCGGGTGGGACTTCCGCCCCACCCGCCTGGGCGACGGTTTCTCCGTCGCCTTCCACGACGGGGCCCCGGTCGCCGGCATCGGTGCGCTGGCCGGCAGTCTGGGCGTGCCGGTGGCCTGGACGCCGTACTTCGCCGTCGAGGACGTCGACGTCACGGCGGACCGGATCCGGGAGCGCGGGGCCACGATGGCGGTGGGCCCCCTCCCCTTCGGCACGGGGCGGGCCGGGCTGGCCTCGGACCCGGCGGGGGCCGCCTTCGGCTTCTGGCAGGGCAAGGTCATCCCCGACTGGAGCGTGGGTCACGACAGTGCCCCCGCGTGGTTGGAACTGCGGACGCGCGACGCTTTCGCCGCGGCCATCTTCTACGGCGAGGTCCTGGACTGGGCGGGCGAGCCGGGGGGCTGCTGCACGGTCTCCTACGAGCACGACCACGTCGTCCTGCGCCACGGCCGGGACGCCGTCGCCCGGATCAGCGGCGGCGCGCTCGACGAGGATCCGGACCCGCAGGTCCGTCCGCGGTGGCACGTGCACTTCCGGGTGCCGGATCTGGAGGCCGCGATCGAGGCCGCCACCCGTCTGGGCGGCCGGACGGCCTCCCCCGTACAGTCCTCGACCACCGACCGGTCGGTGGTGCTGGCCGATGCCGAGGGGGCGCTGTTCACGGTGGTGGCCCCTCAGGACCGCCCGGCCTGAGGAACGGGCCGGGGCGCGCGATCAGGGCCCGGACTCAAGGGAGTCCGGGCCCGCTGTCCGTGCTCGTGCGCATCGTGCTCACGTCCCCGCGCCCACGCTGCCCGCGCCGGTCACATCGGCGGGAGGCCGAAGGGGAACCCGGTCCCGTAGTAGGTGCTCAGCGCGTCCCGGTAGCGCGGGTCGCCGAGGTGCTCGTCCCGGTGGAACTCGGGAGCGTCCTTGATCTGTCCCTTCGTCCGGTCCACGAACACGGTGCGTTCCTCCGGGTCGATGCTGACGACCCTGCTCGCCGGGAGCAGCACCTCCTTGCCGAAGATCCAGAGTCCGGTGTCGACGACCAGGTAGGAGTCGTCGACCTCGTCGGAGTGTTTGTCGACCTTGCCGATGGTCCCGTCGGTCGCCTCGACCTTGAAGCCGGTCAGATCCGTGCCGGCCAGGTGGCCCGAGGTCGACGTGTAGCTCCATACGTGCTCAGTCACGCGATGAACAACTCCTCCGGTAGGGCAGGTGGTAGCGGCTGGGGTGGGTGGGGGTGCGGCAGCACGGGTGCGCACCGACTACCAGTAGTGGCGTCGGCCGCCGACCGCGTGACCGACCGAGCCCATGATCCACAGGACTGCTCCCACCACCAGCAGGATGATGCCGATGGTCCAGAGGATGGAGATTCCGGTCAGGAACCCGATGATCAGGAGGATAAGCCCGACGGCAAGCATGGTGTCCTCGCTCTCAGGTGGGAAACACGGCGGGGCGTTCGCTCCGCCGTGGCGCTTCGGCTCGCGTCTACCCCCTCACCGCGCCTTTATCTCCGTAAGGGCCCTTGATCCTTCGCGGCCCCGCCGGGGGACCCCGACCCCGGCCCCCGGCCCGCGCGAAGTGACCGTGCGACTCGCGTTCGCCCCGCCGCTCCCCCCATGATCAGCTGAACGATCTCCACACCGGAGAGGTCGAGCACCTGGAGGATCCATGTCACCGCTGGCCCCGGACGTCACCCACCGCCTGGTCCCCTCGCCCGCGGGCCGGATCCACCTGGTGGAGCAGGGCACCGGGCCGCTGGTCCTCCTCGTGCACGGGTTCCCCGAGTCCTGGTACTCCTGGCGCCACCAGCTCCCCGCGCTGGCCGCCGCCGGGTACCGCGCGGTCGCGATCGACGTGCGCGGCTACGGTCGCTCCTCGGCCCCCCACGCGACGGACGCCTACCGGATGTCGGAGCTGGTGGCGGACAACGCCGCGGTGGTGGAGGCGCTGGGAGAACGGTCGGCCGTCGTCGTCGGGCACGACTGGGGTGCGGCCATCGCCGCCACCTCGGCCCTGGTCCGGCCCGACCTCTTCCGTGCGGTGGGGTTGCTCAGCGTTCCCTACGCCCCGCGCGGCGGGCCGAGGCCGAGCGAGCTCTTCGCGCGGATGGGCGGGGAGGAGGAGTTCTACGTCTCCTACTTCCAGGAGCCGGGCCGGGCGGAGGCCGAGATCGAGCCCGACGTGCGCGGCTGGCTCGCGGGCTTCTACGCCGCCCTGTCCGGCGACACCATGCCCGCGGTCGGCGCACCCGCCCCGCACTTCGTCCGCCGGGGCGGGACCCTGCGCGAGCGCTTCCCCACCGACCGGTCGCCGGCCTGGCTCGGGGAGGGCGACCTCGACTTCTACGCCGGGGAGTTCGAGCGGACCGGGCTGCGCGCGGCGTTGAGCCGGTACCGGAACATGGACCGCGACTGGGAGGATCTGGCCGGCTTCGACGGAGCCCTCCTCCCCCAGCCCTCGCTGTACATCGGCGGCGCCCTCGACGCCTCCCTCACCTGGCTGGCCGCGGCGGTCGAGGCCCACCCCACGACGCTGCCCGGGCTGACCTCCTCCCGCGTCCTGGAGGGCTGCGGTCACTGGATCCAGCAGGAGCGGCCGGCCGAGACCAACCAGCTCCTGACCGACTGGCTCGCGACCCTGTAGGACCGGCTCCCGAACGACTGCCGATTGGCAGTTGGAAATCAAAGCGGAATGCCGCGATATCGGCCGACGGGGCAAAAGACCGCACGTGGCACGCGCCTTGATCCACAACACTCCGCCGCATGCGGCACGGAGCTCATTCGAGGTCGACCCATGCCGCGGCCATGTCCGCCGACCGCCGGGAGCCCCACGATTCCGCGCCACCTTTTCCCCGATATCCCAAGGGGTGGCGGAGGGTCCATTTCGAGCACATCCCTTTTCCGCACCTCGTCATTGCACCGCCGGTCGAGCACGGGAATTCTCGTGGAGATCGCGTGTGGGAAACCAGCTCATCGCTTGCACGTGAACACGTCGGGGCCGGGAGGAAAGGCGCCGCGCCGAGAGCTCCTCGTGGTCCGGACCTGCACCCGTCGCCCGTACGCGCCCGAGGGGCCGGAACGTGAACGCGGCGAGCCGGGACCGGCTCCGGCGCGACCGGCCTCCGACGTCCGCCCGCCGCGCAGGAGTTCGGCTCCCCCCTCCACGGCCGGGACGGCCTGATCCGCTGCCGGTCGACCGTGATCCACGACCCGGAGTGCGCATGGCACGGGCAACGAGCCCCTCGTTGCTGGTTCGTGATCATCCGTCAGACGAACATGGCCTGGATTCGGCCACTCCCTCCGTCACCTGCTGAACGCCGTCCTCACAGGTCACACGGCATGCGCCTGTCACCAGGAGACCCGCGGACGGGGACCCTTGGATGGCGCCGTCTTCGCAGCTTGACCGCAACTTGTACACATCACCTCTCCGGACGGCCTGCGATGGTCTAGATTGACCCGCGTGCTCCAGATACTTGGACACCGGGCGAAAAATGACGATCTATTGTTTTGGCGCGACACACAGCCGGCTGCCGTATCCTCTGCGCCGGACGTGCAGTGATCGATTCCTTGAGCTCGAGGGGGGCGCAGGGAGCATCCGGGACTTCTACGACTTCCCGCACACCTCGCAACTCTGGTAGAACATGCGGGTCCGCCACCCGTAGGCACGTGTTCAGGCAAAGCTGCAATACCTGGTATGCCACATTCGGGGGGCGGGTCCTCCCGTGGGATTAAACAGTGCGAGGCAAAGACGCCGGAGCACTGGCGACCTGGGGGGGTCCTGTGCAGCAGAGGGAATTAGCCAACCCGTTTCCGGCGGCGCGCGGGCGGTCGGCGAACGGGTCCATCAGTCGCCCCGCCATGGACTGGGAACAGCGGTACCGACGGACCGTCATCACCACCGATATGGTGACGACCGCGGTCGTCGTGACCGCGATCGGCGTCTTCTTCGGGGCCAGGGACGCGGCCAACTGGCATGAGAAATGGGGAATCCTCGCATTCGGCACCGAGCTGTTGGTGCTGGGCTCGATGACGGTCGGCCGGTCGTGGGCACCGGCCGTGCTCGGTCAGGGCGTCGAGGAGTTCCGCCGGCTCGGGCGCTCACTGTTCGCGACGGCCGTCGTGCTGGCGCTCGGCGGGATCGCCCTCACCTCCACCAACATCAAGCTCTGGATCTTCGTGGCGACCCCGGCGATCGCGGTCGTCACCATGATCGCCCGCTACGTGCTGCGGCTGTGGTTGCACAAACAGCGCAAGGAAGGCCGCTGCCTGCGGCCGGTGCTCGCCGCCGGCAGCCCGGCCACCGTGCTCGACCTGATCACCAGAGTCCGCAAGTTCCCGCACCTCGGTTGGCGGGTGGACGCGGTGTGCACGCCGGACGGTCTCGGCTTCGACGGTGACCAGCTGGCCGGAGTGCCGGTCGTGGGCCGCCTGTCGGACGTACCGAGCCACGTGCAGCGCGACGGCTACCGCGTCGTCGCGGTCACACCGGACCCGCACTGGTCGCCGAACCGGCTCCAGCGACTGGCGTGGAACCTCGAGGGCAGCGACGCCGACATGGTCGTGGCCCCCGTCCTGATGGAGGTGGCCGGCCCGCGGCTGCACGTCGACGGGGTGCTCGGGATCCCGCTGTTGCGGGTCACGATGCCGATCTTCACCGGGGGTCGCCGGGCGATCAAGGAGATCGTCGACCGCATGGGTGCGGCGATCCTGTTGATGCTGTTCGCGCCGCTCATGCTGATCGTCGGGGTGCTCGTCCTGATGGACAGCCGGGGCGGGGTGCTCTACTACCAACGCCGGGTGGGCAAGGACGGCCGCGAGTTCACCATCGTCAAGTTCCGCACCATGGTCGCCGGGGCCGACAGGACGCGGGCGGAACTGGCCGACCGCAACGAAGGCGCGGGCCTGCTGTTCAAGCTCCGCCGGGACCCGCGGGTGACGCGGGTGGGCACGGTGCTGCGCCGGTACTCGATCGACGAGCTCCCGCAGCTCTTCAACGTGCTCACCGGTTCGATGTCGCTCGTCGGTCCGCGCCCCCCGCTCCCGGAGGAGTCCGCGGCCTACGGCCCGGACATCCGGCGGCGGCTGTTGGTCAAGCCCGGGCTCACCGGCCTCTGGCAGGTGAGCGGGCGCAGTGACCTGCCGTGGGACGAGGCGGTGCGGTTGGACCTCCGGTACGTGGAGGACTGGTCGCTCGCCCTCGACACGGTGATTTTGTGGAAGACCCTCCGCGCGGTGCTCCAGGGGCAGGGGGCGTACTGATGCGCGGCGGGTTCAGTCAGGTCAGTGGGCGGTTGGCAGGCCAAGAGGGCCTGTTGAGGGGGAGGAACGGGTCATGAAGGTCAGTGTCTTAGGTCTCGGCTACGTGGGCTGCGTATCAGCCGCGTGCCTGGCCAGTCTGGGCCACGAGGTCATCGGTGTCGACGTCAGCCAGGTGAAGGTCGACCTGGTCAACGCCGGCAAGGCCCCGGTGGTCGAGGAGAAGATCGGCGAGCTCATCGCCGAGGTCGTACGGAGCGGGGCGCTGCGCGCCACCGGCGACGTCCGCGAGGCGATCATGAACAGCGACGTGTCGCTGGTCTGCGTCGGCACGCCCTCGGAGCCCAACGGCAGTCTGTGCACCACCTACTTGGAGCGGGTCACCGAGGAGATCGGTGCCGCGGTGGCCGAGCGCGGCGGGCGACAGACCGTCGTGTTCCGCAGCACCATGTTGCCGGGCACCTGCTTGAACCTGCTGGTGCCGATCCTGGAGAAGCACGCCGGCGGCACGGCCGGCGTGGACTTCGGCGTCGCGGTCAACCCGGAGTTCCTGCGGGAGGGCACGAGCGTGCGGGACTTCTTCGACCCGCCCAAGACGGTCATCGGGCAGATCGACGAGGCCAGCGGTGACGTGGTCGCGGCGCTGTACGACGGGCTGCCGGGCGAGGTGTTCCGGGTGCCGATCCCGACCGCGGAGGCCATCAAGTACGCGGACAACGCGTTCCACGGCCTCAAGATCGGCTTCGCGAACGAGCTGGGCTCCATCTGCCAGGCGCTCGGCGTGGACTCGTACCAGGTGATGGACGTGTTCCTGGCCGACCGCAAGTTGAACATCAGCCCCGCCTACCTGCGGCCCGGCTTCGCCTTCGGCGGCTCCTGCCTCCCCAAGGACCTGCGCAGTCTGGTCCACGCGGCGCAGCAGGCCGATGTCGCGGTGCCGATCCTCGCCCACGTCCTGCCGTCCAATGCCGAACACCTGCGGCGGGCGGTGGAGTTGGTCGAGGCCACCGGCAAGCGCCGGGTGGGCATCTTCGGGCTGTCCTTCAAACCCGGCACCGACGACCTGCGCGAGAGCCCGCTCGTCGAGCTGGCGGAGCGGCTCTTCGGCAAGGGGTACGACCTGCGGATCTACGACCCCAACGTGAACCTCTCCCGGCTGCTCGGCGCGAACCGGGAGTACGTCGAGACGCGGCTGCCGCACCTCGCGAAGCTCCTCGCGGAGTCCGTCGACGAGGTGCTCGACCACGCCGAGGTCTGCCTGGTGGGGACCGGCGACCCGGCCGTGCTCTCGGCCCTGCCCCACGGCGACGGCCCCGTGATCATCGACCTCGTCCACCTCCCCGACGCCGACGCGCGCCGGGCCGAACCGGGATACGTGGGCCTTGCTTGGTAACGCAACCGGCGGCGTCGGTCGGGGCCGACGCGCGCTGGTCCTGGTGGAGAACCTCTCGGTGCCCTTCGACCGGCGGGTGTGGCAGGAGTGCACGACCCTGCGCGACGCGGGGTGGACCGTGCACGTCATCTGCCCCCAGGGGGAGAAGCGGGACACCGAGCCCGAGGTCGAGATCGACGGGGTGCGGATCCACCGCTACCCGCTGCGCGCCGCCACCGGAGGGCCGGCCGGCTACCTCCGCGAGTACGGCACGGCGCTGTGGCACACGCTGCGCCTGGCCCGCAAGGTCGGTCCCGTCCACGTGGTGCACGCCTGCAACCCGCCGGACCTGCTGTTCCTGCCCGCCCTGTGGTTGAAGCGGCGCGGTTCGCGGTTCGTCTTCGACCAGCACGACCTGGTGCCCGAGCTGTACCTCTCCCGGTTCAACCGGGGCAAGGACCTGCTCTACCGCGCGGTGTGCGCGTTGGAACGGCGCACCTACCGGGCCGCGGACGTCGTGCTCGCCACGAACGAGAGCTACCGGGACGTCGCGCTGGCGCGGGGCGGCCGCAAGCCGTCGGACGTCTTCGTGGTCCGCAGCGCGCCCGATACCAAGCGGTTCCAACCGGTACCGGCCGAGGAGGAGTTGAAGCGGGGCAAGCCCCATCTCCTGTGCTACCTCGGTGTCATGGGTCCGCAGGACGGCGTCGACTACGCCCTGCGCTCCCTGGCGAAACTGCGCGACCAGTTCGGACGCACGGACTGGCACGCGGTGTTCATCGGTGGCGGCGACACCTTCGACGCGATGGTGGAGCTGTCCCGCACGCTCGGACTCTCGGAGCACGTCCAGTTCACCGGGCGCATACCCGACGCCGACCTGGCGCGCTACCTCTCCACCGCGGACGTCTGCCTCTCCCCCGATCCGCACAATCCGCTCAATGACGTGTCGACCATGAACAAGGTCCTCGAGTACATGGTGATGGGGCGGCCGATCGTCTCCTTCGACCTGCGCGAGGCGCGCGTCTCCGCGGGTGAGGCCGCCGTCTACGCCGCCGCGAACGACGAGGCCGAGTTCGCCGGGCTCATCGCGCAGCTGCTGGACGATCCGGAGAAGCGGACCCGGATGGGGAAGATCGGCCAGGAACGGATCGGCGGTCCGCTCGCCTGGCGGAACTCGCAGGCGTCGCTGCTCGCCGCCTACGCCCGCGCCTGCCGGGACCGCGGTCCGGTGCCGGCGACGGGCGTACGGCACGGGCACGAGGGAGACCGCACCGTTGAGTGATGACACGATACGGCTGGTCACGATCGGCCGGATTACCCGTAGGCGCTGGCGGCTGCTCACCATCCTCGCGGTGGTGGGTGCGCTGCTCGGCTACGGCACCTCCATGCTGTTCCCGCCCCGCTACACGACGTCCGCGTCGGTGTTGCTGCCGGGAGCCTGGCAGGAGCGCGAGTTGATGACCCAGGCACAGATCGCCACCAGTTCGGTGGTGGTCGACCGCGCGGCGGCCGCGCTGCGCTGGCCCGGGGTGAGCGGCCGTCAGCTGCGGGAGCAGGTGACCGCCACCGCCTCCGACGGGAACATCATCAACATTTCGGGCACCGCCGACACCCCGGAGCGTGCGCAGAAGCTCTCCGACCAGGTGGCGCAGCAGTTCGTCGCCTTCGCGGCGCGGATCGCGGGCGCGGGCGCCGACCCCGAGGCGGCGTCGCAGCCCGAGGCGCTGCGCCAGATGGTGGTGCAGACCAGCCGCCGCATCAACGAACTGGCCGACGCGACCGGTCCGGGGCAGTCGGTGGAGAGCGTGCAGACCCGCACGGAGCTCTCGAAGCTGCGCACCGCGCTGCAGGAGGCCGTCACCAAGCTGGACCAGGTCAACCCGGCCGCCGGCAAGGCCAACATGGTCGTCATGGGGTCGGCGGTCCGGCCGACGGGCGAGGCCCCGCCGACGCGGACGCAGCTCATCATCGGCGGGGCGCTGCTGTTCTTCCTCGTCGGGGTCATCGGTCACCTGGCCGCCGCCCGGATGAGCCGCCGGCTGCGCGGCGAGGCGGAGATCGCCGCGGCGCTGGGCGGGGCGGTGCTGGGCAGCGTCGACGTGCCGGGCGAGGGCGTCGTGCGCGGGGCGAAGGACGGTGGCCCGCGGGCCCGGATCCGCCGACTGCTGGGCCTCGACGTCCGGTGGGACGCCCCGCCTGCGCAGACCTCCGGCGACGAGGCCAGCCGACAGCTGCGCTACCGGCGGGTGTGTGCCCGCCTGCGTGAACAACTACCCTCTACAGCAGGCTTGTTACTGGTGGTTCCGGAGGGCGACGGGGTCGCGCGGCGGGCCGCTGAACAGCTCGTAGCCGAGGCCGCGGGCACTCCGCCACTGCGGGTGGTGGAGGTCCCGGTGTCCCGGCCGATGCTGCCGGACGGCGGCGGGGAGCACGGCGCGCTGGTCGTCCTCAGCGCGGGCAGCTGGACCGCGGGGGAACTCGCCGGTATCGCGGGGGCGTGCGCGGACGCCGAGCGGGAGGTCGTCGGCGCGGTGCTCGCCGACGCGGTCCGGGCCCGTCCGGCGCGGTCCGCCGGGGACCCTTCGGACCACATCACATCGGCGAGCGCGGTTGACTACGACACGGCGGGACGTTCAGGGTGACGACGAGTACGGGTTCCGAGCCGTCGGCCGCGGCTGCGCTGCTGGACCTGCAGGCGCTGGTGGTCGCGGTGCGCAGGCGCCGCCGCCTCTGGTCCTCGATGGCGCTGTTGGGGATGCTCCTCGGCGCGGCCGTCGCGGTCCTGATGCCGCCGCCGCCGACCGCGGTGACGAAGGTGCTGGTCGCGCACCAGGCGGACCAGCCGAACGACCCGGGGACGCTGATCCGCACCGACGCCGCGCTGCTGCAGACGACGCAGATCGCCGGCAGGGCCCTGCAGTCCCTGAAGTCGACGCAGAAGCCGGAAGACTTCATGAAGGACTACGCGGGCATCGGGCTGACCAACAACCTGCTGGAGATCACCGTCACGGGTGACAGCGACGCGCAGGCGGTGGCCCGGGCCAAGGCTTTGGCCGAGGCCTTCGTCGCGGACCACGTGCAGCGCATCCAGGCGACCGCGGACGCGGAGGCCAAGACGCTGCTCGACCAGCGCGACCGCATGCAGACCGAGCTGGCCCAGGTCAACAAGTCGATCGGGGACGCCCCGCAGCAGAGCGGGCCGAAGGCCTCGGCGAACACGGAGTCGTTGTACGCCCGCCGGGCCGAACTGACCGCGCGGATCACCGACTTCGGCCAGCGCGCCGCGGAGGCGCGCGTCGGCACCCCGCAGCTCATCTCGGGCACGCAGGTCGTGGACGCGGCGCGCACGGTGCGGGTGTCCCTGCCCAGGACCGCCGCGACCAACGCCGGGGTGGGGCTCGTCCTCGGGCTCGTCCTCGGGCTGGTGGTGGCCGCGGTCGGGGCCGTGGTGGCGGACCGGCCCGTGCTGCGGCGCGACATCGCGGGGAGCCTCGGTGCCTCGATCATCTCGGAGCTCCCCCGCCGGTCGCCGTGGCTGTGGCGGCGGGGGCGGATCCGGGCGGCGCGCGAACGCCTCACCGCGTCCCTGGCACGTACCGTACGCGCCTCCGAGGAGCCCCTGTCCCTGCTGGAGCTGGGCTCCGCGCGCGGAGCGAGCCAGATCGCCCTGGACCTCGCCGGGGCGCTGGGGGCGCAGGAGCCGGTGGTCGTCGTCGACGGTCTGCCGGGGTCGCAGCTCTCGGGCCGCCGGCCGAAGCCGGGGGACCCCACCGTGGTCAGCGGCGAGGGCGGCGCGGCCGAGTCGCACCAGGGGCGCCGGATCGGGGTCGGCTCGGTGGCGCCCGGCACGGCGTGGACCGACCTCCAGTACCTCGGCACCCGGACCGTCCTGGTCGTGCGCGCCGGGCACGGCAGCGTCGCGTGGCTGCACACCGTGGCGCGGCAACTCGCGGAGCAGCGGATACCGGTGGTCGGCGTGGTGCTGATCGATCCCGATCCGCGGGACCGGACCGACGGCACGCTGTGGGACGGGCCACGGTCCGCGCCGCCCGGCCGGAGCGAGCGGCCGGCCGGGCAGAACGGGACGGGGCGGGCGCCGACGGAGCTGCCGTCATGGGCACGAGTACCGGACATCGACCAGGAAGCGCGGTAGTACATGTGTGGCATCGCAGGCACGTATCGCTGGCCGGACGGGAAGGTCGTGACCGACCGGCTCACCGATACCCTCGCCCATCGCGGGCCGGACGGGGCGGGCCGGTACAGCCATCCCGTCGGTGACGGCGAGGTGCACCTCGGGCACCGTCGGCTGGCCATCATCGACCTGTCCGGGACGGGCGCCCAGCCGATGGTCTCGGACGGTCTCGTCCTGACGTACAACGGCGAGCTCTACAACGCGCCGGAGCTGCGCGCCGAGCTGGTGGCCGCCGGGGTGCGCTTCCGCGGGACCTCCGACAGCGAGGTGCTGTTGGAGGCGTGGCGGCGCTGGGGCACGGACTGCCTGCCGCGGCTGCGCGGCATGTTCGCCTTCGGCGTCTTCGACGAGCGGACCGGCGAGCTGGTGCTCGCCCGCGACCAGCTGGGCATCAAGCCGCTCTTCCTGCTCCGGCGCGGCGACGGGCTGGTGTTCGCCTCCGAGCTCAAGGCGCTCGCCGCCGCCACCGGCGGGTCGATGGAGGTGGACCACGCGGCGTTGGTGGCCTCCCTGCTGTACTACTGGGTGCCGGATTCGCGCTGCGCGCTGCGCGGGGCGGAGAAGTTGGCGCCGGGGAGCTGGCTGCGGTGCCGGCCCGACGGTCGGGTGGAGCGCGGCCGCTTCTGGAACCTGCGGGACGTCGCCTCGGAGGGCCGGGACCGGGCCCTCAGTGGCGAGCTGCCGGACCTGGCCGCCGTCATCGAGGACTCGACGCGCCGGCACCTGCTGTCCGACGTGCCGGTGGCGACCTTCCTCTCCGGCGGGCTGGACTCCAGCTACCTGACCGCGCTGGCCGCCCGTGACCACCCCGGGATCTCCGCCTACACGATCGGGTTCCGCGCCGAGGACGCCAAGTTCGAGGCGATGCCGGACGACCTGCGCTACGCCCGGCAGGTCGCCGTGCGGTTCGGCGTCGACCTGCACGAGATCGAGATCGCTCCGAACGTGCTCGAGATGCTGCCGCGGATGACCTACCACCTGGACGAGCCGATCGGCGACCCCGCGGCGATCAACACCTACCTGATCTGCTCGGCCGCGCGGGAGGCCGGGGTCAAGGTGATGCTCTCGGGAATGGGCGCCGACGAGCTGTTCGCCGGGTACCGCAAGCACCTGGCCAACGTGCTCGCGCTGCGCTACCAGCGCGTCCCGCGCCCGCTGCGCCGCGGGGTGTACGCGGCCGTGGACCGGCTGCCGGTGGCGTCGGCCCGTCGGGGGTACCGGTCGGTGCGGTTCGCGAAGCGCTTCCTCTCCTTCGCCGACCTGCCGGAGGAGACGGCGTTCCGGCGCAGCTACACCATGTACGACCAGGACGAACTGCTCGCCCTGATCGATCCGGACCTGGCCGGGACGGTGGACGACGTGTTGACCGAGCACGCGGACGTCTACGAGGACAACGACCTCGACGACTTCGTCAACCGGATGTGCCTGGGCGACGCCAGGATGTTCCTGCCGGGTCTGAACCTCGCCTACACGGACCGTTCCAGCATGGCCGCGTCGACCGAGGTACGGGTGCCGTACGTGGACGTCGAGGTGGTCAAGGCGGCGTTCGCCGTGCCGGGCGACCGCAAGATCGTCGGGCGGCAGGGCAAGGCCGTGCTCAAGGAGGCGGCCACCTCGATCCTGCCCCGGGAGATCGTGTACCGGCCCAAGGGCCTCTTCAGCGCTCCGCTGCGCGCCTGGATGAGCCGCGACCTGGCGCCGCTGGTGCGCGAGGTGGTGAACGACGGCGTGCTCGTCAACTCCGGCTTCCTGCGCCGCGACGCGCTGGCGCGGATGGTGGCCGAGGACGCCGCCGGACACCGGGACTTCTCCAAACACCTGTGGCACGTGTTGACCCTGGAGTACTGGTATCGCAACGCGACCTCTGGGTCCGGTCAGAGCAGTCGGTGAACGGCACGGCAATTTCCAAGGAGTTCGCGTGAAGCAAGTGGTGCAGAACTACAAGAGCGGCGAGTTGGCGGTACTCGACGTGCCGGTGCCCGGCTGCAAGCCGGGTGGGGTGCTGGTGCGCACGGCCTACTCGCTGATCTCGACCGGGACCGAGATGATGAAGGTCTCCGAGGCCAGCATGTCGATGCTGGGCAAGGCCCGTTCGCGGCCGGACCAGGTGGCCAAGGTGATGCAGAGCGTGGCCACCAACGGGGTGGCCGCCACCTACCGCAAGGTGAACAACCAGCTGGATTCCTACACGCCGCTGGGCTACTCGTTGTGCGGGGTGGTCGAGCAGGTGGGCGCCGGGGTCGACGACGTGGCCGTCGGCGATCTGGTGGCCTGCGCGGGCAACGAGCACGCGCTGCACGCCGAGTTGAACTGGGTGCCCAAGAACCTCTACGCCCGGCTCCCGGACGGACTCGCGCCGCGGCACGCGGCCTTCGGTACCGTCGGGTCGATCGCGATGCAGGGCGTGCGCCAGGGCGAGTCCCAACTCGGCGAGGTCGCCCTGGTCATCGGCCTCGGGTTGATCGGACAGCTGGTGGTGCAGCTGCTCACCGCCTCCGGGGTCCGGGTCATCGGGGCCGACCCCGACCCGGTGCGCTGCGAGCTCGCCGCGAGCCTCGGCGCCGCGGCCTGCGGCGACCCCGGCTCCGCGGTGGTGGAGTCCGCCGTCGCCGACCTCACCGGCGGTCACGGGGTGGACCAGGTGTACCTGGCCGCCGGCGGCGGCAGCAACCAGCCCGTGGAGCTGGCCGCCCGGCTGAGCCGGGACCGCGGCCGGGTCATCGACATCGGCAAGTGCCGGCTGGACCTGCCGTGGAACGCGTACTACGAGAAGGAACTGGACGTCCGCTTCTCCCGCAGCTACGGCCCCGGGCGCTACGACCCCGGGTACGAGCTGGAGGGACGGGACTACCCGATCGGGTACGTGCGCTGGACCGAGCGCCGCAACCTGGCGTGCTTCCTCGACCTCATGGCCCGCGGCAGCGTCGACGTGGAGCCCCTGATCTCGCACATCGCCGACTTCGAGGACGCCGTCAAGACCTACCAGCGCCTGGGGGACGGCGAACTCAAGGCCGTGGCCGTGCTGTTCGAGTACCCGGAGCAGGCCGCGGAGGGCCGGGCAGCGGCCCCGTCGGTGGCCGTGCCCGCGGTGCCGAGCAGCCGTCGGTCGGCCGCGTCGACCCGGTCCGCCGCGGCTCCGGTGCGCCTCGCGTTCGTCGGCGCGGGGAACTACGCGACGTCCATGCTGCTGCCGCACCTGGCGGAGCGCGCCGGCGTCACGCTGTCGACGGTCGTCACCACGACCGCGCTGTCCGCGGCCAACGCGCAGCGCAAGTTCGGCTTCGGCTCGGCGACCACCGACCTCGACGCCGTGCTCGGCGACCCGGCGATCGACGCCGTGTTCGTGGTCACGCGGCACAGCTCGCACGCCGACCTGACCCGCAAGGCGCTGCTCGCCGGCAAGACGGTGTTCGTGGAGAAGCCCCTGGCCCTCGACGAGGACGAGCTGGCCGGCGTGCTCGCGGCGGTGGAGGAGTCGGGCAACGACCGGCTCCAGGTGGGCTTCAACCGGCGTTTCGCGCCGATCCTGCGCGAGGCGAAGCAGCAGTTCGGCAGCCGCAGCGGTCCGGCGAGCCTGCGCTACCTGGTCAACGCGGGCCAGCTCGGGCACGGCAGCTGGTACCTGCGACAGGGCACCGAGGGAACGCGGTTCGCGGGTGAGGGCGGCCACTTCATCGACACGGCCAGCTGGTTGCTCGGCGCCGACCCGGTCTCGGTGTACGCGGCCGCGACCTCCGGCAACGAGGACCTCCAGGTCGTGCTGCGCTACCCGGACGGGTCCACCGCCACCCTGAGCTACGTGACGACCGGCGCCCCCGGCTTCCCCAAGGAGACGCTGGACCTGGTCGCCGACGGCAAGGTGCTCAAGCTCGACGACTTCGTGAAGGCGTCCGTGTACGCCCGCAAGCGGTGGGTCAGCTCGCGGCTGCCCAAGGCCCGGGACAAGGGCCAGTCCGCGGAACTCGCCGCTTTCATCCGGGCCGTGCGGACCGGCGGACCGATGCCGGTGCCGCTGGAGTCCCTGGTCGCCACCACGGCGGCCACCCTCGCCGTCCAGGCCAGTCTGGCGGGCGGCGCGCCGGTGACCTTGGCGGGGCCCCGATGACCATGAGCCCGGCGTGGTACCTGCGGCGGCTGTCCCGGATGGGCCCGCAGGAGGTCGGCGGTCGGGTCGCCGACACGGTGCGCCGGCGCCGGTGGCGCACCGCGCCACCGGCCGCCCGCCCCGTGACCGGCGCCCGTTTCACCGCGGTGCTGCCCGCCGGGGCGCTGGCCGCGGTGGCGCCGGACGCCGCCAAGCGGCTCGTCGTCCAGGCGGACCGGCTGATGGCCGGGCACGCCGAGTACTTCGGGGTGGAGCGCGACGACCTGGTCGACCCGGACTGGGGGTACGACCCGAAGACCGGGCGCCGGGCGCCGTCCGGGTACGCCTTCGACGTGCCCTACCGCAGCGAGGAGGCGGTCGGGGACATCAAGCAGATCTGGGAGCCCTCCCGGCACCAGCACCTGACCGTGCTCGCGGCCGCCTACGCGGTCACCGGGGACG
Source organism: Streptomyces sp. NPDC028419 (assembly GCF_055565515.1). NCBI lineage: Bacteria > Bacillati > Actinomycetota > Actinomycetes > Kitasatosporales > Streptomycetaceae > Streptomyces > Streptomyces sp. NPDC028419. The sequence continues at coordinate 176,935 of NZ_JBVHUE010000008.1, read as the reverse complement.
AGCGGTACGCGGAGCGGGTGGCCGCGCACCTGCGGACGTGGTGGGAGGCCAACCCGCCGCTGCGCGGGGTGCATTGGATCAGCGGCATCGAGCTGGGCATCCGGCTGCTGTCCTGGGTGTGGGTGCGCCGGTTGCTCGACGGATGGTCCGGTGCGGCCGCCCTGTTCGAGGGCAACCCGGTGGCGCTGGAGCAGATCTGGCACCACCAGCGGTGGCTGGCCGCCTTCCCCAGCCGGGGTTCCTCGGCGAACAACCACGTCATCGCCGAGACCGCCGGGCAGTTCGCCGCGGCCTGCGCCTTCGACTGGTTCCCCGACTCGGCGCGCTGGCGGTCCGGTGCGCTGCGGTCGCTGGAGCGGCACCTGCGGAGCAATACCTTCCACTCGGGCCTCAACCGCGAGTTGGCCACCGAGTACCACGGGCTGGTGCTGGAGCTCGGGCTGGCCGCGGTGGCCGAGGCGGACGCGGCCGGCGTGCCGGTCCCGGTGACGGTGCGGGTGGTGCTGCTGCGGATGACGGACGCGCTCGCCGCGATCGTGGACGGCCGGCTGCGGCCCCCGCGCCAGGGCGACGCGGACGACGGGCACGGCCTGATCGTGGACGGCGCGGGCACCGACCGCTGGGCCTCGCTTCTGGCCACCGGGGAGGCCGTCTACGGCCGACTCCCCTGGTGGCCGGCGGCGGGCGGCACGGACGTGCGCACCCCGCTGCTGGCCGCCCTCATCCGGCCGTACCCGCAGCCGGGGGGCGCGCCGGCGGTGCGCCGACCGGCGCGGCGGCCGGCCCACTTCGCCGACGCGGGGATGACGATCCTGCGCGGCCCGGGAGAGATCTGGTGCCGCTGCGACGGGGGGCCGCACGGGTTCCTGTCGATCGCCGCGCACGGTCACGCGGACGCGCTGTCCGTGGAGGTCCGCCACGACGGGGTCGACGTACTGGCCGACCCGGGGACGTACTGCTACCACGGGGAGCCGCGGTGGCGGGAGTACTTCCGCTCGACCCTCGGTCACAACACCCTGCGGTTGGACGGCGCCGACCAGTCCGTCTCGGGCGGTCCCTTCCTGTGGACCCGACAGGCCCGCACCAAGGTGCTGGCCGCGGACACGTCCGACGCCGGCGTCGGGGGGACCTCCCGCTGGTGCGCCGAGCACGACGGGTACGGGCCCTCCGTCCACCGGCGCCGGGTCGAGCTGATCGGCGCGCGCAAGGAGGTGCGGGTGGTCGACGAGGTGCACGGCCCGAGCCGGACGGCGCAGCTGGCCTTCCACCTGGGTCCGGCGATCGTCGCGGAGCTGGTGGGGCACCGGGCCGTGCTCACCTGGACCCGGGACGGCGAGGACCGTTCCGCCGTGCTCGACCTGCCCGGGCAGCTGTCCTGGCGGGCGCACCGGGGCGAGAGCGATCCGCCGCTGGGCTGGTACTCCGCCGGCTTCGGCCGCAAGGAACCCGCCACCACGCTGATCGGCACCGGCGACGCCGACGGCGCGCAGGGGTTCATCACCGTACTCACGTTCCGGGACTAGGGAGGAGGGGTCTTGATCAAGAGGGGGCACTGGGCGATGCCGACGGCGCAGCTGTTGCTGGTCCTGCTCGCGGTGACCGGCTGTACGAGCACGCCGGACGACGGGTCGGAGCCGTCCGGGAAGTCGCCCGCGTCCGGCGCGCCCTCGTCCGGGGCGCCCGCCACGCCCGTGGCCCGGGTGTGCGACAAGCCCTCGGGCGGTCCGGCGCAGGCGCCGGCGGGGGCGGTGGCGGTCGACCCCGCGGTCGTCGGTGACCTGGCGGCGAAGACCAAGAGCAGCCCCCCGAAGACCACGTTCTGGATCGCGCCGGGGACGCACAAGCTCGATCCGGACCGCTTCGCCCAGGTCATCCCCAAGGACGGGGACACCTATCTCGGCGCGCCGGGCGCGGTGCTCGACGGCCAGAAGACCAACCAGTACGCCTTCGGCGGCGGCGCGGCCGACGTGACCATCCGCTTCCTGACGGTGCAGGGCTTCGTCGCGCCGCAGAACGAGGGCGTGGTCAACCACGACTCGGCCGACGGGTGGGTGATCGAGCACGCGACGATCCAGCACAACGCGGGCGCCGCGCTGATGGCGGGCGCCCGCCAGCAGGTCCGTGCCAACTGCCTGCGCGGCAACGGGCAGTACGGCCTGAACGCCTACAAATCAGGTGACCCGATCACCCACCTGGTGGTGGAGGGCAACGAGATCGTGGGCAACGACACGGACGACTGGGAGAAGCGCCAGCCCGGGTGCGGATGCACCGGGGGCGTCAAGTTCTGGGCGGTCAACGGGGCCGACGTACGGGGCAACTGGGTGCACGACAACCACGGACCCGGGATCTGGGCGGACACCAACAACAACGACTTCCGCATCGAGGAGAACGTGCTGGAAGCCAATGAGGGCGCCGCGCTGATCTACGAGACCAGCTACAACGCGGTCATCCGCAAGAACACGATCCGGCGGAACAACTGGGCCGAGGGCCGCAAGAAGGCCAATGACGGCGACAACTTCCCCTTCGCGACGGTGTACTTGTCGGAGTCAGGTGGTGAACCACGGATCCCGGCCCGTACGGACAAGATCGAGGTGTACGAGAACCTCTTCGAGAACAACTGGTCCGGGATCACCCTGTGGGAGAACGCCGACCGGTTCTGCAACAGCCCGGCCAACACCTCCTCCGGTGACTGCACGTTGCTGGTGAAGTCCCTCGCCAGCTGCGCGCAGCCCGCGATCGCCAGCGCACCGCTCTACGCCGACTGCCGGTGGAAGACCCAGCGGGTGGACATCCACCACAACCGCTTCGTCCTGGACACCTCCGTCGTCGGGTGCGCGGTGAAGTGCGGGCGCATGGCGGTGCTGGCCAACTACGGGACGTACCCGGACTGGTCCCCGTACAAGGGCGAGCCGGTGGCGGAGGCGATCACCCGCGAGCAGCAGAACCGCTGGCACGACAACGTCTACTCCGGGCCGTGGAGCTTCATCGCCCACGACCCGAGCCGGGAGCTCGACTTCGCGCAGTGGCAGGGCGCGCCGTACCAGCAGGACGCGGGCAGCGCCTTCTCGCCGCAGGACGGTGGTTGAGGTGGCCGCGGACAGGGCGCTCGACGGGCCGGCGGACGGACCGGACGCCGCGGGGGCCGGGTCCGACGCCGGGGCGCGTCCCGCGGGCGCGCCGAAGGGCGTCGCGATCGCGTGGGGGCTGCTGATACTGAACACCTTGGGCTCCGCGGGGGCGAAGACCATCGTGCCGCTGCCCCGGTCCCTCATCCAGATGGCCACGATGGGCTCGCTGGTGGCCGCCTTCGCGCTGGCGCTGCTGCTCAACCTCCGGCTGCGCGTGCGCGCCAGTGCCTTCCTGCTGCTGCTCACCCTCCTGCTGGTGCCGAGCGTGATCTCCAGTGTGAATCTGGAGTCCGGCTTCGGCGCGCTGTTCCGCTGCACGCGCCTGGCGCTCTTCGTCGGTACGTTGTGGCTGCTCAGCCGCTGGTGGGACGGCGACGACCGGTTCGTGCGCCATCACATCCGGCTGTACTTCGCGGTGCTCGCCTCGGTCGCCGCCGGCCTGCTCATCTCTCCGGGCGCGGCCCTGCCGGACCTCTACGGCGGGCGGCTGGTGGGCGCGCTGTGGCCGCTGACCCCGCCGCAGATCGGCCAGTACGCCGCGGTGATCATCGGGCTGACCGTGCTGCTCCTGCTGGGCCGGCGGACCAGCGGTGCCAGTGCGGCGGCGGTCATCGTGCCCTCGTTCGTCCTGCTCGCCCTGACCCACACCCGTACGGCGACGCTCGGTCTGCTGGTCGGGCTGGTGCTGGCGATCGGTTCGCTCGTGCTGACGAGCGCCGCGGCCCGTCGGTTCTTCGCCTGGGCGGTGGTGATCTCCACGTTCGTCGCCGTGGTGCTGAACTCCGCGCTCCAGGCGTGGTTCCTGCGCGGCCAGAGCCAGGAGAACTTCTCCAACCTCACGGGCCGGGCCAAGGTCTGGGACGCGCTGTTGGCCGCCCCCCGGACGGCCCTGCAGGAGCTCTTCGGCGCGGGCCTGGGCGACAAGTCCTTCGGCGGGCTGCCGATCGACAACAGCTGGCTGGCCGTCTACAACGAGCAGGGCCTGGTCGGCACCGCCCTGGTGGCGGCGGCCATCATCGTGCTGGGCGGCGTCGCGCTGCTGCGCCCGCCCTCGCTCCAGCGGGCCTGCGCGATCTTCCTGGTCAGCTACTGCTCGATCGCCTCCTACACCGAGGCCGGGCTGGGCGACGCCTCGCCGTACCTGCTGCACCTGACCGTCGCCGCCTCCTTGCTGGCGGCGCCCGTCACGGCCGCCGTCCCGTCAACGCCCGCGCCCAAGGCCTCGGCCGTGCGCCGACGCCTGCCCCACTGGACCCGGACTTCGGAGGTGAACTGAACATGCACGTTCTCGTGGTGCACAACCGTTACGCGTCGGCGCAGCCGAGCGGGGAGAACAAGGTCGTCGACCAGGAGGTCGCGCTGCTGCGCGGCGCCGGTCACCGGGTCGAGGTCTTCGAGCGGCGCAGTGACGACATCGGCGGCCGGTCCCTGGTGTCCAAGGCCGCGATCCCGTTGCTGGTCCCGTGGAACCCGGCGGTCCGCACGGAGCTCGCCGCCAAGCTGCGCGCCGATCGGCCGGACGTGGTGCACGTCCACAACGTCTTCCCGCTGCTGTCCCCCGCGGTGCTGGCCGCCTGCGCCGACGCGGGCGTGCCCGCCGTCGCCACCCTGCACAACTACACGCAGGTCTGCCCGCCGGGCACGCTCCAGCGGGACGGGCGGCCGTGCACCGACTGCGTCGGCAGGGCTGCGCTGCCCGCCGTCCGGCACGGCTGCTACCGCGGCTCCCGGCTGGCGACGGTACCGCTCGCGGTCAGCCTGTCGGTCAACCGGCGCCGGTGGTGGTCGGGCGTGGAGCGGTTCTTCTGCATCTCCGCGGCGCAGCGGGAGGTCCTGGTGCGGGCCGGCATGCCGGCCGAGCGGCTGGGGGTGAAGCACAACTTCGTGCCCGAACCGGCCGTGCGCCGCTCGGGCGCCGGGGAGCACCTGCTCTACCTGGGCCGCCTCGCGGAGGTCAAGGGCGTGCGGCTGCTGATGGCCGCGTGGGACGAGCTGGCCGCGGCCGGCGGGGTGGGCGTGCCGCTGGTGATCGCCGGTACGGGGCCGCTGGAGGGGGAGGTGGCCGCCTGGGCGGCGGGCCGGGAGGACGTGCGCTACGTCGGCCTCTACGACCCGGCCCAGTGCGTGGAGGCCATCGCGCGCTCGGTCGCGGTGGTGGCTCCCTCGACCTGGCTGGAGGCGTTCGGCCTGGTGGTCGTGGAGGCGATGGCGGCCGGGGTCCCGGCCGTCGCCGCCGGTCACGGCGCCTTCGTCGAGCTGGTCGAGGACGGGGTGAGCGGGCTGCTGCACCGACCGGGCGAGGTCTCCTCGCTGGCGGCCGGCATGCGCCGGATCGCGACCGATCCGGCCGGCAACCGGGAGATGGGGCGGGCGGCCCGGCGCCGGTACGAGCAGGGGTTCAGCCCGACCGTCGGGCTGGAGCGCCTGTTGGAGGGGTACCGCACCGCGATCGCGGTGCGGTCCGGCGGCGGGGACGGTGCGCCGCCGGTAGGAAACGCACACGTTGGCTCGCGACGGGGCACCCGCGCGGGCAGGGATGGGGGCAATTGATGACACGATGCCGACTCTGCGGCTCGGAGGCGCTGGTGAGCGTCGTCGACCTGGGGGCGACCCCGCCGTGCGAGAGCTTCCTCGCCGCGGAAGAACTGGACGGGCCGGAGCCCGCGTACCCGCTGCACCTGCGGGTGTGCACCGATTGCTGGCTCGCGCAAATCCCTCCGCTGATCACTCCGGAGGAGACCTTCACGCAGTACGCCTACTTCTCGTCCTACTCGACGTCCTGGGTGGAGCACGCGCGCGCCTTCGTCGCCGACGCCGCCGAGCGGGTGGGCCTGGGACCCGACTCCTTCGTGGTCGAGGTCGCGAGCAACGACGGCTACCTGCTCCAGCACGTGGTGGACCGGGGGATCCGCTGCCTGGGCGTCGAGCCGTCGGTGAACGTGGGCGCCGCGGCGCGCGAGGCGGGCGTGCCCACGCTGACGGCCTTCCTGGACCCGGACACCGGGGCGGCCGTACGCGCCGAGCACGGGCCGGCCGACCTGGTCGCGGCGAACAACGTGTACGCGCACATCCCCGACGTGGTCGGTTTCACCCGGGGGTTGCGCGCCCTGGTCGCGGACGACGGCTGGGTCTCCATCGAGGTGCAGCACCTGCTGACCTTGATCGAGGAGAACCAGTACGACACGATCTACCACGAGCACTTCCAGTACTACACGGTCGCCTCCGCCATCCGGGCGCTGGCGAGCGGTGGACTGGCCCTCGTGGACGTCGAGTTGCTGCCCACGCACGGCGGCTCCATCCGGCTGTGGGCGCGACCGGCCGAGGTGGCCGGCGAGCCGACGCGGCGGGTGGCGGACGTGCTGGCCCGGGAGAAGGCCGCCGGACTGCAGGAGCTGTCCGGGTACACCGAGTTCTCCGCCCGGGTGGCGAAGGTGCGTCGGGACCTGCTGCGGTTCCTCATCGACGCGGCCGAGAACGGCGAGACGGTCGTCGGCTACGGCGCTCCGGGCAAGGGCAACACCCTGCTCAACCACTGCGGGATCCGGCCCGACCTGCTCGCCTACACGGTCGACCGCAACCCGTACAAGCACGGCCGGTTCACCCCGGGCACCCGCATCCCGATCCTGGCTCCCGAGCAGATCGCGGTGGACAAGCCCGACTACGTGCTCATCCTCCCGTGGAACCTGCGGGACGAGCTGATCGAGCAGCTGTCCTTCGTACACGACTGGGGCGGTCGCCTGGTCTTCCCCATTCCGGAACTGAGCATTGTCGAGGTCAAGGCATGAAGGTCGTACTGTTCTGCGGCGGTTACGGGATGCGCATGCGCAGCGGATCCTCCGACGACGTGCCCAAGCCCATGGCCATGGTCGGCCCGCGGCCGCTGATCTGGCACGTCATGCGCTACTACGCGCACTACGGGCACACGGAGTTCATCCTGTGCCTCGGTTACGGCGCCGACCACATCAAGAAGTTCTTCCTCAACTACGAAGAGACCACCTCGAACGACTTCGTGCTGCGGGGCGGGCGGGCCGAGCTGCTGTCCACCGACATATCCTCCTGGACGATCACCTTCGTGCAGACCGGCATCGAGTCGCCGATCGGTGAGCGGCTGCGCCGGGTGCGCCAGCACCTGGACGGCGACGAGATGTTCCTCGCCAATTACGCCGACGTGCTCACCGACGCCCCGCTGCCGGAGATGATCGAGCAGTTCTCCCGGCGCGACGCCGGGGCGTCGATGATGGTGGTGCCGCCGCAGTCCTCCTTCCACTGCGTGGAGCTGGGCGAGGGCGGCCTGGTGGAGGGCATCACCGCGGTGAGCGAGCTGCCGCTGTGGGAGAACGGGGGCTACTTCGTGCTCCGCCAGGAGATCTTCGACCACATACCCGAGAACGGTGACCTGGTCGCCGACGGGTGCACCGAACTGGCCAAGCAGGGACGGCTGGTGGCTCACCAGCACCGCGGTTTCTGGAAGCCGACCGACACCGTGAAGGAGCGCGCCCTGCTCGACGCCGCCTACGCCCAGGGCGACCGCCCCTGGGCCGTGTGGGAGCGCGAGGCGGGTGCGGGCACCACCGGTGGCGTCCCCGGCGCCAGGGCGGGGACCGCGTGATCCGCCTCGGGGCGCGGCCCCTGGACCGGATCGTCGCGGTGGGGGCGCACTGCGACGACATCGCCATCGGCGCCGGAGGCACCCTGCTGGCGCTCTGCGAGGCGCGGCCGGGCATCCGGGTCGACGCGCTGGTGCTGTCCGGCGGTGGCGGCGAGCGGGAGCGGGAGGAGCGGGCGGCGCTCGCCGCCTTCTGCCCCGGCGCCGAACTCGACCTGACCGTGCTGAAGTTACCGGACGGCCTGCTGCCCGCGCGCTGGGAGGAGGCCAAGGCCGCGGTCGAGGAGCTGCGCGGGCGGAGCGACCCGGACCTGATCCTGGCGCCGCGCACCGACGACGCGCACCAGGACCACCGGGGCCTGGCGCAGCTGATGACCACCGCCTTCCGCGACCACCTCGTGCTCGGCTACGAGATCGTCAAGTGGGACGGCGACCTCGGGCGTCCGGTGGCCTACCAGCCGCTGTCGCCGGAGGTCGCCGAACGGAAGGTGCGGCTGCTGCAGGAGCATTACCCCTCGCAGCGCCACCGGCCCTGGTACGACCGGGAGGCCTTCCTCGGTCTCGCCCGCATCCGCGGCATCGAATGCCACGCGCGGTACGCCGAGGCGTTCGCCGTCACCAAACTCACGCTCCATCTGGGGGGATGAACCATGCGCGTACTACTGACCGGACACCAGGGCTACTTGGGCACCGTGATGGCCCCGGTCCTCGCGGCCGCCGGGCACGAGGTCGTCGGTCTCGACGCCGGCCTGTTCGCCGATTGCGTGCTGGGTCCGCGGCCCGCGGACCCGCCGGGGCGGCGGGTGGACCTGCGCGACGTCACGGCCGAGGACGTGGCCGGGGTCGACGCGGTGATCCACCTGGCCGCGCTGTCCAACGACCCGCTGGGAGCGCTGGCCCCGGACCTCACCTACGACATCAACCACCACGCGTCCGTGCGCCTGGCGCAGCTGGCCCGCGACGCCGGTGTGCGGCGCTTCCTGTACGCGTCGACCTGCTCCGTCTACGGCGCCGCCGGCGGCGGGGGCCTGGTGGCCGAGGACGCGCCGCTGCGCCCCGTGACGCCGTACGCGGAGTCCAAGGTGCGGGTGGAGGACGACCTGCACGCGCTCGCCGACGGCGACTTCACGCCGGTGTACATGCGCAACGCCACCGCCTTCGGCTTCTCGCCCCGGCTGCGCGCCGACATCGTGCTGAACAACCTGGTGGGGCACGCGCTGCTGTCCGGCGAGGTCCTGGTGCTCTCCGACGGCACCCCCTGGCGCCCGCTGGTGCACGCCGTCGACATCGCGCGGGCCTTCACGGCGGCGCTGGTCGCGCCGCGGGAGGCGGTCCACGACCGGGCCTTCAACATCGGCAGCGAGGTCAACAACGTGACCGTCGCCCAGATCGCCGAGCAGGTCGCCGAGGCGGTGCCGGGCTCCAAGGTGCGGATCACCGGGGAGAACGGCGCCGACCCGCGCTCGTACCGGGTGGACTTCGCCCGGTTCCGGGCCGCGATCCCCGGCTTCGACTGCGAGTGGACGGTCAAGCAGGGCGCGCTCGAACTCGCCGAGGCCTACCGTACGCACGGGCTGACCCAGGAGGCCTTCGACCAGCGCTTCACCCGGCTGGCCGTGCTGCGCTCGGCGTCCGACTCCGGCGCGGTCGACGAGACCCTGCGGTGGCGCCGATGACCGTGGTCGGCGAGGAAATGCACGCACTGGTGGAGCGGCTGTACCCGCTCTGCCGGAGCATCACGGGCGACGGCGTGCGCGCCACCTTGGACATCATCGGCGAGTACGTGCCGCTCCAGGTGCACGAGGTGGCGACCGGGACCCAGGTGCTCGACTGGACCGTGCCCCAGGAGTGGAACATCCGGGACGCCTACGTCGCCGACGCCGCGGGCCACCGGGTCGTCGACTTCGCGGCGTCCAGCCTGCACGTGCTGGGCTACAGCACGCCGGTGTCGGCGACCATGCCGCTGGCCGAGCTGCGCCCGCACCTGCACACCCTGCCGGACCGGCCGAGCTGGGTGCCGTACCGCACCAGTTACTACACGCCGCAGTGGGGCTTCTGCCTGGCCCAGGAGACCCTGGACGCGCTGCCGGACGGCGACTACGAGGTCCGCATCGACTCCACGCTCGCCGACGGCCACCTCACCTACGCCGAGCACGTGGTCCCCGGGCAGGTCTCGGAGGAGGTGATCGTCTCCTGCCACGTCTGCCACCCGTCGTTGGCCAACGACAACCTGGCGGGCGTCGCGGTGGCGACCTACCTGGCGCGGGCGCTGGCCGAGCGGACGCCGTACTACACCTACCGGTTCATCTTCGCTCCCGGCACCATCGGGGCGATCACGTGGCTCGCCCGCAACGCGGAGCGGGTGGAGAAGGTCAAGCACGGGTTGGTGCTGGCCTGCGCCGGGGACTCGGGCCAGCTCACCTACAAGCAGAGCAGGCGCGGCGACGCGGAGATCGACCGGGTGCTCCAGCACGTGCTGCGCACCTCCGAACGCCCGCACCGGATAACCGAGTTCACCCCGTACGGCTACGACGAGCGGCAGTACTGCTCGCCGGGCTTCGACCTCGGGGTGGGTTCGCTCAGCCGGACCCCCTACGCCGGCTACCCCGAGTACCACACCTCGGCGGACAATCCGGACTTCGTCTCCCCCGAGGCGATGACGGACACGCTCGCCGTCTGCCGCGAGGCGTTCGACGTGCTCGACCGCAACCGGAGCTACCTCAACCTCAGTCCGTACGGCGAACCGCAGTTGGGCCGGCGCGGGTTGTACGACTCGCTCGGCGGGCGCAGCGACGCGAAGCAGGCCCAGATGGCCATGCTCTGGGTGCTCAGCCTCTCCGACGGCGAGCACAGCCTGTTGGACGTCGCCGAGCGCGCGGGGCTGGCGTTCGACACCGTCGCCGTGGCGGCCGACGCCCTGCGCGGTGCCGGTCTGATCAAGGCCTGAGTCCATGACCACAGAAGGGGAGAAGACGACGACGCGGGACCCGGCGGCGCCGGCCCCGCGCACCGCGAAGCGGGCCATGGTGGGCCGGCTGTCCTGGGGGCTGGCCGACCAGGCGGCCTCCAGCATCAGCAACTTCGCCGTGGGCATCTACGTGGCCCGCTCGCTGGGGCCCACCGCCTTCGGCGTGTTCAGCCTGGCCTGGGTGACCTACGGCGTGGTGCTGAACGTCTCCCGCGGGCTGGCCACCGACCCGCTCGTGGTCCGCTTCAGCGGCGTGCCGGAGGCCGCCTGGCGCTCGGCGGTGGCCCGGTCCTCGGGCACCGCGCTCGGCGTCGGGACGGCCCTCGGCGCGGCGTGCCTGGCGATCGGGCTGGGCCTCGGCGGCAGCGTGGGTCCGGCTCTGGCCTGCCTCGGCGTCGTGCTGCCGGGATTGTTGATCCAGGACGCCTGGCGGTACTCGTTCTTCGCCGCGGGGATCGGGAAGAAGGCGTTCACCAACGACCTCGTGTGGGGCGTCGCGCTCGTCCCGGCCCTGTTGGTCGCGGCCCGCGTGGGCAGCGTGGCGGCCTTCGTGCTCGCCTGGGGCGGGTCCGCCGCGGTGGCCGCGGTGTACGGCTGCTTCCAGTCGGGCATCCGGCCCCGCATGGGCGGCGCCCGCGGGTGGCTCCGCGAGCAGCGCGACCTCGGCTACCGCTACCTGGCCGAGAACGTCGGCCTCAGCGGCGCCTACCAGATCCGGGCGTACGGGCTCGGCGCGATCGTCGGGGTCACCTCGGTGGGCGCCGTCCGGGGCGCCGAGCTGCTGCTCGGCCCGTTCCTCGCGGTGCTGATGGGGCTGTCGCTGGTCACCGTCGCGGAGGCGGCCCGGGTGCTGCGGCAGGCCGCGCACCGCCTGGGCCGGTTCTGTCTCCTGCTCGGCGGGGGGCAGGCCGGCGCCGCCCTGCTGTGGGGCGCCTGCCTGCTGCTGGTCCCGGACCGGCTCGGCGAGCTCGTGCTCGGCGAGGTCTGGCCCGCCGCCTCGCAGCTCGTCGTCCCGGCCACGCTCGGCGTCGCGGGTGCCAGCATCGGCACCGGAGCGGCCGCCGGGTTGCGCGCGCTCGGCGCGGCCCGGCGCAGCCTGCGCTGCCAGATGTTCGCCTCCGCCTGCTATGCCGGCGGAGGCGTCGGCGGGGCGGTCGTAGCGGGCACGGTCGGCTCGTCCTGGGGCGTCGCCGCCGCGACGCTCAGCAGCTCGGCCGTGTGGTGGCTACAACTGCGCTCCGCCCTGCGCGAGCACCACCAAGATTCCATCCGTGAAGTGAGGACACCATGACCGCCCATCCGCGGTTGAGCATCGGCCTGCCCGTGTACAACGGCGAGGAGTACCTGGCCGAGTCGCTCGACGCCCTGCTCGGCCAGACGTACGAGGACTTCGAGCTCGTCATCTCCGACAACGCCTCGACCGACGGGACCCGGGACATCTGCCACCGGTACGCCGCGCGGGACTCGCGCATCCGCTACCTCCGGCTGCCCCGGAACATCGGCGCCTCGCCGAACCACAACCACGTGTTCGACGAGTGCCGCGGCGAGCTCTTCAAGTGGGCCTCGCACGACGACCTGTACGCCCGGGACCTGCTCCAGCGCTGCGTGGAGGCGCTGGACGAGCGGCCCGACGTGATCTGCGCCCACACCGACCAGGCGGTCATCGACGGTGACGGCCAGGTGACCGTCCCCTACGAGTACACCCTGGACACCGCTTCGCCGTCCGCGCCGGTGCGCTTTCGCAGCCTGCTGTTCGAGCCGGGCGGCGACGACTTCTACGGGGTGCTGCGGGCCGACGTCCTGCGCCGGGTGAAGCCGCTCGACAGCTACCACCACGCGGACCGCACCTTCGTCGCCGAGATCGCCCTGCACGGACGCTTCCACCAGGTGCCGGAGCTGTTGTACTTCCGCCGCGACCACCCCAACCGGGCCGAGCGGGCGAACCCGAGCAAGCGCTCCCGCTGTGCCAACCTGGATCCGCTGCGGGCCGGGCCGCTGCACCCGACGGCCCGGCTGCTCGCCGAGTACGTGTGGGGCTTCGTCTCGGCGGTCCGGCGGGCGCCGCTCTCCGCCTCGGACCGGCGCGCCTGCTATCGCCACCTGGCCGCCTGGATGACCAGCCGGGCCCGGCCGGGCGCCGGCGAGCGGGTGGAGGACCGCGCCCCGGTGGACCCGGCGCTGCTCACGGTCTCCGTCGACGCGCTCGTCGCCGGCCGCGAGGGGAGGCCGGCATGAGCGCGCCGAAGGCGACTCCCGTGCGCGTGGGCGTGTTCGGCCTGCTCGGCTCCGGCAACCTCGGCAACGACGCCTCCCTCGAAGCCGTGCTCGGGTACCTGCGCGAGGACCATCCGGACGCGGTGGTGGACGCGCTGTGCGGCGGGGCCGAGGTCGTGGCGACCCGGTACGGGATCCCCGCGACGCGGCTGCACTGGTACCGCGGGGAGTACCGGACCGCCTCGCGGGCCGGTTCCGTGGTGGCGAAGGGGGCCGGCAAGCTGATCGACGTCGTCCGCACCGCCGCCTGGGTGCGCCGGCACGACGTGGTGATCGTGCCGGGCATGGGCGTGCTGGAGGCCACGCTGCCGCTGCGGCCGTGGGGGTTCCCGTACTCCCTGTTCCTGCTGTGCGCGTCCGGCCGACTGCTGGGCACCCGGGTCGCGCTGGTCAGCGTCGGCGCGGCCGCGATCGGCAACCGGCCGACCCGGACGCTGGTGCGCTGGTCGGCGCGGCTGGCGGCGTACCGGTCGTACCGCGACGCGCCCTCCCGCGACGCGATGCGGGCGATGGGGGTGGACACCTCGCGCGACGAGGTCTACCCGGATCTCGCCTTCTCCCTGCCGAAGCCGGTGACCGACGTGCCCTCGGGTCCGCCGGCCGGTCCGGTCTGCGTCGGGGTCATGGCCTTCCACGGCGGCGACGACGATCGCGCCCGGGCCGAGGAGATCCACCGGCGCTACCTCGACGGCACGATCCGGTTCGTCCGCACGCTGGTCGAGGAGGGCAGGCCGGTCCGGCTGCTGACCGGGGACCGGGTCGACGCGGAGGTGGTCGCCGCGATCCTCGACGCGGTGGACTCGCCGCTGGTGACCGCTGCCGAGACGTCCTCGATCGACGACCTGATGAAGGAGATGGCAGCGGTCGACACGGCGGTGGCCATCCGTTACCACAACCTCATCAGCGCCCTGAAGGTCGGCACGCCGACCCTCGCGCTGAGCTATGCGGCCAAGAGCGACGCGCTGATGGACCGGATGGGGCTGGGCGCCTACTGCCACCCGGCCCGCGAGGTCGACGCGGACCGACTGCTCGCGCAGTTCCGGGAGTTGGAGGAACGCGCGGCGGATCTGAGGAAGACCCTCGCCGAACGGAACCTGGCCGCGGCGCGCGAAGTCAAGCACCAGTTCGCGGCCTTGACCGCGGCCCTCTTCCCGTACACCGTTCACTCCAACACCCAGTCCCAGGAACACGATCACGCCCTGCGGGAGGCTCCGTGAATGCGCCCCACACGAAAGCGGCCGGTGCGACAGCGACCGGTGCGACGACGACCTCGGTGAAGACGACGACCTCGGTGAAGGCGACCTCGATGAAGGCGACCTCAATGAAGGCGACCGAAGTCCCGGCGATAGCCGGCGCCTACCTCTTCGAGTCGACTCCGTACGCCGACGAACGCGGCTTCTTCTGCCGCACCTTCGACGCCGACGTGGTGCGCTCGGTGGGCCTCGACCCGCACTCCTTCGTCCAGGACAGCGTGTCCCGCTCGAACCGGGGCGTAGTGCGCGGCCTGCACCTGCGCTCCGGCGCCGGCGAGGCGAAGCTGGTGCGGTGCTCGTACGGCATGGTCTTCGACGTCGTCGTGGACCTGCGTCCGGACTCGCCGACCTACCGCAACGTGGCCACCTTCGAGCTGTCCGGCGAGACGCAGGTGACCCTGTACGTGCCGGCCGGGTGCGCGCACGGCTTCCAGACGCTGACCGGGACCGCCGACGTCTCGTACCGGATCGACCGCCCGCACGACCCGACCGAGGACGTGACGATCGCCTTCGACGACCCGGAGCTCGCCGTGCCCTGGCCGCTGCCGGTCACGCTGATGTCCAAGCGGGACCGGGAGGCGCCGGGCCTCGCCGAGGCCCTGCCGCAAGGGAAGGGGTGACCTCGGCATGAACGACGCGGACTTCTCCCTGCCCAGGTCGCGGGAGGCCAACGAGCGGCTGCACGCCGTGGTCCCCGGCGGCGCGCACACCTACGCCAAGGGCGACGACCAGTACCCCGAGAACCTGGCGCCGGTCATCAGCCACGGTCGCGGCGCCCACGTGTGGGACGTCGACGGCAACCGATACGTCGAGTACGGATCCGGCCTGCGGTCGGTCAGCCTCGGCCACGCCCACCCGCGCGTGGTGGAGGCGGTGCGGCGCGAACTCGACCGCGGCAGCAACTTCGCCCGGCCCTCCATCATCGAACTGGAGGCCGCGGAACGCTTCTTGGAGACGGTGCCGACCGCCGAGATGGTGAAGTTCGGCAAGAACGGCTCCGACGTCACCACGGCCGCGGTGCGGCTCGCCCGCGCCGTCACCGGACGCCCACGGGTGGCCATCTGCGGGGACCAGCCGTTCCTCTCCGTCGACGACTGGTTCATCGGCACGACGCCGATGTCCGCGGGCATCCCGACGGCGATCCGCGAGCTCACCGTGGCGTTCCCCTACGGCGACCTGGCCGCCACGGAGGAACTCCTCACCCGCTACCAGGACGAGGTCGCCTGCCTGGTCCTCGAACCCGCCGGGCACACCGAGCCGCCGCCCGGCTACCTGGCGGGGCTGCGGGAGCTGGCCGACCGGCACGGCTGCGTGCTGGTCTTCGACGAGATGATCACCGGTTTCCGCTGGTCCGAGGCGGGTGCCCAGAGCCTGTACGGCGTGGTCCCCGACCTCTCGACCTTCGGCAAGGCGCTGGGCAACGGCTTCGCCGTCTCCGCGCTGGCCGGGCGCCGCGAGCTGATGGAGCGGGGCGGCCTGCGCCACACGGGCGACCGGGTGTTCCTGCTGTCCACCACGCACGGCGCGGAGACGCACTCGCTGGCCGCCGCGATGGCCGTACAGGCCACCTACGTCGAGGAGGGCATCACGGCGCGGCTGCACGCCCTCGGCGAGCGGTTGGCCGCCGGTGTCCGCGAGGCCGCGGCGGGCATGGGGGTCGCGGACCACGTCCTCGTCCACGGCCGGGCCAGCAACCTGGTCTTCGCCACGCTCGACCAGGACCTGCGGCCCTCGCAGCCGTACCGCACCCTGTTCCTGCGCCGGTTGCTCGCGGGCGGGGTGCTGGCCCCGTCGTTCGTGGTGAGCAGCGCGCTCGACGAGGCCGACATCGACCACACCGTCGACGTCGTGGCCCAGGCGTGCGCGGTGTACCGCAAGGCTCTGGACGCCGGTGATCCCACCCCTTGGCTGGGCGGGCGTCCGGTGAAACCCGTGTTCCGCCGCTTGTCGTGAAGTGCCGTGCCGTGAAGCGCTTTGATATGAGGCGCTCCTGAGGAACCGTCATACCGCGTCACGTCAGTGGCGCTCCCGTCCACCGACGTGGACCAACCGGTCGGCCGTGCGGTCGACCAGCCACGCGACGGCCGGGATCGCCGCGAGGGCGGTGCACCATCCGCCGAGTGCGTCGGTCGGGTAGTGCGCGCCCAGGGCCACCTGTGCCCATCCCATGGCCGCGCCGCCCACCAGCGCCGCGGTGAGCACGAGCAGTGTGCCGGCCGCCTTGCCGAGTCCGAGGCGGCCGGTCACGAGCAGTGCCACCACGAGGAGAAGAGCGGTGAGGAAGGCGGTGTGTCCGCTCGGGTAGGACAGGTAGCCGCCGTTGATGGTGCGCCCCACCACGTACTTGAGCAGGGTCGTGGTCCCCACGGTCAGGGCGACACCGGCGACGAGCAGGACGGCCGCGCGGCGGCGCCGTAGCAGCAGGCACCCCGTCACCACGGCGGCGACCAGCACCACCGATCCCGCGGGCTCCCCCAAGAAGTCCAGGGCCAGGGCGACATGGCGCCACGGCGACGGCCCCGGGCCGTCCAGCACTCCCCCGATCCGGGAGTCCACCGTGGCGGGCCGGCTGTCGTCGGCGTACCGGAATCCCAGCACCACGACGACCAGTGCGGCGAGAGCGGCGATCGACCCGAGCCACAGGCTCAGCGCCGGGGGGAGCACGGCACGCGTGGGCCGGTCGTTCACACGCCCGTCCAACGCGGTCCTCCCGTCACGTCCGATGTCCTTCGCCGACCGGTCAGAACAGGGACACGGGGGCCAGCTTCCGGCCGCCAGCCTAACCAACAACCAGGCGCCGGTAAACCAAGCTCCAGTCAGGCTCGGCAAAGCCAAGTCAAGTACTTGCAAACGGAGTTGGTGATCCAATGGAAGGTTTCATTCCTCGCCCTCTCCGTCCCCGTCGGACCACGGCGGGGTGGGAGTGCCGTCGGCGTCCAGGCCGTAGGGCCACCGCGAGCGGAGGTCGTGGAGCAACGCGTAGCTGCCAGTGTCGGCGACGCCGCGACAGAGGGCCTCGATCATCGCCGCCGGGGCCGCGCTGCGCTCGTAGCGGCGCAGCAGCTGGTCCAGGGCGAAAAAGTCGTCCGTGTCCGCCGCCTTGCGGTAGAGGTCATCCACGTCCGCGTGCCGCCCGTCCCGTTCCCGCGACACGGCAAGGTCCAACAAGGCATCGCCGTCCCCGAGCGCCGCGGCCTCGCGGTAGAGGGGTTCGGTGTCGCCGCGGACGCCGCCGCGGTCCCGCCAGCGCGCCAGGTCGTGCAGCGGGTGGAAGGCGGCGAACCTGTTGGGCGCGGCACGTCGGGCGAGGTCTTCGGCAGCCGGTTCGTCGCCGCTCTCGTCCAGCCACCGGACCAGGTCCCGCACGGCGTACGGGTGCCCGGCCTCTGCGGCGGCCCGGAAGAGGGGCTCCGCGCCCGCCAGGTCTCCGGCCTTGGCACGCAGCACCGCCAGGTCGCGCAGCGCCTCCGGCCGACGGGCGCCGGCCGCCTCCCGGGCGAGGGCTTCCGCCTCCTCGGGGCGGCCCGAGCGCTCCCGCAGGACCACCAGGGCTCGCAGCGCGCGCGGGTGCCCGCCGTCCAACGCCTCCTGGAACAGGGACGCGGTGGCGGCGAGGTCGCCGGTGGCCGCTCGCCGCAGCGCCAGCTCGAACAGTGCCTCCGGACGGCCACCCCCGGCCGCCCGTCGGGCCAGCTCCTCGGCTTCGCGCCAGTCGCCGGCCTCTTCCCGCAGCAGGGACAGGAGGTGGACGGCGCGGACCGAGCCGGCGTCGGCGGCGTGGCGGAGGCAGCTCTGCGCCTCCTCCGCGTCGCCCTCCGTCCCGCACCGTGCCGCCAGTTCGCAGAGCACCTCGGGGGATCCTGCGTCGGCCAGGGAGCGGGCCAGCTCCAGCGCCTCGGGGCGCTGCCCGTCCCGCTCCCGCCGCGCCACCAGCTCCTCCAGGGCGCCGGTGTGCCCGGCCCGGGCCGCCTCGCGCGCGAGCTCCTCGGCCTCCTGCGGATACCCGGCCTCCTCGCGGAGCAGTGCCAGGTCGCCCAGGGCTTCGAGCTGGCCGGCTCCCACGGCCTCGCGCAAGAGCCGCTCCGCGCGCTCCGGCTCCCCCGCCTCCAGCTGCCACAGCGCCTTTTGACGCAGGGTCTCGGGGCCTCGGGCGGCCATGTCCCGAGCGAAGGCGGCCCCGGCTTCGGATGGCCGCGCGTTCGGGCGGTCCCACACCAGGGCCACCAGTTCGTCGAGCCGCTCCTCGACCGTCGCCCCCCGCTCGGGCACCGCGGCGCGCTCGCCGGCTTCCGCCCGGTGGCGCAGGCGGTGGGCCCACCGCAGACGGTGGCGGACCTTCGCCTGCTCGGCCAGCGCACGGAGGTCGCCGGGGTGCGCGAGGTGCGCGTGGGCGGCGCTCCAGAACGATTCCGGCGGACATACGCGGCGGCGGGCATCGCGACCGTGCTGTTCGAGGTAGTCGGCCAGGCGCAACAGCCGCTCGGCGTCCGCCCCTTCGGCGGGAGCGGACCACCCGTCCGGGGGGCGTCGGGCGGGCCGGGGGTGCACCGGGCGCAGCGGGGCCTGTTTGCCGTGGACCGGCTGCGCCAACTCGGCCAGCGCCGCCCGCTCCCAATCGGCCGTGTCCTGGAGGGCGTCGTAGTCCTCTTGGCCGATGTAGTCCAGGGCGGCCTCCGTGAGGAAGCGCTCGGGCAGGTGGAACCCCACGCCCAGGCGGCGCGCGTCCACGGCCGCGTCGAGCAGCGCCCTGGCCCCGGGGCTCGCCGTGAGGTGGCGGTGCAGGAGCAGCGGGGCGCCCGCCAGGTCCTGGGCCACCCGCCCGTTCGTCCGGGTCCTGCCGAGGGCGTCGGCCAGCAGGACGTCACCCGCCGTCGCGCGGGCGCTCGCCTCGCGCAGCGCCCGCGCGTCGAAGGTGTCCGCCACCGCGACGACCCGGCGCGCCAGGAGTTCCCGCACCCGGGTGTGCGGATCCGACGGGCCCGGCACCGGCGGGGCCGTGTACCGGCGCTCGTACTCGGGCCACAGGGTCCCCAGGACGAGCACCGGCCCGCGGTCCTTGGTGGTGAGGAGCGCGTGGAGGGCGGCCGCGATGCGCTCTCCGTGGACGGGGTCGCCGAGGTAGTGCTGGGCCTCGTTCAGCCACACCACGGTGCGCGGACCGACGCGCGCGAGGTCTTCGACCGCGGCCGCCACCCGTGACGGGTCGAAGGGGTGCCACAGCCACCACCCTTGCGCCGCCAACGGCTGTACGGCCTCCCAGCACGCCCGCGTCTTGCCCGTCGAGGACGACCCGACGAGCACCATCATCTGGCTGTGGCCCGCGCCCGCCGCCTCGACGGCCTCGGCGAGCCTGCGGTCGTGGCCTCGCGGGACGTATCCCGACAGCAGCGGCACGAGGTGGTGGTCGGCCCCGGGGCCGGCGGGGTGGACCTCCAGGTGGTGCGGGTCCCAGTCGCCGATCGGTTTGCCGAGGTAACCGGGCCCGGCCATCCCCTCCGGGGCGGCGGGGGCCCCGGCCGCGCGGCGGCGCAGTTCCAGGAGTTCGGTGCCCGCGAGGCCGAGCGCCGCGGCGAGGGCCGCGACGGTCGCGGCCGAAGGCACCGGGCCCCGGGCGCTGAGGGCGTCGTGCACGGTGGTGCGCCCCAGTCGGGCCCGGGCGGCGAGTCGGGTCTTGGTCAGGCCGGCCAGCGCGAGGCCGTCGACCAGCCGCCGGCGCAGCTCCACGAGCGCCGCGCCCGGCGCCTCGCTCCCACCCGCCACGTGCCCGCTCCTCACGTACCGCGCCTTCCGTCCGAACCGGTCCGCGCGCTCGTCGGAGGTCATCCTCTCCCGTCCGCACCGCGGCGATCGCGCCTTCCTCGAACCTCGGCGCGCTCGGCTGGGACGGCCGCGTCGGGACCACCGATGGTGGCGCACCGTGTCGCATAGGATCCGTTGCGTCACGTCCTCGCCCCGCCGCGCCGCGTCGACGGCGCGCACCGGGGCCTACCTGGGGAGACCCGATGACCACGGCCTCCGACCGTCCGATCCCCCGGGTCCGGCCGGGATCACCGCCCGGAGCTCCGCTGCCCGAACTGCCGCCGCAGGAGGTGGCGGCCTGGCAGGCCCGTGGCGGCGAACTGATCGAACTCCTCACCCGGGCGGCCGAACTGGGCCCGCTGGCCGCCTTCACCCTCGGCCCGCGCCGCACGGTGCTGGTCACCGGCCCCGAGCAGGTCCAACACGTGCTCGCCCAGCACCCGGACGGGTACGTCAAGCAGTCGCACCGCGCCGGGCTGCTGCTCGGCGACGGCGTGATCGCGGCCAGCGGCGAGCGGTGGAAGCAGCAACGACGCCTGTTGCAGAGCCAGTTCACCTCGGTCGGCCTGCGCCGGTGGGAGCAGCGGATCACCGAGGCGGCCGCGCGCACCGAGCGCCGCTGGGCCGAGTACGCCCGTACCGGCGAGCCCACCGACGTCGGCGCCGACCTGCAGTTCTTCGCCCTGGACTCCATCTGGCGCACCCTCACCGGGGATCCGCTGGACGACGCGACCCATCGGGAACTCGACGCGATGCACGAGGTGGCGGTCCACCTCTCCGCGCTCACGGCGACCGCCCCGGCCGACCAGGAAGCGGTGACGGCCGCGTTGGCACGGATCGACGCCGCGTGCGCCCGTGCGATCGCCGATGCCAGGGAGCGGGCCGAGGGCGGGGACGGACTGCTCCGGGTCTTCCTGGAAGCGGCGCGGACCGGGCCGCAGTACACCGATCGGCTGATCCGCGACGAACTGGTCAACCTGCTGGTGGCCGGCCACGAGACCACCGCCAAGACGCTGTCCTGGCTCTTCCTCCGGCTCGCACGGCACCCCGACGTCCGGGAGCGGGTGCTCGACGTCTGCCGCGACGGCTCGCCGGAGCAGCGGCGCGAGGTGGTCACCGCGCTGGTCAACGAGACCATGCGGCTGCACCCCGCCGTCTGGCTGATCCCCCGCCACGCGGCGGCGGACGACACGATCGGCGGATTCCGGATCGAGGCGGGCGCTCACGTGCTCAGCTCCCCCTACCTGACCCACCGCGACCCCGAACTCTGGCCGGATCCGGAGGTGTTCGACCCCTGGCGCTTCATCGAACCGGGCCGGCGCCCCGCCCAGCTCGGCGCCTTCTACCCCTTCGGCCTCGGCGCCCGGGCCTGCCTGGGGCAGCAGTTCACCTACCGCGAGATGCTCTGCGTCCTCGAACTCCTCCTGCCCGCCTACGACCTGGACTTCCAGGAGCTGCCGCACTCCACCTTCTTCGGCGTGGTCCTGCACCCCGTGGGCCCGCTGCGTGCCACCGTCCGGCGGGCCCGAGGGGGCGGCGCCGCCTGACCGGGCTCACGTGCGGGGCGGTCGGGGGGCGAGGGGCAGCCGGACGACGAAGCGGGCGCCCCGCGGCGCGTCCTGCGCGGTCAGGGTCCCGCAGTGGTGTGCGGTCACGTCGCGCGCGATGGCGAGCCCCAGGCCCGCCCCGCCGTGATCGCGGCTGCGCGCGTCGTCGAGGCGCGTGAAGCGCTCGAAGACCCGCTCCCGGTCGCCCGGAGGGATCCCCGGGCCGTCGTCGAGGACCTCCAGCACGGCGGTCGGCCCCGGCAGCCCGTCGTCCGTCCGCAGGACCACCTCCACCTGCCGGTCGGCGAACCGCTGCGCGTTGTCGAGCAGGTTGGTGACGACCCGGGTGAGCCACAGCTCGCTGCCGGCCACCTCGACCCCTTCCGCCAGGTGCGTGCGCACGGGCACGCGGTCGCCCCGGCGTGCCGTCGTCGCCTCGCCCACCAGGGCGGTCAGGTCCAGTCGGACAGCCGGCACCGGCTGCGCCGCGTCGATGCGGGCGAGCAGCAGGAGGTCGACGGCGAGCCGCTGCAACCGCTCGATGTCTTCGAGGGCCCCGCTGATCAGCTCGGGCCACAGCTCCGGGTCCCGAACGGCCAGGGCCACCTCCAGCTGGGTGCGCAAGACCGTGATCGGGCTGCGCAGTTCGTGCGAGGCGTCGGCGATGAACTGGCGCTGGCGGGCCCCGGAGGACTCCAACCGGTCCAGCGTGGCGTTCATGGTCTGCGCCAGGCGGGCGACCTCGTCACGGGTGGGCGGCACGGGGACCCGGCGGTGCAGGTCCCGGTCGGTGATCTCGGCGACCTCGGCGCGCATCGCCTCGACCGGTCGGAGCGCCCGACCGGTCACCCGCCAGGTGACCAGGCCGACGGTGGCGAGCAGGAGGGGGCATCCGATGACGAGGGCGGCCGTGGTCGTGTCGTCGGCCGCGTCGACGTCGCGCAGGGAGGTGCCCGCGTAGACGGTGACCAGGCCCTGCGGGGTGTCCGTGGTGATCTGGACGACCCGCTGGCGGTGCTCGCCGCCGAGCGGGCGCACCTTCCAGGTGTGGAAGAGCGTCCCCGGGCGCTGCGGCCTGGCGGCGCGGATCGCCGGCGTCCTGGCCAGGTTCGGGCTGGCGAGCAGGACCTGGCCGTCCGCGCCCACCACCTGGACGAAGTCGGCGCCGTGCGCGGGCGGCCGGACCCGGTCCAGCTTCCCGTCGGCGGCGAGCTGCGCGACGGTGAGGGCCTGCTGCTCGGCGTCGTCCTCGGCATTGCGCAGCAGGTTGGCGCCGAGGAGCCCGAGCAGCGTGTACGAGGCGATCGCCAGGGCGGCCGCGACGACGGCGCAGGCGCCCACGGTGGCGCGGGCCCGGACCGTGGTGGGCCACAGCGGGCGCAGCAGACGGCGCAGGCGCGGCGAACCGAACGGGCGGGGCGGACGGGACATGCGGGGCAGGCGGGGCCGGGCCGCGGGGTCAGCCACCGTCGGCCGCCAGTCGGTAGCCCGCACCGCGTACGGTCTCCAGCGCGGCCCGGCCGAAGGGGGCGTCGATCTTGCGGCGCACCGCGCTGATGTGGACCTCGACCACGTTCGGGTCGCCCTCGAAGGCGCTGTCCCACACCTGCTCGAGGATCTCCCGCTTGGGCACCACCTCACCGGCGTGCCGGGCCAGGTACTCCAGCACCGCGAACTCCCGCGCCGTCAGCCTGATCTCCGTGCCGCCCCGCGAACACGCGTGCCGGGCCGGATCCAGGACCAGGTCGCCCAGGGTCGTGACCTGCGGGCGCCTGCGCCCCGTGCGCCGCCCCAGGGCGCGGAGCCGGGCGACCAGGACGAGGTAGGAGAACGGCTTGGAGAGGAAGTCGTCGGCCCCCGTGTCCAGGGCCTCCGCCTCGTCGTATTCGCCGTCCTTGGCCGTGAGCATCAAGATGCCCGACTCGTTGCCGGCCGCGCGCAGGCGTGCGCAGACCCGGTAGCCGTTCAGGCCGGGCAGCATGATGTCGAGCACGATCAGGTCGTAGTCGTGTTCGGTGGCCATCCACAGGCCCTGCGGCCCGTCGTGGGCCACGTCCACCACGAACCCCTCGGCCTGGAGCCCCCGCTGTAGGGCCAGGGCCAGCCGCCGTTCGTCCTCCACCAGCAGTACGCGCATGCCGCCCAGGATCGCAGTCCGCTTCGGCGCCCGGCTGAAGAGGGCTTCAGCCGCCTTCAGCCGGGCTTCAGCTTCCACGCCCCATGCTCTGCACCGAGCCGGGTGCGGTGCCCGGTTGCGCATGAGGAGCACCACTATGTCTGAAGCCTTCCCGCAGTCCGAACAGCCCGCACAGCCCGAGCGGCCCGCAGCTGCCCCCGGGGGCGGTGGCAGGGTGCGCCGGGGCGTGGGCCGCCTGGTGCCCCGGCGGCGCGGTGCCCGCCTGGCGGCCGTGGGCGCCGTCGTGGTCCTCGTGGGCGGCGGGGTGGCGGCCGTGGCCGTGGCGGAGCACCACCACGAGCACGACGGCAGGGCCCTCGCCGTCCGCGCGGGCTCGGGCCACGAGAACGGCGAGGGGCGCGGTCCCGGCGTCCGCGGCGGCCAGGACGGGCACCGTGCGGGCGTGCACGGCCAGGGCCAGCAGCGCGGCGGGGGCGGCTGGGGTCAACCGGGCGACGGGGCCCCGTACGGCCCGGGCCCCCGGACGGCGCCCGCGCCGCTGCCGGCCCTGCCGCTCTCCCAGGCCGCGGACAAGGCTGCCGCGGCGGTGAGCGGCGGCAAGGTCGAGAGCCTGCGCGTCATCGGCCAGGACGCCGGCGGCAGCGCGTGGCTGGCCGTGGTCCTCGGTCCGGACGGCGTCCGCCACCGCGTCACCCTGTCGGGCACCGACGGCACGGTCACCGGCAACACCACGGCCGGCGTCCGGTAGCCGGAGCGGGCGGTGCGGTGTGGCGGCGGCCTCGAGCCGCCGCCTCGAACCGCCGCCTCGCATCACTGTCTCGAACCCCCTGTCTCGAACCCCCTGTCTCGAACCCCTGTCACCGGATCTGCGCGCCTGCCTCTTGCCCACCAGATTGTGAGCGTTAACAATTCCCAGTGGGCGAGTTGCCACCACCCCCTTCACGGTCGTGCGGCAACGGTCCAGCTACAGCGCCACCCCCGGAACGACAGGAGATGTCCATGTCCGCGCTTCGCGCAAGGCTGTCGGCGACGCTGCTCGCCGTATGCCTCCTCCTCGCGGGTCTGACCGTGATGGCCACACCCCAGCGGGCCGCCGCCGCCGACCCGGGCTACCTGATGGTGCACTTCACCGGGGAGGGGTCGACGGGCCAGCAGATGTACCTCTCGCACAGCACGGACGGTGTGCACTGGAACGACCTCAACGGCGGCGGGACGGTCCTGCGTTCCCCGGTCGGCACCAAGGGCGTGCGCGACCCCGCACTGGTGAGATCCCCCGACGGCGGCAAGTACTGGATCGTCGCGACCGACTTGTGCATCGGCTGCGGGCAGTCGTGGGGGGACTCCATCAACAACGGGAGCCGCAACCTCGTGGTCTGGGAGTCGACGGACCTGGTCACCTGGTCGCAGCCGTGGCTGCTGAACGTCGCCGGCGCGATCCCCGACGGACGCAACGCGTGGGCACCGGAGGCGATATGGGACCCGCAGACCAACGACTACGTCCTGTACTGGGCGACGAACGTGCCCCTCAACGGCGTGACGAAGCATCGCATCTTCTACGCCCGTACCCGCGACTTCCGCACCGTCACCACCCCGCAGGTCTACATCGAGCGCCCCGGCGCCCAGGAGATCATCGACACGCAGATCATCGAGGTCCCGTCGGGCGTCGGCGACTACCGCTACGTGCGGGCCTCCGGCGACGGCCAGATCACCCTCGAGGGCAGCGACTCGATCCTCGGCACGTGGACGACGCTCGGTAACCTCTCCGGCATCGGTCTGACCGGGTCGATGGTCGAGGGCCCGATGTGGATGAAGTTCAACGGCACCAACAAATGGGGCCTCTACCTCGACCAGTACGCCACGAACGGGGGCTACATGCCGGTCGTGACGACCGACCCGTCCGATCCCGCCACCTACCAGAAGCAGGCCCCGGGCAGCTACAGCATGGGCGGCACGAAGAAGCGGCACGGATGGATCCTGAACCTGACGGCCGCCGAGGAGCGCCGCGTGCTCGCCCGCTGGCCCCACACCGCCGCCAACCGGCTCCAGTCGTTCAACTTTCCGGACCGGTACGTACGGCACGCCGACATGGACGTGCGCATCGACCCGGACATCAGCCCCGCCGACGACTCCCGGTTCCGGCTGCGGCCCGGCCTCGCGGGCACCGGCACCGTCTCCTTCGAGTCGGTGAACTTCCCCGGACACTTCCTGCGGCACTCCCAGTACGACGTCCAGCTCGCCTACGACGACGGCACCGCCCAGTTCGCCGCGGACGCCACCTTCCGCCAGGTCCCCGGACTCGCCGACGCGAGCTGGTCTTCCTTCCAGTCGTTCAACCACCCCGACCACTACATCCGCCACTACGCCTACGCGTTGCGGCTGGACCCGATCACCACCGCGACAGGACGCGCCGACGCCACCTTCCGCGTGACCGGCTGACCCGACCGGCCGGCCCGACCGGCAGCCCCGCCCGCCCTCTGCCGCTCGGTCTAGACTCCCGTCGATGCGATCGACCGCCGCGGTCGCATCGACCACGGTCAGGGAGCAGAGTGCCGTCTTTCGTCCACCGCATCACCAAGTACGACCCCGCCGACCGTGACGAGGGCGGCTGCTACACCGGCGCCGAGGAGCCGGAGAGCGACCACGGTCCGGTGGAGGCGGCCTATCTGCGGGCGGTCGCCGCCTTCGCCGAGGACACCGGCGTCGACCGGCTGACCGTACGCGGTCCGGGGATCTCCGGCTCCGTCCACTTCGGCCCGGCCCCGACCGAGGAGGGGCACGGCCTCGCCGGGCTCTTCCCGCCCGACCTCAGCGGGTTCCACGACGGCGCGGAGGTACCCCTCTCCGTCGGCCTGGAGCTGGTCCGGGTCATGCTCCGCGGCAGCGGTGCCTGGTGCGCCCTGGAGGTGGAGGGTCGCTTCGCCGTGCACGTCGACTGGGACCAGTACGTCTACGTGAGCAGCGACCGGCCCTGCGCGGGGGCGGTCGCCCGCACCCGGGCGCTCGGGCTCTTCCCGGAACGGATGGACCGTTTCCACCCCGACGAGGACGAGAGCGACGAACCGGGCGTACAGCGGCCCGCCGACGAGGACTTCTGGGACCACGTGCGCCGGCTCGTCGCCACCTGGCATGCCGTGGTGCTGGAGGAAGGGTTCGTCTACAACGCCGCCCGCTGGCACCGCCTCACCCGGGACACCCTGGATCCGGTACGCGCCCGGCTCGCCCCGCGCTCCCGGCTGACCGTGTGGCCGGACCTGTCGACGGACGTGGCGGCGGTCCTCGCGGCGCTGCCGCCCGACGCGGTGGAATTCGTGTGGGAGGACGAGGACGGGGCGATCGCCAGCACGGAGGTCGACGCGTGCGACTACCCGGCGTTGGCCTCCCGCATGGCAGGTGCCCGGGCGGCCGCGGCCCTCGTCCCGTACGGCGATGAGCGCCGGCCGCTGCTCGCCGGCGTGTTGCCCGACGCCGACGGCGTCCTGCGCGCCCGGTGGAGGACGCCGGCGACACCGAGCGACCGGAACTGGGCCTTCCTCACCACGCTCCGGCGCGGGCAGATCTGTACGGGCACCGTCGTCGCGATGCCCGACTTCGGCGTGACCTTCGTGGACATCGGGGGCTTCACGGCGATGATCAACCTCCCGGAGCTCTCCTGGCACCGCGTCGAGCACCCCCGCGACCTCCTCGACATCGGACAGCGGGTCACGGCCGAGATCCTCGACGTCGACCTGTCGAGGGAGCGCGTATCGCTGTCGTTGAAGCGACTGCTGCCGGATCCCTCCGGGTCGGCGACCCCCTCGCCCTGAGGATCATGGACGTCGGCCTCCGCGCGGCTCGGCCCGGCGGCGTTCGACCCGTGTCGAGGACCAGGGACCGGCGCTCTCCCTGGAGAGCGCGCCGCCGGCCGCGGCTGCGCGCGCGGCGACGCAGGACACGCCGGGTGCTGGGCGGCGGCCGCGGCCTCGACGTCGGCCCCTTCGGCATCCCCGTAGGCGTCCGCGTCACCCTCGACGCGGGCGCGGACCGGCGCGTACTCCAGCTGTCGGGCCCAGGTGTCCCCGATCGTGCGCCGGTCGGTGGGGGCCGCCGCGAGGCCCGCGGCCACCAGGTCGTCCCCGTTGGCGAGGACGGGCAGGACGAGCGCGGGGTCCACGGCGGTGATCACGCTGGTCAGGACCAGCCGGTCCCCGCCGCGCCCGGCGATGACCTCGGCCACGGCCTTCGGCTCGACCGGGTCCCACAGCTCGACCACCACGAGCCGGGTCGCACCGCCGTCCGCCATCCGCTCCCACCGCGGGACCAGGTCCTCGCGCAGGGTGCAGCACGCGCGGTCGTTGACCGGCGGGGGCTCGGCGCGGGAGGGGGTGCCCCGGGCCTCGCGGAGCACGCGGACCACGGCGCCGTCGGACGCCCCGCTCAGGGCGGGCGTGGTGTAAGGCCACGCTCCCCGATACCGCGCGCAGGAGCCGCTCGACGACCTCGTTGCGCGCCTAGGGCGTGTTTCGAAAGTCCCTCCCCCAGCTACCGCTGGGAGGTGCCCCCGGGCTCGCGACGCTTGGTACCGCACCTCGCGGCGTTGTCGGAACGCCCGATTACGTCCAGTAGGCGGGCGATCCTCCGCCTTGCGATGCACGGCACCAGACGCCGCGAGCCGCGCCCTTCGGGCGCCCGGCGCTACTTTCGAAACACGCCCTAGTGCTGTGACCGGGGAGAAGGGGTGGCTCGCGGAGGAGATCGCCACGTCGACCACCGGGTAGGTGTGGCCGTCCTCCCAGTCGACCGTCTTGTCGCTGGAGCGGCGGATGCCTGTCCGGCCCCTGCGTGTTGCCGCCGTGCTGCGGCAACGTGAACTGCGTGAACATGCCATGACCGGCGGCCGCGGAAAGATCCGGATCGCGCGGGCAGCGGATAGCGTCGCCGTCAGAGCCGTTCCGAGGAGCAACCGCCACCCGGAACCACGGTCCGGGCCGCCCCATCGGCAGCCGCCGCGCCGGCCGGCCCCATCGCCCCGGCCGACCCCGCGGCGCCACGGCGAGCGCACGTCACGCGGCGCCCACCGGCCCCGCCCCACGTCGCGCTCCGCCGCTTCTCCCGCCACTCCCCCTCCAGCCACAAGGACCCCTGATGCCGTTCTCCCTGCCCGCGGGCGGGCGCCTCACCGCTCTCGCCGTCTCCCTCGCCGTGGCCCTCGGCGCCGCGGCGCTGGGCGGAGCACCCGCCTCCGCCGCCGCCCCGGCTTCCCCCTACGGACCGCAGGCGCCGCAGAACCCGTTCACCGCCGCCAACGGCGCGGCCACCATGCACGGCGACACCGCCTCCAGCGGCACCACGTCCTACCCCGGGCCCGGGACGTCCGGCATCGACTACAGCCGCACGGCGCTGGCTTCGGCGTGCCCCACCGTGGTCGTGGGCGGCGACGGCTACGTGGTCGCCCTCTGCACGACCATCTTCGGCCAGACGCCGACGGCGCACCTGCTCGACCCCGCCGCCGGGGCGGACCTCGCCTCCCTCGCGCTCCCCAAGGGCAGCCTGTTCGGTGGCGTGTACGCCTACCTCGACAACGAGGACCGCCTGGTCGTCGTCGACGGGAACGACAACCTCCTGCGCATCGGCCACCACCGGTCCGCCGACGGCTGGGCGCTCAAGGTCGACCGGTCCACCCCCCTCGGCGACACCGTCCCCGCCGGGGACAACATCGTCGGCCTGACCCCCGATTGGGACGGCAGGGTCTGGTTCGCCACCAGCGGCGGCGTGATCGGGACCGTCGACGAGATCAGCGGGACGGTGCGCGGCATCAGCACCGGCGAGGGCGTCCAGAACAGCATCTCCACCGTGCCCGGCCACACCGCGGTGGCCACCGACCACGCCCTCTACCTCCTGTCGGCCGCCCCCGACGGCACCCCCGTCGTGGACCGGCGTACGCCCTACGACCGCGGGCCGGCCCGCAAGCCCGGCCAGCTCAGCTGGGGCACCGGCACCACCCCGAGCTTCTTCGGACCGGGCGACGGCACCGAGTACGTCGCCATCGTCGACAACGCCGCCCCGCACGGGAACCTCCTCGTGTACCGGGTCGCCGGCGGCCCGGAGCCGATCTGCCGGATCCCCGTGCTCACCCAGTACGCCCGCAGCGGCACCGAGGACGCGGTCATCGCGACCGGCCGCAGCGTCTTCGTCACCAACACCTACGGATACCCGTATCCGGCCCTGCCCGCGGGCGCTCCGGCGAGCCAGCCCGCCTCCGCCGGCTTCGACGGCGGCCTCAGCCGGATCGACGTCAACGCCGAGGGAACGGGCTGCTCGGTGGTGTGGAACAGCGCGGTGAAGTCGGCGGCGTTGCCCCGCCTCTCCCTGGCCGACGGAAAGATCTACACCGTCTCGGTGACCGGGCCGACCGGCAGCGCCGGCCTGAACACCTTCGCCCAGTACCACCACTCGGTGCTCGACCCGGCGACCGGCGCCCAGCTCAGCAGCTCCTTCCTGGGCATCGGGCTGGTCTACAACCCGCTCCAGATGCGCGGGACGGCCGCCCCGGACGGCACCCTCTACCAGGGCACCGAGACCGGAGTGGTCCGCATCTCCAAGCGCTGACGGGACCGACGGGGCCGACGGGCCGTCACCCGGTGACGCTGCCGAGCCACAAGAGGTCACGGGCCCGGGTCATGGCCACGAAGAGCCTGCTGCGCAGGAGTTCCGCGCGCTCCCGGGCCGTCTCGGCCGTCCGCGATCCGGGCCCGGTCGGCGGCCCGGGCGCGCCCTGGTCATCGTGGCGGGGCAGGAAGACGTTCTTGAACTCCAGCCCCTTGGCCCTGCGGTAGGTGCCCACCTTCACCGCGTCGACGGGCCGGCCGTCGTAGCTCTCCAGCGGGCACACCGCGATGCCGGCCCGCGCGAGCAGCCGCTGGTAGTGGCCGACGGCGCGCACCGTGGGACACAGCAGCGCGGTGTCGGCGAGCGCGCCGAGGGGCAAGGAGCGCAGGGCGTCCAGGAGTTGCCCGTCGTGGGCGTCCGTCGACGGCGCGACCACGCGTACGACGTCCCCGTCGTGGTAGGTGAGGTCCACGTCGCGGCGCCCCGGTGTGCGCAGGCCGTCGAGGTCCTCGAAGGTGTCGTCGGCCACGACGGCGAGGGCCGCGTCCAGGATCTGTTCGCTGTTGCGGTAGTTGGTGCGCAGCACCTAGCCGCGGTCGCCGCGGATGTCGATGCCCGCGTCGGTGAGGCGGAAGCCGCCCGGGTACACGGTCTGTTGGCCGTCGCCGACGAGCAGCAGACCGTTGGGCGCGTCCCCGACCAGCGCGTGCAGGAGGAGCACGCCGACCAGGGTGAGGTCCTGGACCTCGTCCACGATCACGGCCGCGTACGGGGGCCGTTCGCGCGGGAGCGAGGCTTCGGCCAGGGCCAGGGAGAGGACGTCGTTGAAGTCGTGGACACCGCGCTCGGCGCGCAGCGCTTCGTAGGCCTCGTAGAGCTCCCACACCGACTGACGCTGCGTCCGGTTGAGGCTCGCGCGCCGGCGTCGCCTGGGGACGGTCGCGTACTCCTCGAATCGGTTCAGGCCCCGGCCCTTGATGACGTAGTCGATCTCTTCGCGCCAGTACGTGGGGTCCGGATCGAGCGCGGCGAGTCGACTCCCGCGGCCCACGTGCTTCCAGGCGAGGCTGAAGGCGGTCTGCGCCTTGTCCCCGTGCAGCCGCACCGGCACGCCCCGCTGGTGCAGGAACTCCTGGGCCCAGGAGTGGAGGCTGCGGAACTCCACCCGGTCGGACACGGAGGGGGCCATGGTGCCCAGGAAGGTGTGCTGCACGCGGGGCAGGTTGTTGGCGAAGGTGACGTACAGGACGCGGCCGGTCGTGCGCCTGGCCAGGTGGGCCGCGCGGTGCAGGGCCACGACCGTCTTGCCGGTGCCCGCCGGGCCGCTGATGCGGGCCGGGCCCGCCCAGTTCCGACGTACCAGCGCCACCTGATCGGGGTGGAGGAAGGTCATCCACTGCTCGATCGGCGCCCTCATCGCCCCCTTCAGGGCCGCGTCACGCAGTCCGCCGAGGTCGAACAGGCCCTCCGCTACGCCCGGTTGCCCACCCCGGGGCGTCACGGCCGGGGGCACCGCCCGGTCGACCGCCGCCCCCGCGTGGTCGGGGAGCAGCCGCTCCAGGTGATCGGCGATCGCCCGGATCGAGGCCGCCCGCAAGCGGTGCGGTTGCGACAACAGCACGCGTCCGACCTCGTGTTCGCCCAGGAGCCGTATCCGACCGTGGTCCGCGTCGACGCGTCGCCCGGCGAACACCATGAGCGGCTGGATCGCCACGGGCGACATCCCCAGGGACGCCACCGCGCTCTCGGTGGCCTTCGTGGCGGCGAGCAACTCGGCCGCCGGACCGTCGCCCGGCTCCCCGCCGGCCCTGACGTCGATGACGAAGACGCCGCCGGGTCCCACCAGCAGCACGTCCGCACCGATCGTCCGCGCCCCGGCACCGGACCCGCTCCGGCTTCCGGCCCCAGTGCCGGCCCCGGTCCCGGTCCATCGGCGGTTGACGAGCAGGCGCCACCCGCGCGCGGTCAGCACCAACAGCTGTGCGATGACCCGCTGTTCGGCCTCTCCGACCGCGGTCCACCGCAGGGCCTGCCGGCGGGCGGCCTGCCAGTGCTCGCGGAGCAACCGCTCCTGCCGCCGTGCCTCCTGCGCCCGCTGCGGTACCGCCCCGTCCGTCCCCATACCGGCCCCCCTCGTACGCGGAGTAGCGAGCATAGGACGCGACCCGACCCGAGCGGCAGGGCGCCTCAACCTTCCTGGTCCAGGGCGTCGATGTACGCGGCGAGTCGACCGGCGGCGTACAGCTGGGCCACGCCGCGCGAGGTGAGTTCGCGCTGCCACCGTCCGAGGCTCGCGCTCAGCGCGTCGAGGCCGCCGGCGTCGCGGAGTTCTCCGAGGATCGTGGCGATGGCTCCCAGGGGCTGGCCTCCCCTGCGCAGCAGGTGCGCCAGCTCGGCGTCGCGCACGTCCCGTGCGAGGTACTGGCGGTGTCCGGTGCGCGCGTCACGGGGTGGGGTGAGGATTCCGGCCCGCTGCCAGCCGCGCAGGGTGGCCGGGTCGAGCGCGAGGTGGCGGGCGAGTTCTCCGATGCTGTACAGCGCGCGCCTGCGGGCCGCCGCTTCCTCGGTGGCCGCCGCGAGGTGCGGGAGACCCGCTTCGACGGCCCGTAGCGTGGCGCGGTCGCGTGCCAGGAGCGCGTGCCCGGCGTCGACGTGCTCCAGCGCTTCGTCGAGCCGGCCGGCGGTGACGGCCCGCATGATGCGCCGACCGGTCGAGTGGCCGAAGGCGGGGACGAGCGCCAGGTGGGCCGCGAGGCCGGCGGCGTGAACGGCGGTGTAGTCCCGGTACCCCGCCGGGCTCCGGCGCGCCGGCGCGATGATGCCGGCGTCCTCGTAGTTGCGGACCGCCTGCGTGGAGAGGCCGTGCCGACGGGCCAGGTCCACGGGTCGCATGTGACCTCCACTTGAGGGTTGGGACCCTGTTCATGCGGCTTGGGCCGCAAAAGTCTCCACCGGGCGTTCAAGGATACGATCCAGAGGCATGACACAGAGCACGCACACGGTGTCGGGTGACTTCGACCTGACGATGGACGAGCTGCGCGTCGTGGCGCACTACGCGATGCGGCACGCGCAGGACGTCCTGTCGACCTTCGAGCAGGCGGTTCCCGATGATCCGCGACCCCGCGCGGCCATCGAGGCCGCCCGGGTCTTCGTCAACGGCGCCAGGAGGACGGCTCTGCAACGCACCGCCGCCGTCGACGCCCATCGCGCGGCCCGGTCCGCCCCTACCGAAGCCTCGCGGCTGGCCGCACGCTCCGCCGGTGACGCCGCGGCGGCCGCGTACTTGCACCCCATCGCCAGGGCCGGCCAGGTCGGCCACATCCTGCGGGCCTGTGCGAACGCCGCACGCGTCGGGGAGCTGGAGGCCGGCGGCGACCCTGCGATCGGGGACGCCCTACTGGAGCGGTCGCGCCGGCGCGCGACGCCGTTGCTGATCGACGTGTTGCGCCGCTACCCGGCCGCGCCGGCCACCGGCGGCCGGGTCGCCGTGCTGATGAGCGCGCTGGACCAGTCGCTGCGCGCGCGGGGGTCGGCGTCATGATCCTGCCGACCGTGCGCGACCCCCGATTCGTGACGCTCCGCCGCGGCGGGACCCTCACCGACGCCGACCACCACCTGCTCGCCCTGTGGGCCGCCGCGTGTGCGGAGCACGTCCTCGACCTCTTCGAGTCGGTCAGGCCCGAGGACCCGCGCCCCCGCCACGCCATCGAGCACGCACGGGCCTGGGTGCGCGGCGAGGTCAAGATGATGCGGGCGCGCGCGGCGGGCGGCCATGCGATGGGCGCGGCCCGGGACCTGCGCGGGCCGGCCCGGCACGCCGCGTACGCCGCCGGCCAGGCCGGGGCCGTCGCCCACGTGGCCGCGCACGAGCTGGGCGCGGCCGCCTACGCGATCAAGGCCGTGCGCGCCTCGGTACCGGCGGGGGAGGGCGCGGCCGCCGCGCGGCGCGAATGCCGCTGGCAGCGCGAGCAGCTCCCGGCGGCCATCCGCGACCTCGTGCTCGACGACCAGCGCCTGCGCAACGACATCTGCTGGTCGGTCTTCGACTGCTAAAGCGGTCACACCCCTTACGGCTCAGCCCCAGAGGGCGGCCAGGTGGGCGTGCAGGACCTCCTCGGCCTCGCGGGGGGTGACGTTGCCGATGAGGACGTGCGTGGTGAGGCCGTCCGCGAGGGCGATGAGGGTGCGGGCCTCGCGCCGCGG
This sequence comes from Streptomyces sp. NPDC028419, assembly GCF_055565515.1. Classification (NCBI taxonomy): domain Bacteria; kingdom Bacillati; phylum Actinomycetota; class Actinomycetes; order Kitasatosporales; family Streptomycetaceae; genus Streptomyces; species Streptomyces sp. NPDC028419. The sequence continues at coordinate 142,435 of NZ_JBVHUE010000008.1, read as the reverse complement.
ATCGAGGGTCGCGGCGCCGTCGGTGTCCTGGCCGGCTTCCTCGATGAGGCGGGTGAACGCCTCGTACAGGGCCGAGTAGTTCGCCTTCAGCGTGTGCGCGAGCACCTCGCTGACGGCGGCCTGCGCGACGAAGGCGAGCCAGACCCTGGCCTCGGTCCGGTGCTCCTCCCTGAGCAGTGCGATCTCCGTGGCCGCGTGCCCGAGGGCGGTTGCGGCCGACTGGGCCGGGCTCGCGAGGAGGCGGGCCCGTACGCGCTCCATGATCTGCTCGCTGATGTGTCCGAGCGCGAACACGAGCATCTCTTCCTTGGTGCGGAAGCAGCGCTGGACGGCGCCCATCGACACCTGTGCGCGGGCCGCGACGTCGCGAAGGGTCACGCCCTCCAGCCCGCGTTCGTCGGCGAGCCGACTGACGGCCTCGGCGATGAGGCGCCGCCGCCCTTCGTGATCCACCTGCCTGGGCATGCCCGACCCCGCCTTTCCCCCGCAGTTCCCCACAGTTCCCACGGCGCTCCGCCGCGACAGCACTTTATGCGATGCGCTCGCATCGGTTCCAGGGGTACGGTGGGGTTCCGATGCAAGCGCATCGGAACGAGACCGGGAGGGAAGGGCCATGCGGGAAGCCCTGTGGAAGATGTCGGCCGCCGCTCAGGCGGAAGCCGTGCGCAGCGCGGACGTCTCGGCCGTCGAAGTGGTCGACAGCCATCTGGACCGGATCGGCGAGGTCAACCCGCGGGTGAACGCGGTCACGCAGCTCCTGGCCGAGCGCGCGCGTGCGACCGCGGCGCAGCTGGACCGTCGGCGGGCGGCCGGTGAGGAGCTGGGACCGCTGGCGGGCGTACCGTTCACGGTGAAGGAGAGCACCCCGATCGAGGGCGTGCCGACCACCTTCGGCGTGAAGCGCTTCCGCGATCTGGTGGCGCCGGCCGACGCGCTCCCGGTGGCACGGCTGCGCGCGGCGGGGGCGATCCCCATCGGGCACAGCAACGTTCCCACCCTGATCCTGGCGGGGATGCACACGCGCAGCGAGCTGTTCGGCGACACGGTCAACCCGTGGGACCGCGGCCGCACCCCTGGCGGCTCCAGCGGGGGCGACGCGGTGGCCGTGGCCACCGGCATGGCGGCGCTCGGGCTGGGCAACGACTCCGGCGGATCGGTGCGCGTCCCGGCCCAGTTCTGCGGTGTGGCCGGGCTGAAACCGTCGACGGGCCGCTTCCCCGCCGATCACCGCGTGCTCGGCCCGGACGATCCCGGACCGGCCTCCCAACTGCTCGTCACGGACGGCCCCTTGGCCCGCACCGTGGACGATCTCCGACTCGCCTACGAGGTACTGGCGGGCACGGACCCGCGCGACCCGCGCGCCGTGCCGGTGCCCGCGTACGGCCCGCCGCTCCCCGGACGCGTGAAGGTCGCGGTCGTCGCCGATCCCGGCGGACACGGCGTCCACCCCACGGTGCGGGCTGCGGTCACGACCGCGGCCGACGCGCTTCGGGACGCCGGCTACGACGTACGCGAGGTGGCGGACGTACCGCGGCTGGACGAGGCCCTGGAGGCGTACGGCCGGATCACGGTGACCGAGTTCGCCCCGTCCTGGCCGGTGGTGCGCACGCTGCTCGGCAGCGGCGGCGACCGCTACATCGCGATGATGATGGAACGGACCCCGCCCGCGAGCGCGGCCGAACTCGTGAAGCTGATGGGCACCTGGCTGAGCATCCGCCGCTCATGGGCCGAATTCCTCGACGCGTACCCGCTGTTGCTCGGCCCGGTCTTCACCGAGCCACCGGTCGAGCCGGGGCTGGAGTCACGCGATCGGGCGGGGCGGGACCGGGTCGGGTCGGCCATGCGCCTGTGCACCGTGACCAGCTTCGTGGGCGTTCCCGCCGTGGCCGTGCCGACGGGACTGGTCGAAGGGCTCCCCTGCGGGGTGCAGGTCGTCGGCCGCGCGTTCCGGGAGGACCTGTGCCTGGGCGCGGCCCGGGCGATCGAGGACCGGCTCGGCGTCCTCACGCCCGTCGACCCGCGCACGACGCCGACGCCGACGCTCGGATAGTCCCGAGCGTCTCAGTGGCCGCGCAGCCACCAGTCGAGGACGACGACGGCGGCCGCACCCGCGGAGCCGGCAAAGCTGAGCGCGACGCGTCGACCGCCCTCGCGCCAGGTCCGGCGCCAGGACGGGGTGACCGGCGGGAGCGGGGCCACGGGCGCGGTCCGGGGCGCGGGTACGTGCCGCGGCCGACGGCGCCGGCGGGACTTGCGGGGCTTGAAGGCACGGGACACGGGCTTCTCCTGACGTGGCGTCGGCGGATCTGTCCGACCGGCGGGGCGGTGAGCCGGTTCGGCTCGGCCCCGACTCTCGCCCGCCGTTCCACCCGGCGTCCCGGAACCCGGGCGCCCCGGGCGAGGCGGCCGATATCCTGCCTGTTCAGTGCCCCCCGAGCACGGCTCCCCGGGTCGCCCGCCCCGGGCGCTCCCGCTGCCGTCGGGGAGTCGGGCAGGGGCGCGGGGCCAGGGGGTGTCGGTTCATGGGTTTCGCTCGCGAGGAACTGCGCAGGGCGCTGCTGGACTTGCGGGAGGCCGCGGCCGGCGGCGAGCCGGAGCGGAGCCAGGCCGATCTGCAACGGCAGGTGCGGCGCACGGGACTTCCGGGTACGGACCAGTTCCACGGACAGCGCGCCAGCGAGTGGGCGCGGGCGTCCGCCGCGGACTTCCGACTCCCCAAGAGCCGGGACGTCTTCCTGGCGGTGGTCGCCGTATGGCTGTCCTGGGCGGGGCAGCGGACCTTGGAGCCGGACGGTCGGGTGCGGCGAGAGTGGCTGGCCGCGCCTGCGGGCGGCCGGTCCTGGCTGCGTCGGTACGAGGACGCCGCCGCGGAGGCGAACGGGGGTCGGGCCGCCCGGGACCGCCGGGGCGGCCTCGACGCCCGGACCGACGCCGCGATCGGCGCGTACCTCCAGCGGCTGGTGCAGACGCACGGCCGGCTGAACATGGACGTGCTCGGCGAGGCCGGCAGGGCGGGCGAGCAGCCGCAGATCGGCCTGGGCGCGGTGTTCGAGGAACCGCTCCTGGCGTGGGACTGGCCGCGCCAGCACCTCTCGCCGCGGCTCGTGCGGGACTTGGTGGACCGCCGGGAGCTGGACGACGCCGACGCCGAGTGGGCCGCGCGCGAGCCCGGTGCGGAGCGACCCCGGAGCGCCCCCGCCCGGCCCCCGCAACCCGTCCTCGAAGTCCTCGGCTCCGAGGACGGCCGCCGTCTGGTGGTGCTCGGCGACCCCGGCGCGGGGAAGACGACGCTGGCCAAGTACCTGGCGCTGGTCGTGGCCGGCGGGCGGGACGCGCTCCCCCAGGGCTTGGCCGCACTGACGGACGCCGTTCCGGTCGTGGTGGAGCTGCGGCGGCTCGCCAACCCCCGCTGGATCGGGGCGACCATCGAGGAGTACTGGGCGCAGTACAACGCCGCCGAGTGCATGGGCCTGCCCCGCGAGGTGCTGGAGGAGCTGCTGGCGGGTCGCCGGCGCGAGGTGGTGCTGGTCTTCGACGGCCTGGACGAGGTCTTCGACCCCGCCCGGCGCGCCGACATCGCCCGGCAGATCACCGCTTTCGCCCACAGCCATCCGCGGGCCCGCGTCGTCGTCACCTCCCGCAGGCCCTGCTCGCACTCGCACGTGACGAGGCCCTGTCCGCGGAAGTTCGCAACAGCGCGGTGTGGAGCCTGGGCTCGTATTGGCCGCAGAATCCGGAGGTTCGCCGGCTGGTCTTCACACTCGCCCGTCATCCGGACCCCGGGCTCCGTTGGCGGGCGCTGGGAGCCATGACGGAGTTCTGGCCGGACGACGAGGTGCGCCGCGCGGCGATCGCCGCCACGGATGACGACGTACCCACCGTTCGCGCGGCGGCGTTCCAATGGGCCGGACTTCACTGGCCCGGGGATCTCGAACTGAGGGCAGCGCTCATGGCGGGCGTGTGGGACGCGGACGGCGATGTCCGTCTGATCGCCGTGCGGAGCCTCGCCCACCTCTGGCCCCGGGATGACGAGGCCCGACAGCTCGTGCTCGCCGCCGTCGATGATGGCGACGCCAGCGTGCGGAGCACCGTGGTCGAGGCGTTGGCCGAGCACTGGCCGGAGCTTCCCGAGGTGCGGCGGGCCGTGCTCGCGGCGGTCGGCGACCCGGACCCCGGCGTACGGAGCAGCGCCCTGCGGCTGTCGGGTGAGCACTGGTCCGGGTGCGACGAGGTCCGGGTCGCCGCCCTGTTCGCGGTGAAGGACGCGGTGCCGCGCGTCGCCCTGACCGCCCTCAAGGTGCTGGCACAACGCTGGCCGGAGGACCCGGCGACCCGTGCCGCTGTGGAGGGCTGCTTGGGCGGTCCGCTGCGCGTGGAGGCCCTACGGCTGCTCGCCCTGGTCTGGCCGCGGGACGCCTCGACCCTGCGCACCGTCGAACGGATGGCCCGGGAGGAACCGATCGCGATGTGCGCCGTCACCACCTCGCTCCTGACCTTCCTGGCCGGTTTCCCCGACGAATCCACCGGCGCCCGCCCGTGACGGGCGCGGTGTGGGCGTCGGGGGTGGGATCGGGTTTACGGTCGGGGCATGACTGCTGAATCACTGCGTTCCGTCACCGTCGAGCGGATCGGGCCGGGGCTGTTCTGCGCCACCAATGCCCGTGGGGGCACCATCACCTTCAGTACCGGTTCCGGGGAGGGGTTCACGCCCGTGGAGCTGCTGCTCGCCGCGATCGGCGGGTGTTCCGCGGCCGACGTGGAGGTCGCGACCTCGCGGCACGCGGAGCCCGGCGTCTTCTCCGTCGACGTCAGGGGACACAAGGTGCAGGACGAGGGCGGGGGGAACCTGATGACGGACCTGGAGGTCGCCTTCACCGTGGGCTTCCCCGAGGGGGAAGGCGGCGACCGGGCGCGGGCGATCCTGCCGCGTGCCGTGAAGACCTCGCACGACAAGCTCTGCACGGTCAGCCGCACGGTGGAGGCCGGGGCACCCGTCGTGACGAAGGTCGTCGGGTAGGGCGGCCACCCCATGTCGCGAAGCGGCTGGCCGCCCCTGCGCAGGGGCGGCCAGCCGCTCGCCGTGCCGCTCCGCGCCCTCAGGCCCGCTTGCGGCGGCCGGCCGCGATCAGGGCGTAGGCGATCAGGAGCACGACGGTGAAGGCGAGTCCCACCCCCGCCGCCTGGCGCATGTCCGGGACCTCGATCGCGGTGGCGGCGACGGCGAGGACCCCCGCGCCGGCCACCACCGCGAGCACCGGGCCGCCGGGGACGCTGAAGCCGGTGAAGTCCGCCGGGTGCGCGTCCCGGTGGCGGCGGAAGGCGACGTACGAGGCGAGGATCAGCAGCCAGACGAGCAGTACCGCGAACAGGGCGATGGACATCAGGATGCCGAAGATGCCGCCGACGTCGTAGAAGGCGAGGAGCGCGGCGACCGCGATGCCCAGGGTGGAGGCGGCCAGGGCCGCCGCCGGCACGCCCCGGGCGGTCAGTGCGGCCAGCGGCGCCGGAGCCAGACCGTCGGCGCCGAGGGAGTGGAGCAGGCGGGAGGCTCCGTACAGGTGGGCGTTGGCTGCGGAGATCGCCGCGATGAGCACCACGAGGTTGGTCAGGGTGCCCGCGGCGGGCACACCGACGTCGGAGAAGACCCGCACGAACGGGCTCGCCTCCACGCTGCCGTCACCGGCGGCGAGGCGCTGCCACGGGATCAGGGCCATGACCAGGGTGATGGACAGGACGTAGAACACGCTGAGCCGCCAGGCGAGTTGTCGCATCGCGGTACGGATGGTGCGCTGCGGGTCGGCCGCCTCGGCGGAGGCGATGGCGACGACCTCGAAGCCGGCGTACGCGAACATCACCACCGACATGGCGATCCAGATCGACTTCGCACCGTGCGGCATGAATCCGCCGTCGTCGGTGAGGTGCGCGAAGCCGGTGGCCCCGCTGTCCGGCAGGCCGAAGAAGACAAGGAACGCGGCGCACAGGATGAAGGCGCACAGGGCGGTCACCTTGATGGTGGACAGCCAGAACTCGGTGGTGCCGAAGGACTTCACGTTGATGACGTTGACCGCGAGGACCACCGCCGCGACCGCGAGGATGGCGGCCGTCATCGGCACGCCCGGCCACCACCAGCGTATGTAGAGCGCGGAGGCGACGACCTCGGTGCCGATGACGACGACGGCGCTGAACCAGTACGTCCAGCGGGTGAGGAACCCGGCCCAGGGACCGAGGTACTGGTGCGCGATGACCCCGAAGGAGCCCTGGACCGGGTGGGCCGCGGACATCTCGCCGAGCAGCACCGCGATGATCGCGACGAGGACGGCCCCGATGGCGTACGAGACGATCGCGGCCGGACCGGCGGCGCCCATCGCGGAGCCGGAGCCGAGGAAGAGGCCCGTGCCGAGGGCCGAGCCCAGGCCGATCATGGTCGTCTGGCGGTGGGTCAGCGACCGTACCAGGCCGGGCTGTTGCGGGGGCTGACCTTCGGTCGGGGCTACGGGGGCGGGTGAGGGCGCGGGGGCGGGTCTTTCCGGAGCGGCCATGGCGGGGACGTCCTTCTCTACGGAGAGCTGGCGGGGCGGGAGCGGGGAGGGAGAGCGGGGCGGGTGCTGCTCAGAACTCGCTGTTGCGGAAGGGCCTTTCGGGGCGCGTCAGGCGTGGCTGTCCCAGGACCTTCTGCGAGGACAGTGCGTAGATGCCGTGATTGGTCAGCACCCAGGCGATGTTGCGGTCCCACTCCACGTACACGCCATGGGTCTGGTTGCCGTAGGCGTAGTCCGGGGTCTCGGGGCCGTACGCCTTGGGGACGAAGTACGCCTCGATCTCGGGCCGGGCCGGGTTCTTCACGTCGAAGAACTGCACGCCGGCGTTGTAGAAGCCGTACCCGAGGACGCCGGCGTCGTGCCGGCCGGGGTTGGTGTAGTAGCCGGTGCGCTTGGGGCCGAAGCTGCCGCGCCGCTGGCAGAAGTCCTGGAAGCCGGCCGCCTTGGGCGGGGTCGGGCGGGGCAGGACGCCGACGACGCGCGGGTGCTTCGGATCCTTGGCGTCGATCTGGTAGACGTCCTTGTACGGCTCGTAGCAGTCCTCGGTGAGCGGGTAGCCGGAGTAGTAGATCAGCCCGGTCTTCTCGTACTGCGACACGTCGATGTTGTCGCCCTCGGTGCCGGAGACGGAGGGCGGCAGGTCGAGGTGGCCGACGGTCTTCATGTCGGCCGGGTCGGAGATGTCGAGGACGGTCAGGCCGTAGCCGCCCATGGCGGCGAAGGCGTAACGCCCGCCCTGTTCGACGGGCTTGGGGATGAACAGCGGCATCCGCGCGCCCATCCAGCTGGTGCGGTTGCCGCAGCGCGGGTTGGTCCGGTAGGCCGCGTCCTCTCCGGTGCGCTGGCCCGGCAGGTGCCAGGTGTCGAGCAGCTTCGGGTGCGCGGGGTCGGACATGTCCCAGGACTGGTAGCCGGCGGAGTGCAGGTTGGTGGGGTACTCGGTGCCGGAGTAGGTGTCGTTCGGGGCGGTGGCGATGAACATGTACTTCTCGCCGGTCCAGTACGGCACGTCGAGCGAACCGGAGCCCTGCTGCGCCGTGTTCGGGTCGGAGGACAGCGGGTCCCGCTGGGTGGAGTCGGTGGAGACCGTGCTGAGGAGCTTCCAGTCCTTCTTGCGGGGACCGTCGAGGCGGAAGACCTTGAAGCCCTTCAGGCCGGGCTTGCCGCGGAGCTTCTCGACGCCCGCCGGGTTGCCGTACTTGTCGTGACCGGGCTCGTCGGTGAGTTCGGAGATCTGCCGCTTGTCCTCGAAGCTCTGCACCATCACGTAGGCGCCCAGTTTCTTGTTCCACTGGATGGTGGAGGCGCCCCAGTAGTCGTTGGCGGCCCAGGACGCGTTGGCCTTGGTCTCGTCGCCGCCGACGTCCGCGCGCGACATCTTCTCGACGACCGACACCTTCTTCACGTCGGTGATGTCGTAGACGCGGCCCTCGGAGCGGTCGTACTGGAAGAGGTAGCGGCGGCCGTCGAAGTCGACGACGTTCTGCCAGGTGTGGAAGAAGTCCGGGGTGAAGTCGGCTCCCTCGTAGGCGGCTTCGACCTTCATGTTCTTGATGTACGAGCGGGTGTCGTAGTTCTCGTTGCGGCCCGGGAAGGAGTGTTCGTGCTCCTCGTCGACCGGGGTGAGGGCGGGGTGGCGGAAGGTCCCGTCGAGCTGCACGCCGTACGCGCCGGGGTCGGCGGGGCCGGGGCGGCGGTCCTCGCAGACGTCGGGGATGTTCGGGTCCTTGGCGGCGGTGGTCGTCGAGGCGGTGGTCGCGGTGGCGCCGGGCGCGAGCAGGGTCGCGACGGTGGCGACGGCGACGGCCGTGGCCAGCGCCGCTGTGGTGCGCAGGGATCTCATGTGAGTCCTCGAAGGTCTCGGCTGCGGGGGGGAAAGCGGGGAAGGAGTGACCGGGATGGGGCCGTGCGCGGGGCCTCAGGTGACGGTGGGGCGCTGCTGGAACTCCGGGGCCCGGTGGGCGGCCGTGGTCGCGATGTCGCGCAGCTCCGCTACGGCGTGCAGTACGTCCGCGTGGGTGAGGTAGAGCGCGTTGAAGCCGAAGCGCAGCAGGTCGGGGGCCCGCATGTCGCCGATGACGCCGCGCGCGGTGAGGGCGGCGACCAGCGGGTACGCCTCCGGGTGGCGCAGCGCGACCTGGCTGCCGCGGCGTGCGGGTTCGCGCGGGGTGGCCATGGTGAAGCCGAGGCCGTCGAGGAGGGCGTCGGCGCATTCCTGGAAGAAGCCCGTCAGGGACAGGCTCTTGGTGCGTACGGCCGCCATGTCGACCCCGTCGTAGGCGGTGAGCGCCGCTTCCAGGGCGATCAGCGAGAGCAGCGGCGGGGTACCGATGCGGGCGCGGGTGATGCCGGGTGCCGGGGCGTAGGTGCCGGACATCGCGAAGGGCTGCGCGTGCCCGTGCCAGCCGGTGACGGGGTGGTCGAAGTCCTCCTGGTGCCGGTGGGCCAGGTAGGCGAAGGCGGGGGCGCCGGGTCCGCCGGAGAGGTACTTGTAGCCGCAGCCCACCGCGAAGTCGGCCCCGATCGCGTCGAGTTCGATGGGCAGCGCGCCGGCGGCGTGGCAGAGGTCCCAGTGGACGAGCGCCCCGGCCGCGTGGGCGGCGGCGGTGAGGGCCGCCATGTCGTACAGCTCGCCGGTGCGGTAGTCGACGGGGGCGTACGCGGCGACGGCGACCCGATCGCCCTCGGCGGCCAGCACCCCGGCGGCCTCCCGGGCGGGGACCCGGCGGACGTCGAGGCCGAGCAGCCGACCGACGGAGTCGGCGACGTACTGGTCGGTGGGGAAGTGGTCCGGGTCGGTGAGCAGGACCCGGCGGCCGGGTCGCATGCGGGCGGCGGCGAGCAGGGTGTTGAAGAGCTGGACGCTGGTCGAGTCGCCGACGACGACCTGCCCGGGGGCGGCGCCGACGAGGCGGCCGATGGCGTCGCCGGCGCGGACGGGGGCGTCCCACCAGCCGTTGGCGTTCCACGAGCGGATCAGGTCGGTGCCCCACTGGCGGTGCAGGGCGTCCTCGACCGCGGCGGGGACGGCGGTGGGCAGGGCGCCCAGGGAGTTCCCGTCGAGGTAGACGACGTGTTCGGGGAGGGTGAAGCGGTCGCGCACGTGGGCGATCGGATCGGCGGAGTCCAGCTCGGCGGCGCGCTGTTTCAACATGCGGGTACGTCCTCTGTACAGGAAGGGGTGGCGGTGTCCGCGCCGGGTGCCCGGCTCAGGTCGAGCGCGATGTCGGTGAGCAGGTCCTCCTGGCCGCCGACGAGCCTGCGGCGGCCCGCCTCGACGAGCAGGTCGCGGGTGTCCAGGCCGTGGCGGGCGGCGGTGGTCTCGGCGTGCCGCAGGAAGCTGGAGTACACCCCGGCGTAGCCGAGCGTCAGCGTCTCGCGGTCGACGCGCACGGGCCGGTCCTGGGTGGGGCGTACGAGGTTCTCGGCGGCGTCGGTGAGCGGGAAGAGGTCGCAGCCGTGCTCCCAGCCCAGCAGGTCGAAGACGGCGACGACGGGTTCCAGCGGGGCGTTCCCGGCGCCGGCGCCCTGTCCGGCGAGCGAGGCGTCGACCCGGTGGGCGCCGGCCTCGACGGCGACGATGCTGTTGGCGACGCCGAGGCCGAGGTTGTGGTGGGCGTGGATGCCGATCTCGGTGCCGGGTTCGAGGACGTCGCGGTAGGCGCGGACCCGGTCGCGGACCCCGTCCATGGTGAGGCGGCCGCCGGAGTCGGTGACGTACACGCAGTGCGCGCCGTACGACTCCATCAGCCGTGCCTGGAGGGCGAGTTCGGCCGGGTCGGCGAGGTGGGACATCATCAGGAAACCGGCGACGTCCATGCCCAGCTCGCGGGCCAGGCCGATGTGCTGGGCGGAGATGTCGGCCTCGGTGCAGTGGGTGGCCACGCGTACGGAGGTGACGCCGAGGGCGTGGGCGCGGCGCAGGTCCTCCGCGGTGCCGATGCCGGGCAGCAGGAGCGTGGTGAGCCGGGCGCGGTGCAGGACCTCGGCGGCCGCCTCCAGCCATTCCCAGTCGGTGTGGGCGCCGGGTCCGTAGGTGACGGAGGAGCCGGACAGGCCGTCGCCGTGGGCGACTTCGACGGCGTCGACGCCGGCCGCGTCGAGCGCGGCGGCGATGGCGCGGACCTGGTCGAGGGTGTAGCGGTGGGAGACGGCGTGCATCCCGTCGCGCAGGGTCACGTCCTGGACGTAGACGCGGGTCATCGGGCCGGGCTCCGTTCGGCCAGGCGCTCGGCGGTGCGCAGCGCGGCGGCGGTCATGATGTCGAGGTTTCCGGCGTAGGCGGGCAGGTGGTGGGCGGCGCCCTCGACCTCCAGGTACACCGAGACCAGGAGACGGCCCGCGCCGGCGAGCCCGACCAGGGGGTCGTCGGCGGCCAGGGTGCGGAACTGGGGCTGCTGCTTGAGCCGGTAGCCGGGGACGTAGGCGGCGACGGACGCGGCCATCTCGCGCACGGAGTCGGCGACGCGGTCGGTGTCGCAGTCGTCGACGACGCAGTGCACGGTGTCGCGCATGAGGAGGGGGGGTTCGGCCGGGTTGAGCACGATGATGGCCTTGCCGCGGGTCGCGCCGCCGACCTGTTCGATGGCGCGGGCGGTGGTCACGGTGAATTCGTCGATGTTGGCCCGGGTGCCGGGTCCGGCGGAGCGCGAGGCGATGGAGGCGACGATCTCGGCGTAGTGGACCGGGGTGACGCGGGAGACGGCGGCGACGACGGGGATGGTGGCCTGGCCGCCGCAGGTGACCATGTTGACGTTCGCGGCGTCCAGGTGCTCGTCGAGGTTGACCGGCGGGACGACGTAGGGGCCGATGGCCGCGGGGGTCAGGTCGATGAGCGTCTTGCCGTGGGGCGCGAGGGCGGCGGCGTTGGCGCGGTGGGCGGCGGCGGAGGTGGCGTCGAAGACGATGTCGATGTCGTCGAAACCGTCCAGGGCGATGAGGCCCTTCACCCCGTCGGCGCTGGTGGGGACGGAGAGGCGGCGGGCGCGGGCGAGTCCTTCGGAGTCGGGGTCGATGCCGATCATCGCGGCGGCGGTGACCAGGCCGCGGCCGCGGATCAGTTTGACGAGCAGATCGGTGCCGATGTTTCCGGAGCCGATGACGGCGGCCTTCATCGGGCGGCCTCCTTCTCCATGTCGTGGTCGTGCTTCTCCGTGTCGTGGTCGTGCGCGGTGTGGCCCGGGGTGCGACCTTGGGCGCGGTCCGGGGTCCCGTCCCCCACCAGGTCCTCCAACCCGAAGAACCGGACGGCGTTGCCGCCCAGCACGGCCTCCTTCTCGTCCGCGCTCAGCGCGCTCTCCCGCACCAGCCGCCCGATGTCCTCCTCGCCCAGGGGAAAGGGGTGGTCCGAGCCGAGCAGCACCCGCTCCGCGCCCATCACGTCCACCAGCAGGCGCAGCGCACCCGGGTCGAAGACGGCCGAGTCGACGGAGAAGCGGTCGGTGTAGGCGGACGGCGGACGCGGGCTGTCGGCGCGCACCAGGTCCCGGCGGTGCCAGGCGTTGTCGGCGCGGCCGAGCAGGTACGGGAAGCTGCCGCCGCCGTGCGCGAACAGCAGCCGCAGCGAGGCGGGCAGCCGCTCGAAGGCGCCGGAGAGGATCAGCGACAGGATCGTCAGGTGTGTCTCGGCCGCCATCCCGGCGAGCCAGGCGAGCATGTAGCGGGAGAACCGCGGTCCGGTGGGCAGGTCCCAGGGGTGGACGAGGACGGCGGCGCCCTCGTCGGCGCAGTGCGCGAGGAACTCCACCAGGGCGCCGTGGTCCAGGTCGCGGTCGCCGAGGTGATTGCCGATGTGGACGCCGCGGAAACCCTGGCGCATCGCCTCGGAGAGCGTGGCGCAGGCCGCCTCCGTGTCCTGCAGCGGCACCTGGCACAGGGGCGCCAACCGGTCGGGAGCGTACGAACTGTAGTCGAGCAGAGCCGAGTTGACGGCCCGGCACCAATCGACGGCGCGGTCCGCGGGCAGCGAGTAGCCGAACATCAGCGGGGTGCTGGACAGCACCTGCACCGCCACCCCGAGCCGGTCGAGGTCCGCGACGCGGGCGGCGGGGTCCCACAGCGTGCGCCGCACCGGCCGGTACTCGTCGGCGCCGGCCATCATCATCCCGGCGTCCGGGCCGTCCGAGGTCCGCAGCCAGGGGGCCTCGTCGGACCCGGTGAGGCTGCGCGACCGCGCGCGGGTGATCTCCGGGAAGACGTGGGCGTGGATGTCGACGACGGTCACGCGTCCGCCCCGTCCCGCCGGGTCCGCGGGCGCATCGCCTCGGGCCACTCCTTGCCGGGGTGCACGGCCCGGCAGTTGCCGCAGGTGCGGGCGGCCTCGTCGGCGTAGAAGGCGTTGAAGAGGGGCGGCAGGTCCTCGACGATCGAGGTCAGCTGCACCTCGCTGCGGTGCACCAGGTGGTGGCATCGCGTGCAGTACCACTCGAAGGCGTCGCGACTGCCCCGCGGGCGGGCGAACTCGACGACCATGCCGATGCTGCCCTCTTCCGGGCGCTGCGGCGAGTGCCGTACGTGCGGTGGCAGCAGGAGGACGTCGCCCTGCCGGATGTGGATGTCGCGCGGGGGTTTGCCCTCCTCGTCCATGACCCGCAGCACCATGTCGCCCTGCAACTGGTAGAAGAACTCCTCGATCGGGTCGTCGTGGAAGTCCGTGCGCCGGTTGGGGCCGCCGACGATGGTCACCATCAGGTCGGCGTCCTGCCAGATCTGGACGTTGCCGACGGGCGGTTCGAGGAGGTGGCGGTGTTCCTCGATCCAGGCGTGGAGGTTGAACGGGGTCGCGGTCATGCGTGCAGCTCCTGCGGAAGGTGGGCGATGGCACTGATCTCGATCAACAGGTGGGGGTGCGGGAGTTGGTGGACGGCGACGGTGGTGCGCGCCGGTCCGTCCTCGTCGAAGTACTCCGCGTAGACCTCGTTGTAGCCGCCGAAGTCGTTCATGTTCACGAGGTACGTGGTGAGGGAGACCAGGTCGGCGAGCCGGCCACCGACCGCACCGAGCAGAGCGGCGATGTTCTCGATGACGGCCCGGGTCTGGGCGCGGACGTCCAGGTCGGTGACGCCCATCGGGTCGGCGGACGCGCCGACGAAGGTGCCGTCGGGGCGGCGCGCGCTGGTGCCGGAGACGTAGACGAGGTCGCCGGCGCGGCGCAGGTGGGGGAAGCGGCCACGGGGCTCCGCGGCACCGGGGACGATCATGCGGGCTCCCTCCGGGTGGTTCCGGCGGCGGGGTCCGCCTCGTCCGCCGTGCTGAACTGGACGCTGCCGAGGGTGGCGACCGTGGCGCGTACGTGGGTGCCGGGCGGCAGGGGTACGGCGGCTGTCGCCGCGCCGGCGAGGATCACGGTCCCGGCGGGCAGTTCCCCGGCGAGCCGGGCCGCGGCGGCCAGGGCCCGCAGCGGGTGCCCCAGGATCGCGGCGGTCGAACCGGTCTGGGCCGGGCGTCCGTCGATCTCCAGCAGGACGCCGAGGTTGGCCAGGCCACCGGGGTGCGCCAGCTCGCCCGCGGCGGTCCACGGGCCCACGGCGTAGCCGGCGGCGGAGGTGTTGTCGGCGATGACCTCGGGCAGGGAGAAGGCGAAGCCGTCGTACCGCGAGTCGATGACCTCCAGCGCCGGGGCCACCGCGGCGACCGCGCCCACCGGGTCCCCGCCGGGGACGAGGGCGTCCCCGAGCAGGAAGGCGACCTCGGGCTCGACGCGCGGATGGATCAGGCCCGAGACGTCGTACCGACCGCCGTCGGGGATGTGCATCCGGTCGGTGATCCGGCCGTGGATCAGGTCGGACACCCCCATCTGCCGCATCTTGGCGAGGCTGGTGAAACCGAGCTTGAAGCCCGTGATCCGCTCGCCGCGCGCCGTCATCCGGGCCACCAGCGCCCGCTGGACGGCGTACGCCTCGTCGGTGGTGGCGAGCCCGGTGCTCCCGCCGGCGAGCGTGCGGGCACCGAGGGCGGCGGTGTCGAGCCGCTCGGCGAGGGCGCCGACGTCGAGGGCGGCGGGGGCGTGGGCGTCGGCGGGGGTGCGGCTCATCGGGCCTCCCCCGCCGGTGTCCGCGCCGGGTCGGTCCCGAAGGCCGCGCGGACCGAGCCGAGACCCTCGATGCGCGCTTCGAGCACGTCGCCGGGGGCGACGGCCGCCATGGGACCGAGGGCGCCGGTCAGCACCGTGTCCCCCGCCCGCAGCGGACGTCCCAGGCGTACGAGCGTGTCGGCGAGCCAGACCGCGGCGTGCAGCGGATTGCCGAGGCACGCGGCGCCCGCCCCGGTGGAGACGGGCTCGCCGCGCCGCTCCAGGACCATGCCGGCCGTGCGCAGGTCGAGGTCGCGCAGCGGTACGGGCCGGTTGCCGAGGACGTACGCGCCGCTGGAGGCGTTGTCGGCGATGGTGTCGACGGCGGTGATGTCCCAGTCGCGGATGCGGCTGCCGACGATCTCGATGGCGGGCAGTACGAACGCGGTGGCCCGGATGACGTCGGCGACGGTGTGCCGCTCGTGGTCCAGGTCGCCTTCCAGGACGAGGGCGACTTCGGCTTCCGCCTTGGGCTGGAGCACGGCGCCCCAGGGCAGGTCGGCGCCGTCGGGTACGGCGGTGTCGTCGAGCAGGGCGCCGAAGTCCGGGGTGTCCACGCCGAGCTGGGCCTGGACGGCGGCCGATGTCAGGCCGACCTTCCAGCCGGTGACGCGGCGGCCCTCGGCGAGGCGGCGGTCGGTGAGCAGGGCCTGGACGGCGTAGGCGGCGTCCAGGTCGCCGACCGGCAGGACGTCACGGACGGGGGCGCAGGGCACCCCGGTGCGGCGGGCCCGGTCGAGGAGTTCGGCGGCCCGCGTCACGGGGGCGGGCGCGGGGGCGGGGGCTGTCCCAGCAGGGCGGTGGGTCACAGTTTCACGCACACGTTCATCGGCTCGGAGAAGAAGTCGAGGGAGTGGTCGCCACCCTCGCGCCCGATCCCGGAGGACTTCACGCCGCCGAACGGAGTGCGCAGGTCGCGCAGGTTCCAGGTGTTGACCCAGGCGATGCCCACCTCCAGGGCGGGGGCGACCCGGTGGGCGCGGGCGAGGTCGTCGGTCCACACCGTGGCGGCCAGGCCGTACGGGCCGGCGTTGGCCAGGGCGAGCGCCTCCGCCTCGGTGTCGAAGGGCGCCAGGTGCACGACGGGGCCGAAGATCTCCTCGCGCACCGCCGGGTGGTCCTCGGGCAGTCCGCTCAGCACGGTCGGCTCGACGTGGAAGCCGCCGTCGCGCTCGTCGCCGAAGCTCGGCACGCCACCTCCCGCGAGGACCTCGCCGTCGGCCGCCGCCTTGGCCAGGTGGCCGAGCACCTTGTCACGGTGGGCGGCGGAGATCATCGGCCCGTAGCCGCCGAGCGCCCGCGTCCCGTCGGCGAGCCGCTCGGCGAACTCGTCGAAGACCGGGCGCTCGACGTACAGCCGCTCGGTGCACAGGCACACCTGGCCGCTGTGGGTGAAGGCGGAGCGGAGCGTGCCCGCGACGGCCCGGTCCAGGTCCGCGTCGGCGAAGACCAGCCCCGCGTTCTTGCCGCCCAGCTCGAAGGAGACCGGTGCGAGGCGGGCCGCGGCGGCGCGCATGATGGTGGTGCCGGTGCCGGACTCGCCGGTGAAGGCGATCGCGTCCACGCCGGGGTGCTCGGTGAGCCACTGACCGGCGGCGTCGGCGCCCGGGCCGTGCACGAGGTTGAAGACCCCGGCGGGCAGTTCGGCCTCGGCGGTCACCTCGGCCAGCAGACAGGCCGTGCCGGGCGTGAGCTCGGAGGGCTTGGCGACGACCGTGTTGCCCATGGCCAGGGCGGGGGCGACCTTCCAGGTGAGCAGCAGCAGCGGCAGGTTCCAGGGAGAGATCACGGCGACCACGCCGAGCGGCTTGCGCACGGTGTAGTTGAGCGCGCCGCGCCCGTCGGGGGTGCCGGTGTGCCAGGACTGCTCGCTGCGCCCGGCGAGGAGGTCGGCGTAGGCGCGGAAGTTGGCGATGGCCCGTGGGATGTCGACGCCGGCCGCCAGCTCGCGGGGCTTTCCGGTGTCGGCGCACTCCGCGGCGACGAACTCCTCGAACCGCCGCTCGATGCCGTCGGCGATGCGCTGCAGCGCCCGGGCCCGGTCGGCGGGGCTCCACGTGCCCCACGGCCCGCGCAGCGCCTCCCGGGCGGCGCGCACCGCGCGGTCGACCACCTCGACGGGGGCCGAGGGCACCTCGCCGACGGTGCGCCCGGTGACCGGGTCGACGAGCGGGAACGGATCGCCCGACGCGTCGAACCCGCCTCCCACGTAATGCCGCACAGGTGCGCTCACCTTGCAGACCTCCCCTAGCAGGCCGGAGCTTTCGGTTCTGGACCCCGGATCGTGCGGACATCATGCGCCGACATCGGTATGCCTAACCAATGCCAAATCACGTGGTTCCCATAGCGGTTCGGATATGGAAGGGTCAGATGCGGCCGGCAAAACAGCTGGGAACCGGCCAGCACTCCAGCCCGGCACGGCACGTACGGCGCAGAGATCCCTCTGGAAGGAGCGGCCCCGATGGACCTGCTGGACGGCCGGTTGAAGTTCCGGCACCTGACGCTCCTGGTCGCGATCGTGCAGCACGGGGGCGTGGCGCGGGCGGCGCAAGCGCTGCACCTCACGCAGCCCGCCGCGACCCGCACCCTGCGGGAGTTGGAGGCCATCGCCGACCTGCCGCTGTTCGTGCGCGAGCCGCGCGGCATGCGCCCCACCGTCTACGGCGAGGCGCTGACCGGACACGCCCGGGCCGTGATCACGGAGGTCCGCCGGGCCGGTGAGCACCTGGACGGCCTGCGCCAGGGCCACGAAGGCACGGTGACGGTGGGGACGTTGCTGGCCGGTGCGAACGTCCTGCTCCCCCGGGCCATCGCCCGCCTCAAGCAGGAGCGCCCGCGGCTGACGGTGGTCGTCCGCGAGGGGACCGTCGACGTACTCCATCCCGCCTTGCTGGGCGGTGAGTTGGACGTGATCGTGGGTCGGGTGGGCCCGGCGCCGAAGGAGGGCGAGCGACTGCACCAGCGGATGCTGTACCGGGAGCGGATCCTGCTGGCGGTCCGCGGCGGACATCCCCTTCTGGACCTGCGGCCGCCGGCGGGGACGGAGGCCGAGCCGCCGCGGCTGACGCTGCTGGACGCGCTGGAGTACCCGTGGATCCTGCCGGTGGAACAGACCGCACTGCGGCAGGAACTGGAGGCCCTGTTCGTGGAACAGGGCCTGGCGCTCCCGGTGGACCGGGTGGAGTGCACGTCGATCCTGACGATGCGCGCCCTGCTGCTCCAGACGACCATGGTGGCGCTGCTGCCCGAGCTGGTGCTGCGCGACGACGAACGCCTGGCGGCCCTCCCGGTCGACCTCCCCTCGGTGAGCCGGACGGTGGGCACGACGGAGGCATCGCACCGCACCCGCACCCCCGCCCTCCAGGCCCTGCTCCAACACTTGGACGAGGAAGCCGCCCACCTGGTCGGCGGCCACCGATCGGCGTAGCGGGACATGCGCCGGTTCGGGCGGTAACCGCCCCCAACAGCAGGCGATTTGCCCGTCTCACCCGATAGATTGCGATCTAAGTCCCGTGCCGCATTTGAAGATTTTGTGAACGAACCAACCACGACCGCGATGTGATCATCTTCCCGGCCGAGTCCGTCGCCGCCCCGAAGCGACGGCTCGCGATCGAGGAGGTCCGCATCCCCCATGAGGCTGCCCCACAAACGCCGCGCGGATGACACCGGCAGTACGGACGCCACTGGTAGCGACGAGCGGGCGGACGGCCCGCAACACGTCGGGCGCCCGCCGGGCCGAGCGGAGAGACGCAGGTCAGCCCGCAGGAAGGGCAGGTCAGCCCGTACGAAGGGCAGGTCAGCGCGGAGCAAGGCCAAGCGTCGTCTCATCGACTTCCCTCGGCGCGGCCGACGGGGCTGGCGGCGCTGGACGCCCTCCTGGAAGCTCGTCTGCGGCCTGTTCCTGTTCTTCGTCGCCGCCCTCACCGGCCTCTTCGTCACCGTCTACATACAGGTCGAGATACCGGACCCGCACGACTCGGCGAGCCGCCAGGCCACCGTCTACTACTGGGCGGACGGCAGCCGAATGGTGAGCGTCGGCAATGTGAACCGGCAGGACGTGAAGCTCGCCCAGGTTCCCGACTCGGTCGAGGGCGCCGTCATCTCGGCGGAGAACGCGGACTTCTACAGCGACTCGGGCGTCTCGGTGACGGGCATCGGCCGCGCCGCCGTCAACATCTTCAAGGGCAAGGAGACCCAGGGCGGCTCCACCATCACCCAGCAGTACGTGAAGAACTCCTACCTGAGCCAGGACCAGACCGTCACGCGCAAGGTCAAGGAACTCTTCCTCTCCCTGAAGGTCAGCAACCAGCGCCCCAAGGCGGAGATCCTGGAGGGGTACCTCAACACCTCCTGGTTCGGCCGCGACGCGTACGGCGTGCAGGCGGCCGCGTACGCCTACTACGGCATCCCCGCCAAGGACCTGGATCCCAGTCAGGGCGCCCTGCTGGCGGCGGTGCTCAAGGGCGCGGAGAGCTTCGACCCCTCCCTCAGCGCCGACAACCACCAGCGCGCCCAGGACCGTTGGAGCTGGATCCTGGACCGCCAGGTCACCACGGGTTCGATGAGCTCCGAGGAACGCGCGAAGTACACGCGCTTCCCCGAGCCGAAGCCTCCCGTCAAGCCGACCAGCCAGGCGGGGCAGACCGGTTACCTCGTCGACATCGCCAACAAGTACCTCAAGAGCCGCAGCGGGATCACGGACAAGGACCTGGCCGGTGGGGGCTACAACGTCCACACCACCTTCGAGAAGGACAAGGTGCTGGCGCTGACCAAGGCCGTCGAGCAGGTGCGCGCGGAGCGCCTCGACCCGAAGAAGCGCCCGGAGGACGAGCACGTACAGGTCGGCGCCGCCTCGATACGCCCCAAGGACGGAGCGGTCATCGCGGTCTACGGCGGCTCCGACGCGATCGAGCACTTCACCAACAACGCGGACACCTCGGGCGTGCCGGCGGCCTCGGCGTTCAAACCCTTCGTGTACGCGGCCGCCCTGGAGGAGGAGTACGCCGGCAGGAACCGCCCCACCGCCACCGCGGACCCCGCTCCCCCCAAGCCCGAACCGGCAGGGCCGTCGGCGTCCTCCCTCGCCCTCCACGCGGCCCTGGTCAACTCCGACCACACGCCGTTCGTGGAGGTCGGCAAGAAGATCGGGCTGAAGACGGTCAAGGAGGTGGCGGTCGCGTCGGGGCTGCGCGAGGAGAGCATGGCCAAGCTGGAGCCGACGTTCTCCATCGGCACCTCCACCCCCAGCGCCGTCCGGCTGGCCAGCGCCTACACGACCTTCGTCAACCAGGGCCGGGCCGCGGACCCCTACTCGGTGACCAAGGTCGAGCGGAACGGCGTCGCGGTGGACGGCGGCTTCGGTCCGGGCAAGCCGCGGCGGGCGATCAGCGCCGACACGGCCGCGGCCGTCGGCTCGGCGCTCCGCCAGGTGAGCTGGACCGCCCTCGGACCGCCGAATGACGCGCGCCCCCTCGTCCCGTCCTGGGCCGGCAGGACCGGCCCGAACGACCGCATGAACTCCGCCTGGTTCATCGGCGCGACATCGGAACTGAGCACCTCGGTGGCGATGTTCCGCACGAAGCCCGACGTCCCGCAGCTACTGCCGATGCAGGGCGTGGGCGGCCCCGATTCCGAGCGGGGGAGCGCCTTCCCGCCGCTGATCTGGAAGGCCTACAACGAGGCGGTCACGCCCCCGCGGCCGTAGCGGGAGCGATAGGACCGGCGGAGGCCTCTCCCTTGGGCCGGATGCCGTCACGCACGGCCCCCTTCGGGTGAACGGAGCGGCTCGGGCCGATCCGTACCGCGGTGTCGTGCCGAAGAGGGGGTGCGGCCCGATAGCGGGCGGCTGGCGCCCAGGCGCCACTGGAGCAACAAGGAGAGCCCCTCATGTCTCGTCTTCTGAAGAGCGCAGCCCTCGCGATCGCCGTCGGCATGGCCGTCGTCGGTGGAGCGACCGCGGCGTCGGCCGATGCGAGCGCTTCCGGCGTGGCCGCCAACTCTCCGGGCTTCCTGTCGGGCAACGTGATCCAGATTCCGATCCACATCCCGATCAACGCCTGCGGCAACACCATCAACCTGATCGGCCTCCTCAACCCCGCGGGCGGCACCACCTGCATCAACAGCTGAAGCCCCTGGCCTGACCCCGGCCCGGGGCTTCAGCTGCCGGAAATTCCTCCTCCGGGACCGATGAGTTCGGGCGGTGGCGGCGGTCAAACCTGAGGAAGCTACGCCAGCCGAACGGGGAGACCTCACATGTCCAGCACCGCCGCCACCACCACTGCTCCGACCGCCACCGCCGACACCGCCACGAAGTCCGGCAAGGCCGCGGTCCGGGTGGTCTGGACGCTGCGCATCCTGCTCGCGCTCTTCTTCGCCCTGGCCAGCGCGCTGCCCAAACTGCTGGCGCTCCCCGCCGCGACCACCGTCTTCGACTCCATCGGCGTGGGCCACTGGTTCATGTACGTGACCGGGCTGGTGGAGCTGGCCGGAGCGGTCGGACTGCTGGTCCGCCGGCTGGCCGGACCGGCCGCCACGGCCCTGATCGTCTTCCTGGTGTTCGCCTTCGTCACCCAGCTGACCGCCATGCACGGCGAGAACGCCGGGACCCCGTTCCTCTTCATGGTGCCGCTGGCCGTCATCGCCTGGGCCCGGCGCGCCGAGACCTTCGAGCTCCTCGGCCGCCTGCGCTGATCCGCTGCCCCGCGGGGCCCGTCGCCCGTCCTGGGGCGACTACACCCTTTGGCCTACCGCACTGTGGGCCCTGCGGAGGACGATCTCGGGGCACCCGCACGAGAGGGTTGATCCGTGCGAACAACCATCGGATACACCCTCGAAAGCATCGGCTACGTCGTAGGAGCCCAGGGCCTCGTCAGCTTCGTCTCACAGACCTTCTTCGGCACGGAGTGGGGCTGGCTGCACAAAGTCGTCACCCTCCCGCCCGCCGCCTACCTCGGCATCGTCGCCGCGGGCCTGGCCCTCGTCACCCTCGGGGTCAGAACACGCAGGACGCCCCGGCACCGCGCGTGACATCATCGGCCGCATGACTCACCTGTACACGTGGAAGGGCGGCCACCGCCCCGTCCGATGAAGTGGCTGGACGAGGCCGTGTCCGCGGGACACGCCACGACGGCCGCCCACCCCTCCCGGATCGCGGTCATCGACGCGCTGCGCGCCGACCGCACCGGCCCCGTACCCCTGCGACTTCTCCAACTCTCCTGCTCTGACGTCGCGTTCGTACGTCGCGCGGCCCTGGACCTCCTGTCGTGCGCCGAGGTCGGCAGCCCGTGGCCCGAGGCCGCCGCGGCCGCGCTCGCACGACTCACCGACCCCGACGAAGAAGTACGACGGCGAGCCGCGCACCTCGTGGTGCGCGCCGGGGGCCGGGACGTCGGGCTCCGGGCGCTCGGCGTACTCACCGAGCCCGTGGTGCGCACCGTCCTCGCCGATCGTCTCCGGGGTTCCCTCGCACACTTGCGGGACGACCCCCTGGCCTCCGTACGCTTCCTCGTCGGCCTGGAGGCCCTGCGCGTCGCTCCGGCACGCCAGTGGCCTCCGCTCGACGCGGCGTTGCTCGCCGATGCCCGTGAGGCCGCGATCCACCTGGACGGCGTCGGGTGGCGCTGGGGTGGGGTCCTGTGCGGGTTGGGGCGCGAGCGTCACGTCCATGCCCTGGTGGCGCGGCTCCTCAGCGACGCCGCCACCCGCGACATCGGTGCGGGCTTGGCCCGGGAGGCCTGTCACCACTGGCGGGCCGCCCCGGTCGAACTCCTACCGCTCCTCGTCCGCCACTGCGGACCAGAAGTCAGCCCCGCCATGGCCAAAGCCCTCACCACCGCCTCCGTCTCGCGCGCCGCGATGCGCGCGCACGGCGCGCTGTTCGCCACGGTCGCCGTCACCCCGTATCCCCGGCCCCGCCACCTTTTCGGCAGTTCGAGTCCGACGCAGGGGTCTAGGTACGACAGCGCCACCGCCGCTGCGGTGCTCCGGGCCAAGCCCGTGGGCATCGGTCGGCTCCGCCACGCCCCCGAGCTCTTCGACGCCCTGCTGGACGCGGGCCCGCTGACCTTCCGTCAGGCTGCCCAGCTGTACAACCTCACGTTCCAACGGCCCGGGCGCATGCAGGGGGTCTGCGCACCGCTATGGCTGCGGCACGCCGGCCCCGCCGCCGCGCCCCGCATCCTCGCCCTCATGACACCGCACCTCGATGCGTACGACATCGGCGAGTACTACGCGGAAGGACTGGCGCGCATGGGCCGCCATGCGCTGCCCGCGCTGCAGTCGCTGACGGCGCTGATCGATCGACGTACCCGGATCCCGGTCAACGGCTCCACCCGGGACGGCGAGACGATGCTCGACGAAAGCCTGCTCGCCGCCGCGCTCGCCGCCCGTCACGCGATCCTCGCCGACGCCGCTCCTCGACGGGCGACCACTGCCTGACGCGGCACTAGACGAGTCATTCCGAAGTGATCAGTGGTCGTAGGCGATCAGGGACCACAAGATCGGCTTACCGGTTGGGGTGCACACCAGGTATAGCCGCAGGCCCCAGGGGCGTGACCGGCCGCACTCGACCGGGGTGGAGTCGATGATCCAGTGGTTGTCGAACCAGAAGTCGGTGTCCGTCGCAAGGAGCCGTACAGCCCGCTAGACCAGCGGCAGCGCAGCCCGCAGCCGCTTGTTCCAGCACCCGGCCCGATATTGCCCGACCCCGTGCCGTGTTCATGCCATCGATGCCATCGATGCCATAATCGGACGTCGTGTGGACAACGCTTGCGCCGCTCATCGGCGTCCTGCTCGGTGGGCTCATGTCGATGCTGGCCCAACGCTCGGCAGGACGCGCCTTGGAACGCGGCGAGGCGCGCCGCAGTGTCCGTGAACTTGCCGAGGCGCGCCGCAACGAGCGTCTCACGCACCTCATCGCGTTTCTGTCTGCGGTGCAGGAAGCAGAACGAGTCGCGGTGGATCGGTATCACCACAACCTGACTGACGAGCAGTGGCAGTCCCGGGCAAGGCAGGTCCTCGACAGGGTGTGGGTGACGCAGAAGACGATCCACGTACTGTGCGCGTCCGAGGTCAGCGAAGCGGCACGCAGCCTCGCGTGGGCAGTACAGGAGGTGATCAGGAAGGGCCCCGAAGACCCGGGGGAGCCACAGGACGAGAAGGTGTGGGCGCACATCCATCCGAGCCGACAGGCATTCCTTGATCTCGTGCGCGACCAGCTGAGTTGAAGCCCCGGGGAGGGATTCGGCAACTGCCGTGAGCGGCCCGGGACAAGCAACACGCCATCGCATGGCCCCTTGGCCCATCGGCAAGCTGAGCACGATCACTTCGCAATGACGCGTCTAGGCGAGCGGCTGGAGGATGTCGAGGGTGACCTGGTGGAGGCCGGGGGCGGCGGCCAGGTCGGTGACGGCGGTGTAGGTGTCTCCGGTCAGCGGCAGGTGCACGACCGTGAGGACCGGGTGGTTGTCCCGGACCAGCGTGGCGGTCACGGCCCACTCCGACATGCCGTGGACGTGGTTGATGTTGCCCTCGGCGGGGTCCACGACCCACCACTCCCCCGCCGGGAGCGCCCCACCGGCCAACTCGTCCTCGGCCCACCGCGACCCCGACCGGGCCCGCAGCAGCGGCTCCCGGAGCACCGCCAGCACCGCGTCGTCGTTGGCGTGGATCTCCGCCACGACCTCCCCCAGGCTCACCCCCCGGGCATGCGGGGCGAAACGGTCCAGCACGGTCAGGCCGGCGGTCTTCACCGCGGCGGTCACCTCGGACAACAACGTTGCAGTGGCAGTGGCTGCGGTCGTGCTCACGGTGGGGTTGTGACCCCATCCGATTAACAACAAGTGCATGCTTTGCACTTGTAGAGTGACTCCCATGCAATTGGACTTGAACCTGCTCACCGCCCTGGACGCCCTCCTCGAAGAGGGCAGCGTCGCCGGCGCCGCGGCCCGCCTGCACGTCACCGCCCCCGCGATGAGCCGCTCGCTGGGGCGCATCCGCAAGGCCACCGGCGACCAGATCCTCGTACGCACCGGTCGCACCATGGTCCCCACCACTCGCGCGCTCGCCATGCGTGCCCAGGTCCACACCCTCGTGCAGCAGGCCCACCAACTCCTCGCCGCGCAGCAGGAGCTCGACCTGGCGGGGCTGGAGCGGGTCTTCACCGTGCGCTGGCACGACGCCCTGACCTCCGCGTGCGGCACGGCCCTGATCAGCGCGGTCCGTCGCGAAGCCCCCGGCGTCCAGCTGCGCATGTCCGCCGAACCGGGCACCGACACCCCGGAGCTGCGCCGGGGCGAGGTCGACCTCGAATCGAGTGCCGGTGCTCCGTCGCTCCCGGACGTCCGCCACCGCCTCGTCGGCAGGGACCGGCTGGTCGTCGTCGTCCGCCCGGGCCACCCGCTCACCGAAGGTGCGCTGACCCCCGAGCGCTACGCGGCCGCCGAGCACCTCACCGTCTCGCGGCGCGGGAACCTGCGCGACCCGATCGACGACGCCCTCGCGGCAACGAGCGGCCTCGTACGCCGCGTCGTGGCCTGCGGACCCACCTCCGCCTTCGCCCTGCAACTCGTAGGCGCCACCGACCTGGTCGTCACCCTGCCCGACGCGGTGACCCGCGCCGCCCGGGAGCAACTCGGCCTGGTCACGCTGCCGCTACCGGCGCCGCTCCGGATGCCCGACGTCCCCCTGTACCTGCTCTGGCACCAGCGCTACGACGACGACCGCGCACACGCCTGGCTGCGCGAGTTGGCCGTCCGCACCATCCAGCCGCTCTTCGCGTCGCAGTGAGGTTCCCGCCCGGGGGCAGAGGTCGTCACGCCGGCCGGCAGGTGCGTCACGCCGGGCGGATGAGGCGGCTCTCGTAGGCGAAGACCACGGCCTGTATCCGGTCACGGAGTTCCAACTTGTGCAAAATGCGGCCCAGATGGGACTTCACGGTCGCCTCCGCCAGGTCGAGCGCGGCGGCGATCTCGGTGTTGGACCGGCCGGAGCCGACCTGTACGAGCACCTCGCGTTCACGCGCGCTGAGCCGGTTCAGCCGCTGGGCGCGCTCCCCCGCGCCGGCGTCGGGGATGTGCGGGCGCAGGTCCTCCAGCAGGCGGCGGGTGATCCGCGGGGAGACCACCGCGTCGCCCGCGGCCACGTTGCGTATCGCCGCGAGCAACTCCTCGGGCCGGGTGTTCTTCAGCAGGAAGCCGGACGCTCCGGCCCTGAGTCCGGCGAAGGCGTACTCGTCCAGGTCGAAGGTGGTGAGGATCAGCACCCTGCTCCGCGGCGAGACCCGGACGACCTGCCGGGTCGCCTCGATCCCGTCGGTCCCGGGCATCCGGACATCCATGAGGACGACATCGGGGCGCAGCTCCCGGGCGAGGCGTACGGCCTGGGCCCCGTCGGCGGCTTCGCCGACCGGCGCCATGTCGGGCTGGGCCTCCAGGACCGTGCCGAATGCCATGCGCAGCAGTGCTTCGTCGTCGGCGATCAGGATGCGGATCGTCATGCGGACGCCCCCGCGCCGCCGCCGAGGAAGAGGCGCGTACGGACTCCCCAGCCACCGCCCGGAAGCGGTCCGACCTCCAGCGTGCCCCCGTAGGCGGCCGCGCGCTCGCGCATGCCGGGAATGCCGTGGCCGGCCGGGATGGCGCCGGGCAGGCCGGGGCCGCTGTCGGTGACGTCCACCGTGATGGAACCGGTGCCCGCGCCTGCCCCGGACCCGGCGTCTCCCCCGGTCGAACACCGGATGCGGACCCTCGCGTGCGTGCCGGGGGGCGTGTGTTTGAGGCTGTTGGTCAAGGCTTCCTGTACCAGGCGGTAGACGGTGAGTTGTGCGGTGGCCGGTACGTGGCCGTGGTCGCCGTGGACCTCGACGCGGGTCGGCAGCCCGGCGGCGCGCATCTGGCCGGCGAGCGCCTCCAGTTGTGCGATACCCGGCAACGGGTGGCGATCCGCGCCCGGTTCACCATCCGGCTCGTCGGCCCGCAGGATCCCCAGCGAGCGCCGCATGTCGGTCAGAGCCTGCCGGCCCGTCTCGGAGACCTGGTGCATGGCGGCGGTTGCCCGGTCGGGCGAGCGGTGCTGCGCGTACACGGCGGCGTCGGTGAGCGCGACCATGACGGACAGGTTGTGGGTGACGATGTCGTGCATCTCCCGGGTGATGCGGGCCCTCTCCTCGGCGGCGGCCAGTCGCGCCCGCTGGTCCCGCTCCCGCTCCAGGCGTGCGGCCCGTTCCTCCACGGCCGCGAGGTAGGCGCGTGTGGTCCGTACGTTCACCCCCAGGACCGCGGCGGCGACGACCATCGCGGTCACCGCGACGAAGGGGGTCAGGAACGCCCCGTCGGTCGCCCAGCTCAGGCAGGCCAACAGGGCCCCGCCCTCCGCGACGGCGGCGGCGATCAGCGTGCCGCGCCGGTCCGCGTGCGCGGCCACCGTGTAGAGGGCCACCAGCAGGGCGATGTCCGCCGGCAGCGGGACGTCCATCAGCCACTGGACGAAGGCCGCGGCCGCCACGGCGCCGAACACCGTGCGGGGCGCTCGGCGCCGCCCCACCAGGGGCAGCACGAGGGCGGCGGTGAGGGCCACGGCCACCGGCAGCTCTCGCGGCGCGCGCGTGGTCACGACGTTGAGGAGGAGGAGCGCCGGCAGCAGCGAGTCCCCCACCACGGGCGGCAACCGGAAACCCCGGTACCGGTGCCCCAGCACCTCGGTCATCACACGTCCCGTCGATTCAGCGCCGGACTCCAGCGCTCCAGACCTCCAGCGCTCCGGACCACCGCCGCTCCGCGATTGCGGCGGTCCGGAACTCCGTCGCTGCGTCGGCCCCGTCACCGTAGGCCGCCGCGGCGCGCGGCACATGAGTCCAGCGTCTGACGGCGCGACGGCGGACTACGACCGCAGGAGGAGTCGCGGTACCTCCTGCGGTGGCAAGGAGGCCGCCGATCCGACCCGATCGATTGCCCTCGCGGTCGCACGGCGACCGCGTCGGCTTGCGACCCCGGTCACCCGTCGGGGCGACCCGGGACCGATGTGTCGGCGTACGCCCGGCGCCGAGCATGGCCAGGTGAACGAGACCATCGCGGGGCTGTACCTGTCGCCCCTGGAAGTCCTTGCCCTGCTGGGCGCCGTCGCGCTGGTGATGGCGCGCTGGCTCCCCGCCGCCGCCCGCCCACCCGTCGCGCTCGCGGCGGGAGCGGTTCTCGTGCCGTCCGCGATCGTGCTGGGGGTGACGTCGGAGATCCGCTGGCAGATGTCGCCGGTACTGGCGGGCGGCGCCATCGCGTTGCCGTTCGCCCTCTCCCCCCTCTTGCGATCGGCCCTCTTGCGATCGACCCTCCTACGATCGCCCCTCCTCCGATCGACGGGCCCGCTCCGCCCGTCCCTGCACCGCCACACCGCCCGGCGGGCCCACTGGTGGCTGGCGTTGCCGGGGTCGGTGGCCTGCCTCGGCCTCATCGCCACGGGCCCGGTGGCCGCCTGGGCCTTCCCCGTCCCCGTGTTCCCCGAGCCGTCGGGCGATGACGCGGTGGGCACCCGGGTGGTGCAGTGGACCGACCCGCGCCGCCCCGAGACCTTCACCGCCGACCCGCACGACCTGCGCACCGTCGTGGTCCAGCTCTGGTACCCCGCCCGGGAGAGCCCCGCGGGCGCGCGACGGGCCCCGTACCTCGGACGCACGGAGCAGGAGGCGCGCACCGTCTCGCGCGCCCTGGCCCGGGGGGTCGGCCTGCCCGACTTCCTGATCGACGGCGTCCCGCGGGCCCGGACCCGTTCGGTCTTCGACGCCCCGGTGGCCGGTGGGGCCGGACGCTTCCCGGTCGTACTGTTCTCCCCCGGGTCGGGTGGCGTGCGGACCCAGAACACCGCCTGGGCGGAGGAACTGGCCAGCCACGGCTACGTGGTCGCCGCCCTCGACCACCCCTACGACTCCGCCGCCGTCGTCCTCGCCGACGGCCGGACGATCGAGGCCACGACCACCTCCAGCGGAGACCGGGACGAGGACGCCGAGCTGGCCGCCCGGTGGACGGCCGTACGGGCCGCCGACCTCGGCTTCGTCCGCAGCCGGTTGGAGCGACTGGACCGTCCCGACCCGGGCGAGGGCGCGGACCCGTTGACCGGACGCCTGGACACCGCGCGGGTCGCGGTCGCCGGCCACTCCATAGGTGGCGCCGCCGCGCTGCAAGCGGCCCGGCAGGACCGCCGGTTCGCCGCCGTCATCGATCTGGACGGCTACCCGCACGGCCCCACCTCGCCCGCCCTCGCCCAGCCGACGCTCGCACTCACCCAGGCCATCACCCCGGGGACCGACCCGCGATACCTCCCCCGCCTCACAGAGGCGCTGAGGCTCAACAGCGCGACGAGCTACCGGCTCACCGTCCCCGGCGCCGCACACCTCACCTTCATGGACGGCCCCCTGTACCTGCCGCCCGTGCCCTCGATCGTCGGCTCCCTGGGCCGTACCCGGAGCCCCCGGGTCGTCGCCGCCACCACACTCGCCTTCCTGGACGCGACCTTGCGGCACGAGCCCGGTGACCTGGCCGGCGCCCTGTCGGCGTACGGCGAACTCAGCGTGTACGCCCCGGACGGCAGCCGTTGATCGACGTGCCGGGCGTGCCGCCGATCGGCGTGCCGCGCCCGTGGCCCTCACTGACGTGGAACGGCGATGCCGGCTGCGCGCAGCTTCGTCTCGACCAACGTGTTCAACCGGGCGATGGACCCTGATTCGTCTTCCCGGTGGTGGTTGACCATCCCGTATCGGGAGGCGGTCTCGGGGTGCTCCCGGAACCCGATCGGCATCGCCAGCAGGGCGCGGTCCGCGAGCAGTTTGTCGGCCAGTGCGGACGCCAGCTCCTCGATCCGCGGGTCGTCCGGGTCCCAGGACCGGGCGTCCAGGCCGCGCTTGGTCAGCTCGACGGACTCGGGATCATCGAGCGAACGTTCCAGCCGGGTCAGGAAGTTGTCGAAGATCTCCGGTACCAGCGCCCGGGCCAGCACCAGGGCCTCCCGTTGCCCGGACACGTAGTCGGGACCGAAGCCGAGTGCGGCGAGCCGGTCCAGGACCGCGCAGGCCCGGTCGGGGAGCAGGGCCCGGTCCCCGTGGTCGAGGCGGTGCAGCCTGTCGCGGCGCGCGGTCAGGTCTTCGATCCGTTCGGTGAGCCGGTGGTGGACCTCGCCCAAGGTGGCCGCGAACGCCTCGGGGTCGGCGTCGAGCAGGTCGGCGATCTCGGCCAGCGGCACGCCGGCCTCGGCCAGGGTCCGGACCTGGACCAGCCGGAACAACTCGCCCGACCGGTAACGGCGGTAGCCGGATCGGTCACGTTCCGGCTCGGCGACCAGGCCCAACCGGTGGTAGTGGCGCACCGTTTTGATCGTGACACCGACGTACGAGGCCGCCTGGCCGATCGTGAGCCCGTCTGCCATCGGCCCGGCACACCTCCAGATCGTGGACGGCCACCGACCCATCGGGACCGCCGTCGCCGGCGAGCATAACGGGCGCGCTGCGGTTGCGCGGTTGACCTTGACCCTGGGTCAAGGGTGCAGGTTTCTCCGTAGGCGCCACGCGAACCGGCACGGCCCACCCACACACCACACAGAGGAGACCCATCATGGGCGCGGGGAACAACAACGGCGGCTTCACGGACGACGGGCTGCGCCGACTGCGCGAAGTGCTGGCACGGCACGTCGAGTCCCAGCGGATTCCGGGACTCGTCGCCCTGGTCAGCCGCGGCGGCCGGACGCACGTCGAAGCGATCGGGACGATGCGTCACGACGGTGGCGCGCCGATGCGCCGGGACACGATCTTCCGGATGGCGTCCACGTCCAAGCCCGTCACGATGGCCGCGGCGATGGTGCTGCTCGACGAATGCCGGCTGCGGCTGGACGATCCGGTGGACCCCTGGCTGCCGGAACTCGCCGACCGGCAGGTGCTCAGGCGGCCCGACGGACCGCTGGACGACACCGTGCCGGCGCGACGGCCGATCACCGTACGGGACCTGTTGTCCTCCACCTTCGGGCTCGGCGTGGACTTCGAGTCGATGGCCTCGCCGATCCGGGCGGCGACCTTCGAGCGCCTCGACTACAGCGTGGCCTCCGGACCGGCGCCCGAGCCGGACGAGTGGATGCGGCGCCTCGGCGAACTGCCGCTGCAGTACCAGCCCGGAGTGCGCTGGCAGTACGACCTGAGCAACGAGGTGGTCGGCGTGCTCGTCTCCCGGGTCGCGGGGCGGTCGTTGGAGGCGTTCCTGCGCGAACGCGTCCTCGATCCGCTGGGCATGGCGGACACCGCCTTCCACGTGTCCGCCGACAAGATCGACCGGCTGCCGCCCCTGTACGGGCCCGATCCGCGGACCGGCGAGTTCACCGTGTGGGACGAGGCGGTGGGGGGACGGTCCAGCACGCCTCCCGCCTTCCAGGGCGCCGGCGGCGGGTTGGTCTCCACCGCCGACGACTACCACGCCTACTTCCAGATGCTGCTCCACCACGGAATGCACGGCAGCGAACGGATCCTGTCCCGGGCCGCCGTGGAGCTGATGACCACCAACCGCCTCTCGCCCGATCAACTGGCCGGCCGCGAGGCCATGTTCGGTGACATCGCCCACCTGTCCTGCGGCCAGGGCTCGGCCGGCGGCTGGGGCTTCGGGATGGCGGTGCGCACCCGGCGCGACGACTACGCGCCCGTCGGCCAGTTCGGCTGGTTCGGCGGTACCGGCACCGCCGCCTACGCGGACAGGACCACCGGGCTCACCGGCGTCCTGCTCACCCAGGTCGGGCTGTCCACCCCGGATTCACCGCGCGCCATGAACGACTTCTGGACCGCTCTCCACCAATCCGTCGCCTGATGCCGCCCCCGGGATCAGTTCGTGCCGTCCCACTCGTCCGCCGTCATGGGCCTGGCGTCCGGGTAGTGCCGCTGGATCTCACCCAGCACCCACGCGTCGGCCGTACGGACGTCCCAGCTGGAGCTGTCGAACTCCCGCAAGGTCAGCACGAGTTCCCCGTCCGCGTACCCCTCGAAGTCCCCGTCGACGGCCTGGAGGTGGGGCGCCTCCATGGCCAGCAGCTCCAGGGTGGGGATCCCCGTGTCCGTGTCCGCCGATGCCTCCACCATCCGGGCGAAGGCCGGGTGTGGCTCTTCGTCCACCATCCGGGCCTTCCACCTCAGCCCGAGCCCGTAGCTCCCCAGTCGGACCAGGAGCTCGGCGAGGGTGACGTAGTGGGGGGGGGGGGGGGGGGGGGGCGGGGGGGGGGGGGGGGGGTCCCGCCGCCCCCCCCAGGAGAAAACCCCCCCCTGCTTTCTTGTTCCCTCTCCCACCCACCCTTCTTTCCCCCCTCCCCCCCCCCCCCCCCCCCCCCCCCCCCCCCCCCCCCCCCCGCCCCCCCCAGGCCCCCCCCCCCCCCCCCCCTCCCCCCCCCCCCCCCCCCGGCCCGGGTGCGGGGTGCCGTCGTCCCGCCACGCCGCGAAGGAGACCATCTGCATGGTCTCCATGGTCCCGGATCGCACCGATCTTTCGTTAACCCTTTGCCGAGGGGCGGACGGGCCGGCTAGGTTCTCCCAGCCGGCCGATGTCCTTCGGGAGCGGCGCCGTCGACGAGGAGGTGTGGAGCACATGCGCAGGAATGACCAGCAGTTGAGCCCGCGTACTGCCCCTTGCCACTTCCTCACGACGGAGACACCTTGTCGTTCCGCATCACCCCACTGACCGACCCCGCTCCCGGCGCGAACAGCCGCCGTCTCGCCTGGCTGGCGTCCGACGCCGATTCGCTCCCCGTCGGAAGCGCCTTCCTGCGCCTGTTCCACAGCCCCGGACAGGAGCACCTGGCCGAACTGACCCTCCAGGTCCATCCGGCGGAGCGACGCCGGCACGTCGGCTCGCGGCTCCTGGACGCCGCCACGGCCGCTGCCCGAACGGATGCGCGCCGCTGCGTCATCGTGCAGGCCGAGGCCGGATCGCCGGGCGACCGCTTCCTGCCGGCGCGCGGTTTCAGGAAGGTCCTCACCATGCGGTACACCCGCTTGTCGCTGGCCGACACGGACCCCACCGCCCTCGCCCGCGTCATCGAGCGTGCGCACCCCGGATACCGGCTGGTGTCCTGGCACGGAACCGTGCCCGACGGCCTCGCCGAGACGTTCGCCGCGTCTCGTCGGGCCATGGACGACATGCCCATGGACGACACCGACTACGGCACGGTGAGCTGGGACGTGGACCGTGTCCGGGCCGCGGCGAAGGCCGTCGAGCAGCGTGGCGACCACCTGCACACCGTCGTCGCCGTCGACGCCCGCGACGGTTCGATCGCCGGCTTCACCGAGCTGGTCGTCCCCGGCAACGGCAGGGGTGACGGCCAGCACTACGGCACCGGCGTGTTGCCCGAGCACCGTGGACACGGCCTCGGCCGGTGGATGAAGGCGGAGTCGATCCGACACGCCCGTGCGCGCCATCCGCACCTCGACGGCCTCCTGACCGACACCGCCGACGGCAACCTGCCCATGAGGCGGATCAACGACGGTCTCGGCTACACGCCGACGCACACGACGCACCAGTACCAGCTCGACCTCTAGCGGCGCCGGTCGGGCCGGCCCTGGACATCACCTGGACCGGCCCGACCGAACCACCCGCCCCGGTCAGGAATCGGATCAGGAGCGCGGCGATCGCCAGGGTCACGGGGAGGGTGAACCCCATGCCGTGGGCGCCGGCGGCCGCCAGGACGAGGACGATCGATTCCGGCCCGTAGGCGACGGACGCCACCGCGTCGAGCGACAGCGCGGCCAGGCCCTGGACGGCGGTCAGCCGATGCCGGTCCGCAGCCGCCGCCCCCACCGGCGGGGTCGCGGCCTCAGCCCCGTCCCCGTCACGGTCCAACCGGTGTCCGGGGGCTCCTCCTGCCTCGGCCCCCGCGCCGCCCCGGTCGTCTTTCCTACCTGCATGGCCATGTCGCCAGTCCCTCCGAATGAGCAAAGTCAGGACAGCGTCGAAGGCGTACGGGGTGGCCGGCAGCACTCTTGGCATGATCCATACGGCGGCCCGGCCACTCTTCACGCGATCCATATGCATCGGCTCGAACACGGCGGCGGCGGCGCGCGGGCCGGCGAATCTCCACCCGGCGAGGGCGTTACCTCGGGGCTGCCGGATCGTTTCTCCATGTAGCGCGCCGGATGCACACTCCGCTCCCCTGCGGCGGCGCGCCACGGTGAGGCCCCGGGAACCATCTCCCGGGGCCTCCCGCCGGTGGCGGAGCCCGTCAGTGCCGCGACGGGTCCAGCTCGCGGCGTCGGCGGCTGATCGATTCCGGGTCCCGGCCCGGGCGGGGTACGGACGCCAACAGCAGGCGGGTGTAGGGGTGACGGGGGTCGGTGAGCAGCTCGGACACCGGCCGGTGTTCCCGCACGCGGCCCCGGTGCGTGACGAGGGCCTCGTCGCACACGTAGCGGACGAAGACCAGGCCGATGCCGGTGTCACGGCGGATGTCGGACAGCAGGTTCAGCACCAGCGCCTGTACCGACACCTCGAGGGCGGACGCCGCTGCGTCGAGCACCAGCACGGTCGGCCGGGCCGCCGACGCCGGGGCGATGGCGGCGCGTTGGCACTGACCGCCCGAGATCTGCCGGGGCGGCGCCGCCGCCTCCCGGGGGCCGATCCCGACCTGCGCCAGCAGCTCCTCGACCCGGTCCGCGCGCGCCGCCCGGTCGAGGCCGCCGTGCGGCCGGACCACCCCCTCGATCGTCGCGCCGACGCCGATCCGGGGGTCGAGCGAGAGGTAGGGGTCCTGGAAGACGATCTGGACGGCCTGGGCACGGGCCAGTCGGCGGCCCTGCCGCGGCGAGGGCGGCCGGTGCGGTGGGCCGGTGACCCGATCGGGCTGATGACATCGTCTGGCTCCTGTGGGATGAAGCGCACGGGGGGCGGTGGGGTGTGGAGCACGGCCGGTGGGCGGCCCGGCCGTCGGACACTGCTGTCGTTCCGTCGGGCGGGTCGGAGGCGGCGAAGACCGGCTCACCGTCTATGTGCGTGCGCGGCACGCGGGTGTCGGCGATCTCCCGAGGGGGTGCGCGACCGTCTGGTCGACCCGCAGGGTTTCCCGCACATCACCCAACTGCAGGCCGTATCACCCGAGATGACGGACGGGCAGATCTTCCACGCCAGGGCGGAGGCACTGATCACCCGCGATCGGGACCCGGGTCGAGGCGCTGCGCGGGAGGTGGCGCGCGGAACGCGGCGCCGGGGCCCGCGCCGACCTGCGGGAACCGTGTGTGAGCATGGCAGCTCCGGCACATCCGAACGTCATGGGGGGACCATGCGCACCCGTACCACCCTCGCCTCGACCGGCCCGGCCATCGCGCTCGCGGCCGCGCTGGTCCTGTCCGGCTGCTCCGCGTCCGGCGGCGGCCCGCACCCGGGTGGCGGCGGCGCCACCGCCTCCGTTCCGGCGGCGCCCCCCGCGCCCGCCACGGGCGGCGGCCCCGGATTCGAGGGACCGCGCCCGCAGGACCAGAACCTGCTCGCCTGGACCGGCGACCCCGGTGACGCGGGGCACGTGACCGCCCAGTCGGCGGCGGGGGTGGGCGGCCGCGTCACCTTGGTGCGGATCGTGCTGCGGGAGCGGATCACCTGGTCCAACATCTGGCTGGGGCTGGCCGGCATCGACCCGAAGGCCCAGCTCGCCAACTGCCAGCTCGGCGTGTACGACGCCAAGGGCGCCCTGGTCGCCGCCACCGCGGACATCTCGCCGCAGCTGATGACCGACGCCGTGGCGAAGCCGCTGCCCCTGACCGAACCGTTCGCCGCCGCCCCCGGCACCTACTTCATCGCCCTGCTGCTCAACGGCAATTGGGCCACCAACGGCCTCACCCTCAAGTCCACGGGCGCCGGCATCTCGGTCAACGCGGGCCTGGCCCCGCCGAACCTCCGCTACAGCACCCTGCTGACGGGCCAGACGTCCCTGCCGGCCACGGTCAACCTCGCCGAACAGTCCACCAGCACCATCAACACCGGCTGGGCCAGCCAGTGGTACGCGATCTCCTGAGCGTGCCGGACACCACCTACGCCGCCGCCTCCGGGCGCCGCAGGCGGTAGCGGACGCCGTCCTCGCCGGATCCCGCCCGCTCGAAGCCCGCCCGGGCCACCACCCCGTGGGAGGGGAGGTTCCCCTCCTCGACCACGGCGTGCAGCTCGGTGAGCCCGGGCCGGGCGAAGGCCAGGGCGGCGAGCGCGCGCAGCGCCTCGGTCGCGTGGCCGTGGCCGCGGGCCGAGGGGACGAGGTCGTAACCGACCTCCGCGTGGCCGTCGGGGTCGGGGGCGCCGTGGAAGCCCATGCCGCCGATCGCCCGGCGGTCGCTCAGCCTGACGATCGCGTACGGGCCCCAGCCCGGGTGGTACTCCCCCACCTCACGGGCCAGCCCCACCATCCCGGAGGCGATGCGGGTGCCTTCGCCGGGGCCCTCCTCGGGCCAGTGGAATCCGCCGTCGCCGCCCTCGTACAGGTCGGCCGCGGCGGACGGGGAGATCTCGCAGAGCACGACCCCCACACCGGGGACCGGGTCGTTGTACCAACGCCAGCCCCGCCGTCGGGGCAGGCTCGGCAGGTCGGTCCGGCCGGTGGCGACGAGCAGCGACCCCCACGGGCCGCCCTCGGCGGAGCGCGGCGCGTGCGGGAAGAGCCGGTCGAGGACCGGCCCGGCCGTGTCCGCGGACCCCTGCCAGTCGGTGTCGCCGAGGCCGTGCACGATGTCGTGGGTGTGCAGGAGGAGCTCGGCCGCCCCCATCGCGGCGAATCCGTCGGGGCCCGCCGGACCGGCGGGGTGCCAGGCCCGCACGTCCTCGCCGGCCGCGAGCACGGCGGCGGACAGCAGCCTTCCGCTCGCCTCGACCAGGTCGACCAGGCCGCCGGGCGGGGTGCCGGGAGCCGCGTCGACGACCAGGGGGAGGTAGGCACCGGTGACGCGGCCGGCCAGCTGCGCGGCGAAGCCGGTGAGGTCACCGGCCAGGTGGACGGCAGTGTCGCGGCAGCTCCACTCCAGCCCCGCCGCGGGCACGGACCAGTCGAGGCGCGCGACGGCCCGCAGCGCCCGCACGGCGTCCGAGACGGCGCGGTCGAGGTCCTGGGGGCCCATGGGCGTCATGCGACGACCCTAAACCGTCCGGTGGGCGGCGGGTCGGCCGGCCGGTGGGTGGGGGGGGGGGGGGGCCCCCCCCCCCGGGGTTGTCCAAAGTCTCCTTGGACGCACAAAACCAAAGCCTCGACCCCCACGTGTTCATCGCGCTCGCTCCACACAAAAAAAGGAAAGACGAGGTTG
>NZ_JBVHUE010000008.1:38099-105539 GCF_055565515.1 Streptomyces sp. NPDC028419 | reverse complement strand
GTGACGACCCGCCCCCGTTTGTGGGAGGGGTTTTTTGCCTTTTGGTTTTTCCGCCCCCCCCCCCCCCCACCGCCGCGTGGTGTACCAAGTTCTTCGTGAACGAACAGATCCAGCCCTCGACCATCCGCGTGTTCATAGCGCTCGCCCCGCCCGACGACGCGAAGGACGAGCTCGCCCGGGCTCTGGCCCCCGCCTACGACGCGTACCCCCGCATGCGGTGGAACCGGATCGAGGACTGGCACATCACCCTGGCGTTCCTCGGGGAGCTACCGGTGTCCGCGGCCGGGCTGCTGCGGCCGCCGCTCGCCGAGCTGGCGGCGGCGCGGCGGCCGGTGGAGCTGGCCATGCGCGGCGGCGGGCACTTCGACGAGCGGGTGCTGTGGAGCGGGATCGAGGGCGACCTCGAAGGGCTCCACCTGCTCGCCTCCGAGGTCCGCGGGGTGGTCAAGGCGGCCGGGGTGGTCTTCCCGGAGCGGCCGCTGCGTCCCCACCTCACGCTGGCGCGGGCCCGGCGCGACGACCCGTCCAGCGTGGTGGAGGCGGCCGCCGGGCTCAGCGGGTTCGTCGGGCGCCCGTGGCGGTCCCGGCGCCTGCACCTGGTGGGCAGCAACATCGGCCGCGGGCCGGGGCCGATCCACTACCGCGACATCGAGGCGTGGGACTTCGACGGCGGGCGCTGATACCGGTCGGCGCTGATACCTGTGGGCGTTGACCCGGGTGGGCGCTGATCCCGATGGGCCGGCGCCGTAAATGGGTCGTCCGCGGCCGGGCGCGGTGCGAGGATCCGGTCGACGGGATCGTCTCCGAGAGGTGGCCGTGATGTCCCTTGCCGCACCCGAACCCTCCGGGTCCGCCGCGTTCTCCGGGCCCGGCGGGCCCGCCGGGTCCCCTGCCGATCCGGTGGTCAGGACCGCGGCCGGGCTGCTGCGCGGCAGCCGGGAAGGGGGCGTGGCGGTCTTCCGCGGGATCCCCTTCGCCGAACCGCCCGTCGGCGCGCTGCGCTTCGCCGCGCCGCGTCCGGTGCGCGGCTGGGACGGGGTGCGGGAGGCCCGCGCCTTCGGGCCCCCGCCCCCGCAGGCCGGCGTGTTCGGGATGGACGCGATGTCGCGCGCGGCGGCGGGCGACGACGACTGGCTGACGGTCAACGTCTGGTCGCCCGATCCCGGTCCCGGCGCGGGGCTGCCGGTGATGGTGTGGATCCAGGGCGGCGCCTATGTGATCGGCGCCGCCGGGCTGCCCGAGTACGACGGCGCCCGCCTGGCGCGCGAGGGCGGTGTGGTCGTGGTGACCTTCAACTACCGCGTGGGCATCGAGGGTTTCGCACAGCTCGACGGGGCGCCCGCCAACCGTGGCCTGCTCGACCAGATCGCCGCGCTGGAGTGGGTGCGCGACGGCATCCGGGAATTCGGCGGGGACCCCGCCCGGGTCACCGTCTTCGGCCAGTCCGCGGGGGCCGGGTCGATCGCCGCGCTGCTCGCCACGGGGCGTGCGCGGGGGCTCTTCCAGCGGGCCGTCACGCAGAGCGTGCCGGGTCCCTTCTTCGCTCCGGAGCTGGCCGCCGACATCGCGGCCGCCTGCGCGGCCGAGCTGGCGCTGCGGCCCACGGTGGCCGATCTGACCGACGTCGATCCGCTCCGGCTGTCCGCCGCGGGGGACGCCGTCACCGCGTCGCTCGACCGGCGGGTGCGGCGCTGGGGCCTGCCGGCCCACCGCGCCATGGCGTTCGCGCCCGTGGTGGACGGCGAGGTGCTGCCCGTCACGCCGTGGCGGGCGCTCGGCGAGGGCGCCGGGCGGGACGTCGAGCTGCTCGTCGGCCACACGCGCGCCGAGCAACGGCTCTTCACGGTGATCGAGGGCCTGCTGGGGGCCGTGGGCGAGGAACGGGCGGCGGACGCCTTGCGGCTCTTCGCCCCCGGCCCGGACGGGGAGCGCCGCTACCGCGACGCGTTCCCGGCGGCGGGTCCGGAGGAGCTGTACGAACTGGTGCACTCGGACTGGCTGTTCCGCATGCCGTCCCTGCACCTCGCCGAGGCGCAGACCCTGGCGGGCGGGCGGGCCCACGTCTACGAGCTGACCTGGTCCGCTCCGGGCATGGGCGGCCTCTTCGGCGCCTGCCACGGCCTCGACGTCCCGCTCGTCTTCGGCAACCTCGACCGCGGCCAGCCCGCCGCGCTGATCGGCGAAGCCGCTGACGCGCGGGCCGAGGCGGAGGCGGTGTCGGCGTACGTCCGGGACGCCTGGACGGCCTTCGCCGCGCACGGCGACCCGGGCTGGCCGGCGTACGACACCGCACGGCGCCCGACCATGTGCTTCGACACGAGCCCGGCCGTCGTCCCCTACCCGGAGGAAGCCTCCCGACTCCTGTGGCGGGACCACGTCTTCGCCGCCCTACCGCTGCTCTCCTGAGGGCCCTAGGGCCGGTCGTCGGAGGGGGCGGGGGTCGGGGGTGCGACCGCCGCGGGGTCGAGCACGCGGTTGAGGAAGTTCCTGGTCCGCTCGTGCGCCGGGGCGCCCACCACCTGGGCCGCCGGGCCCTGTTCGACGATGACGCCACCGTCCATGAAGACGACCCGGTCCGCGACCTCGCGGGCGAAGCTCATCTCGTGGGTGACGACCATCATGGTCATGCCCTCGCCCGCCAACACCCGCATCACCGACAGCACTTCGCCGACGAGTTCGGGGTCGAGCGCCGACGTCGGTTCGTCGAAGAGCATGACCTCGGGGCCCATCGACAGCGCCCGCGCGATGGCCACCCGCTGCTGTTGCCCGCCCGACAACTGGGCCGGGTAGGCGGTGGACTTGTCGGCGAGACCGACCCGTTGGAGGTTCTCGCGGGCGACGGCCTCCGCCCGGGCCCGGTCGGTGCCGAGGACCCGGCGTTGGGGCAGCGTGAGGTTCTCGGTCACGTTCACGTGCGGGAAGAGGTTGAACTGCTGGAAGACCATGCCGATGCGGCGGCGGACGGCGTCGATGTCGACGTCCGGGTCGGTGACCTCCGTACCGCCGACGAAGATCCGGCCGTCGCTGGGCTCCTCCAGCAGGTTCACGCAGCGCAGCAGCGTGGACTTGCCCGAGCCGGACGGTCCGATGACGCACACCACTTCGCCGCGGGCGACCTCCAGGTCGATTCCGCGCAGGACGTGGTTGTCGCCGAAGGACTTGTGCAGGCCCCGGACCTCGATCTCCGGGCGGTCCGTGCCGGTCGCGTCCGCCGACGTCGTACGGGTCTTCTGTGACATGTCGTCCTCACGTGGCCTTGTCCGCACGGGCCTCCAGGCGCCGCACCACGAAACTCAGCGGTACGGTCACCAGGAGGTAGCACAGGCCCGCGACGAGGATCGGGGTGGAATTGGCGGTCTGGCTGGCCAGGTCCCGGCCGAACTTGGTCAGTTCGCGTTCCTGGAGCGTCACGCCGAGGAACAGTACGAGCGAGGAGTCCTTGAACAGCAGGACCAGTTCGTTGGTGAGCGGCGGGATGACGATCCGGAAGGCCTGCGGGATGATCACCGAGACCATGGCCCGGCCGTGCGAGAAGCCCAGCGAACGGGCCGCTTCCATCTGCCCCTTGGGCACCGCCTGGATGCCGGCGCGAATCGTTTCCGCCATGTAGGCGGCGGCCACCAGCCCGAGGCCGAGGGCGACCTTGCCGTAGGTACCGCCGGGGATCTCCGTGCCGGGGAAGGCGAGGGGGACCGCCACCCCCACGAAGATGAAGATCAGCAGTGCGGGCAGGCCGCGGAACAGCTCGATGTAGACGCTCGCCACCCACCGGTACGGAGCCACGGAGGACAGCCGCATCATGGCGATGACCAGGCCGAGCACCAGGCCCAGGAGGAACCCGGAGAGGGTGTACACCACGGTGTTGCGCAGCGCCGTGGTGATGATCTCCGGGAACAGCCGCAGGGCCAGGTCCTTCTGCGCGAACTGGTTCTGCAGCCGGCTCCAGTCCGCGTAGGAGGCGATGAGGGCCAGCACCGCCACGAACAGGGCGTACTGGACGCCCTGCGACAACCGGCGGCGCTGTCGGCGGCTCAGCCGAGAGGTCACTGCGTGGCCTGGGGCAACGGGCCGATCCACTGCTCGTAGATCTTCTTGTAGGTGCCGTCGGCCTTGGCGTCGGTGATCGCCTTGTCGATCGCGGCCACGAGGGCGGAGTTGCCCTTCTTCACCGAGAAGCCGTACTGCTCACCGGTCTGGATGTTCTGCGCCAGGGTGAACTCGGCGGCGTTCTTGGGGTCCTTGAGCCAGCCCTGGACCACGGGGTAGTCGATGACGACCGCGTCGACCTGCCCGGTGCGCAGTCCGTTCAGCACCGCGTCCGAGCTCTCGAAGGCGACGGGGTCGAAGCCCTGCGCCTTGGCGTAGCTCTCGCCGGTGGTCTCGGCCTGCGCGCCCAGCTTCTTCGCCTTCGCCTTCAGGTCGGCGAGCGAGGTGACACCGCTCTTCTTGGTGGCGAGCAGCGCCTGGGTGGCGTCGAAGTAGGGGACGGAGAAGTCCACGTTCTTCTTGCGCTCGTCGGTGATCGTCATGCCGGCGGCCGCGAGGTCGCACTCGCCGGAGTTGAGGAAGGCACCGGTCTTGAAGTTCTCGAAGGGCGTGTCGAGGATCTTCTGCTCGACCTTCAGCCGGCTCGCCACCAGATCGATCAGGGAGACGTCGAAGCCGACGACCTTGCCGTCCTTCTCGAACTGGAACGGCGGGTAGGGCAGGTGCGTGCAGGTGGTCAGCTTGCCCTTCTCGACGACGGGCACCCCGCCGGCCGCCTCCCCCGGGCCGTCGCCGCTGGAGGAGCACCCGGCGAGCAGGAACGCGCCCGTCGCGGTGACTGCGGCCGCGGCCCGCAGGCGGCGGCTGCTGGGGCGACTGCGGTTTCCTCTGGCCGTCCGGAACACGGTTGACCTCCACGGATGCGGGGCGGGCGGTGGGCGCGGGACGGGACCCGCGCCGCCGGGGCAATGTCCGCCGAGATCGTAAGCCACGGGTGACGCGCGCCGAGGGATCTCGCGCGATGGGTTCCGGCGCGCAGGGCCGGATCCGGCCAAGGCCGTGCGGTGCGCGGCCACCGGGGTCCGGGGCGTTCCCCCACATGGCCGCTGGACGGCGCGCCGGTGGCGGTGTCCGCCCGGCCCTCGGGACACGGTTTCCGGCCAAGGTCGGCGCGCATGCGGGAGGCGGGGGCGCAGCGCTTCTTCATGACGTCGCCCTCGCGGGGGCGTCGGCACGCCGTCGCCGGCCCGGCCGTCATGCGGGCCGTACGTACGCCCCCGCGCGGGCGGCCACCGTCGCGGCCGTCGCCGCGCGGTCGGCGGCGGCCTCGTCCAGGGGCAGGTCCGTGGTCAGCAGCCGGTAGTACAAGGGGGCGGACGCGGCGCGGATCACCTCGTGGGGGTCGGTGCCGTCGGGCACCTCGCCGCGGGCGGCGGCCGCTTCGACGCACGGCGCCCACTCCGCGACGCGGACGGCGTAGAACTCGTACAGGGCGCGGGCCGCGTTCGGGTCGCAGGTGGCGGCCGCGATCACCGCCTTGAACAGGGCGCCCTGCCGGGGATCGGCCAACGTGCGCCGCACCAGACGGGCGTTGGCCGTCAGGTCGCCGAGCAGGGTGCCCGTCTCCGTCCGGGGGACGGACTGCTGCGCCATGTCCAGCAGGAGGTCGGTGACGAGGCCCGTGACCGTGCCCCAGCGGCGGTAGACGGTCGTCTTCCCGACCTCCGCGCGGCGCGCGACGTCGGTGAGGTCCAGGTGGGCGAACCCCTGCTCGGCCAGCACGTCCCCGGCGGCCAGGAGCACGGCGGCCCGCACCCGCGCCGTGCGCCCCCCGGGCCGGATCCCCCCGGACCCGGACGCGGACGCGGGCTCGGACCCGGGCTCCAGCGACTCCTCTGACTCCATAACGGGACTCCAGTTCCATTAGTCGCGACATCTTGCTACGCTGGCGCCATCTTAACGGAACCACGGACCCATTAGCTGGATCTGTGGACGAGGGGAGACATGTCATGGAGTACAGGCGACTGGGCACGTCCGGACTGCGGGTTCCGGCGCTGAGCTTCGGCGCGGGCACCTTCGGCGGACAGGGACCGCTCTTCGGATCCTGGGGCACCACGGGAGTGGCGGAGGCGCGCCGCCTCGTCGACATCTGCATCGACGCCGGGATCACGATGTTCGACACCGCCGACGTGTACTCCGGCGGCGCCTCGGAGGAGGTGCTCGGGGCCGCGCTCAAGGGCCGCCGGGACCAGGTGCTCGTCTCGACCAAGGCCGGACTGCCCATGGGCGACGGCCCGCACGACGCCGGCACCTCCCGCTCCCGCCTGATCGGGGCCGTGGACAGCGCCCTGCGGCGCCTCGACACCGACCACATCGACCTCTTCCAGCTGCACGCCTTCGACGCCGGAACACCGGTCGAGGAGGTGTTGTCCACCCTGGACGACCTGGTGCGGGCCGGGAAGATCCGCTACCTCGGCATCTCCAACTTCTCCGGCTGGCAGGCGATGAAGTCCCTCGCCGCCGCCGACCGGCTCGGCCAGCAGCGCTACGTCGCCCACCAGGTCTACTACTCCCTCCTCGGCCGTGACTACGAGTGGGAGCTGATGCCGCTCGGGATGGACCAAGGGCTGGGCGGCATCGTCTGGAGCCCGCTCGGCTGGGGCAGGCTGACCGGGAAGATCCGCCGGGGCCAACCCCTGCCCACGGGCAGCAGGCTGCACGACACCGCCGACTACGGCCCGCCGGTCGAGGACGAACACCTCTACCGCGTGGTCGACGCCCTGGACGAGATCGCACAGGAGACCGGCAGGGCGGTACCGCAGATAGCCCTGCGATGGCTGCTCCAGCGCCCGACGGTGTCCTCCGTCATCATCGGCGCCCGCAACGAGGAGCAACTGCGCCAGAACCTCGGCGCCGTGGGCTGGAACCTCACCGCCGAGCAGATGACGAGGCTCGACACGGCGAGCAGCCGCACGGCCCCCTACCCGTACTTCCCGTACCACCGCCAGGAGGGCTTCGCCCGCCTCAACCCCCCGCTGGTGTAGGGAGACCTGGCCGCGCTGATGGGAGTCACTCCGACGCAGACGCCACCGCCACCGCCACCGCCCCGGTGGGCGTGCGTGGGGGTGCTTCGGGTGGATTACCAGGGCACTACACCGGCGTCCTCGAAGAAGGTGCCGGTCGGGCCGTCGTCGGGCAGGGTCGCCAGTTTGATGGCGATCGCCGCGCCCTGTTCGGGGGTGCGCACGCCGTGGAAGCCGTTGAGGTCGGTCGCGACGTAGCCGGGGCAGGCCATGTTGATCAGGATGTTCGTGCCGCTCAACTCCCGCGCGTACTGCAGGGTGACGGCGTTCAGGAAGGTCTTCGACGGCGCGTACGCCGCGATCACCGGACCCGCGTTCGCCACGGCGGCGGTTCCCGACTGGCGGGTGAGGGAGCCGAGGCTGCTGGACATGTTGACGATCCGCGGCGAGGCGGAGCGGCGCAGCAAGGGCAGCATCGCGTTGGTGACGCGGACGACGCCGATCACGTTGGTCTCCACGACCGTCCGTATGGTGGCGGGGTCGATCCGGGTGGGCTCCTGCGGCATCTCACCACTGATGCCGGCGTTGTTGACGAGCACGTC
The DNA here is from genome assembly GCF_055565515.1 of Streptomyces sp. NPDC028419. Lineage (NCBI taxonomy): Bacteria > Bacillati > Actinomycetota > Actinomycetes > Kitasatosporales > Streptomycetaceae > Streptomyces > Streptomyces sp. NPDC028419. Next base: position 97,927 of record NZ_JBVHUE010000008.1, on the reverse strand, counting down.
GAGGCGCCCCGCCCGTTCCTCGATGAACCGCGCGGCGGCGCTCACGCTCGCGTCGTCGGTCACGTCCAGCGCTACGCCGAAGGCGTCGACGCCCGCCGCGCGCAGGTGCTCCACCGCCGCTTCGCGGCGCCGATCGTCCCGGGCGCCGACGCCGACGCTCCAGCCGAGGGCGCCCAGGCCCACGGCGATCTCCTGGCCAATTCCCTTGTTCGCACCGGTGACCAGCGCAATCGTTCGTTCGCTCATGGGGATCATGCTGCCCGTGGACCCCGCCGGGGGTCCAAGACCGATCGGGTGGGCAACGATACCGACAGGGTATTGATCTGGAGTAGCGTGGCCGCATGGAGACCCGGGAACTGCGGTACTTCGTCGCCGTCGCCGAAGAGTTGCACTTCGGGCGCGCGGCGCAGCGACTCGGGATCGCGCAGCCGCCCTTGTCACGGGCCATCCAGCAGCTCGAACGCCGGCTCGGGGCAGCGCTGCTGGATCGGACCAGCCGCTCCGTCACGCTGACCGCGGCCGGCTCGGTGCTGTTGGTCGAGGGCCGGGCGGCCCTCGACGCGGTGGACGCCGCCGAGCGCAGGACACGCCGCGCCGCCCTGTCCACGACCGGCCGTCCCGGCCTGGTCCTGGTCACGAAGGCCAGCGCGTCCCGCGAACTACTGGCGAAGCTGCTCGACGCGTACGCCGCCGAGCCCGGCGCCGTCCCGGTCGACGTCATCCTGTGCGGCCCGGCCGAGCAGGCCCGATTCCTGCGCGAGGGCCGGGCCGACGTGGCACTGCTGCACCGTCCCTTCGACTCGACGGCCGGCTTCCACACCGAAGAGCTCGCCGCGGAGGGCCAGGTGGCGGTCCTGCCGGCCGGGCATCCGCTCACGGCCCGGGCCCATGTACGCATGGCCGACATCACCGGGCTGGCGGACCTGCCGCTGCCGCGCTGGCCCGACCCCGACGGCTCCTACCCGCCCGGCCCCGGCCCGCAGGTCCGCGACCAGGCACAGTTGCTGCAGCTCGTCGCCCTCGGCCGGGCGTGCGCGGTCTCACCGGAGTCGTGCCGCGCCCAACTCCCGAGCGACCTCGCCGCCGTGCCCGTGCTGGACGCGCCGAACGTCACCACCGTGATCGCCTGGCCACCGCACAGCCGCTCCAGAGCCGTGGCCGACCTCGTCCGGACGGCGACACGCCTGTGAGGGCTACCGTGCGGCCGCCGCCGGGCGCCAGGCGGTGCGCAGTCGGTCGGCCTCGGCGGCGGCCTGGGCGAGGCCGGATTCGTAGGCCGGGATCCACTTCGTCCGTTCGCCCAGATCGGGGCCGAAGGCACGCGCCGCGTCGGGGTCGGGGCCGATGGTGACGACGCTGCGCGCGCCCACGGCGGTCGTCTGGCTCGCCAGCGGCTCGCGCGGGGAGCGGTGCGCCATCGGGTCGACCACGATCAGCGTGCGGGCGCCGGCCGCGAGGTCGACGTTGGCCCCCGAGCGCAGCGCGCCGTCCATGTACCGCCGTCCCGAGACGGTCACGGGCGGCTCCGCCCCGGGGAAGGAACTGCTCGCGGCCACCGCGTGGACCAGGGGCACGCCACTGGTCCGGTCCCACACCACCGGCTCTCCCGAGCCCGCGTCCACCGCGGTGATCAGCAGTCGGCGCTCGGGCCACGCGTCCACCCCGATCAGGGCGCCCCGCGCCGCGAGCAGCGACCGTTCGGCCTCCGCGTCGCCGTGCCCCAGGGCGATCCGGCCGACGCGGCGGCGGGCCTCCCCCGGTTCCAGTCCGGGTTCGCCGAGGACGGCGAACACCTCCCCGAGCACGGCGGGATCCACCGCGGGCCGCGGGGCCGCGGCGCCCGGCGGACGCAGCGGCACGGCGAGCCGGTCGAGGTCCTGGCCGGTGGCGAGCAGCGCTGCGACGATCGCCCCCGCCGATGTCCCGACGATCAGGTCGGCCTCGCCGAGCTCCACGCCCGCCCGGCGCAGCCCGGCGGCCAGTCCCGCCGTCCACGCCGTGCCGACCAGGCCGCCGGGGCCGAGCACGAGTGCGCGGTCAGGGGGCGTGGGCGCCTCCGGGGCGGGCGGGGTGACCGGGGTGGCGGGGGTCATGGCGCGTCTCCTGTCGGCGGGTGCTGATCGTGTGGATCCGACCGTAGGACCTCAAGTGGCCTTGGGGTCAAGGCCACCAGCGGGAGCCATCGTCATTCCCCCTTCGCCGGGCGGGACTTGGAGCGCCGCGGTGCGGTGGCGGCGCGGATCTCCTCGGTGGCCGCGCGGAAGGCGGGAGCCGCGCGCGTGAAGTAGTCCAAGAGCAGGGCCTGTTGCTCGGGCGAGTAGCTGTCGATCACCTCGGCGACGCGTCGACGGGCCGGGCCGACGGCGTCTTCGATGCGGTCGAGCGCGTCCGGTACGGCTTCCACGATGACCCGGCGCCGGTCGGCCGGGTCGGCGGCGCGACGGGCGTAACCGGACCGTTCGAGCCGGTCGATGAGGCGGGTCGTCGCCCCGGTGGTCAGGCCGGTGCGCGCGGAGAGCTCCCCGGAGGACAGGCTCCCCTCCAGGGTGATGAGGCTCAGGGCGTACCACTCCGAGGTGTGCAGGCCGGCCGCCTCGGCGCTCGCCAGCCCCTGGAGGCCCACCGCGTCCAGGTACTGCCGGAAGACCACGTGCGGTTCGCCGCCGCTGGGTGTTGCCATCTTCGGGGTCGCCTCCTACCTTTATATCTGCACGCATGCAGATACTGCACCGATGCAGCATCTACGCCACCCTAACCAATGGGGAGTGATCCGTCATGCAGTCCACCAACGAGCCCACGATCGCCGTTCGGGCCCTGCTCACCCACCTCGTCGACGCCTGGGCGCGCCACGACGCCGACGCGTACGGCGCGCTCTTCACCGAGGACGCCACCTACACCACCTACGTGGGCACCTTCTACCGGGGGCGGCGCGACATCACCGAGAGCCACCGCACCCTCTTCGCGGGCTTCCTCAAGGGCACCCGCCTGGCGGACGAGATCCTCGACGTCCGCTTCTACGGGCCCGACGCGGCCGTGGTGAACAGCAGGGGCGACACCTACAAGGCCGGACGCCCGGCCAAGCTCGGCAAGGTCCAGACATACACCCTGGTCCGCGAAGCCGGCGGACCCGGCGGACCCGGCGGAGCCGGCGAGTGGCGGATCGCGGCCTTCCAGAACACCAAGCGCCGGCCGCTCATGGAGCGGATCTCCTTCACCGTCGCCCCCGGCATCGCCCCCGAGGCCAAGGTGTGACGCGGGACTCGACCCGGTAGTTCGAATTTGAACTGTATGCTGGTGACCGTCCACATCGAGCCGGACCTTTCGAGCCAGGTCCTTCGCGTCATTCGGGAGTCCGTCGCCATGTCCGTCCGCCGTCTGAACCACGCCGTGCTCTGGATCCGCGAGGTCGAGCGGTCCGTCGCCTTCTACCGCGACGTCTTCGGCTTCCAGGTCGACCACCTGATCCCCGGCCGCGCCGCCTTCCTGAGCGCGCCGGGCAGCCTCAACGACCACGATCTCGGGCTGTTCGCGATCGGCGCCGACGCACCCGGGCCGGAGCAGGGCCGGGTCGGGCTCTACCACCTGGCCTGGGAGGTCGGCACCCTCGGCGAGCTGCGGGAGCTGGGCGAGAAGCTCGGCGCGCTCGGAGCGCTCGTCGGCGCGACCGACCACCTGGTCTCGAAGTCCTTCTACGCCAAGGACCCGGACGGCAACGAGTTCGAGCTGATGTGGCGCGTCCCGCGCGAGGACTGGCCCGGCGCCGACTCCGACCTGCGCTCCGGCGCGCTCGACCTGCCCGCCGCGATCGCGCGCTGGGGCGCGGACCTCGCGACGGGTTCGGCGGCGGGTTCCGCCAGCTGACGGCCCGGGCCCGGGCCGCCGGCGGACAGCGGATCGGACCCGGCACGGTCTAGCGCAGCGCCGCCGGTGATGAGCCGTTGGGCGTGGTGAGCCGAGGGGTCCCGGTGCCGTCCGCGGGTACGGTCCAGATGTCGCTCGCCCTGCCGTCCGCCCCCGGCAGGGCATAGGCGAGCGTGCCGTCGTCCAGCCAGGCCGCCTGGTCGTCGACGCTGCGCGTCTCGGCGAGCGGGGTCTCCCGCATCGACTGCAGGTCGAGGACGTACAACCGCCAGGGTGCGGCCGGGTCGTCGGAGACCTTCTTCTTGAAGGCGATCCTGGTGTTGTCGGGCGAGAGCGAGGGGCATTCGGCGTTCTCCCGCAGTACGCGCGCGGACCACTCCCCCATGTTCCCCTCGACCAGGTGGGTCCGGCCCTTGCTGGAGACGGTCGCGTAGAAGCGGTTGTCGTCGCGGGCGAAGGTCACCCCCCAGTAGTTCACGTCGGGCGCGTGGTAGCGGGCGCCGTCGAGGGTGAGGGGGATCTGCTCCATGGAGGTCACCAGGTATCCGGTGCGCAGGTCGAGGATGGCGGTCCGGGTGGAGAAGGCACTGGTGGCGTACGAGTCCCCGCTCGCGAAGACCGTCCAGGACAGCATCCGCCCCGAGGCCGAGACCCGGGCCCGGTTGGGGACGCCCGGCACCGTGACCCGGCGGACCTCGCGCAGCTGTCGGTCGAGGACGATCGCGTACGTCTTGGGCAGCACCCCCGGTTCGGCGCGCAGGCACAGCGCGGTGTCGGCGGCGGCGTAGAACCGGTCGCAGGAGGGCCCTCCTGCGACGCGCGCGTCGGCGTCCCCGGAGAGCGGACGGTGGGCGACCCGGCCGGTGGTGGGGTCGCGGAAGTACAGGGCGGGACCCGCCAGGGTGAAGGAGGCGTCCGCGGCGGCCGCCCGGGCCGCCGGGCGGGCCCCGGCGTGCAGAACGTATCCGGTGGCGCCGCCCGCGAGCACCAGCGCGGCGCTCACCACGACGGCGATGCGGGCCCGGGGGCCCAGCGACTTCGGGGGTCGGCCGGACCCGGTGCGGTCGGTCATGCGGTTCGCCTCTCGGGGTGGGACGGGGTGGTGCGCGGCAGCAGCAGCCAGCCGGCGGCGAGCGCGACGCACAGGAGCGAGAGCGCGGCCCACAGCGCGGGGCCCTGGCCCCACACCGTCCACAGGGCGCCGAAGCCCACGCCGGCCAGCATCCGGGCGAGGGCCTGGCCGCTCTGGAGCAGGGCGAGTCCCCGCGCCGTGCCGTCGGCGGGCAGGACCGGTCCGGTGAGGGCCATCAGCACGCCGTCGGTGGTGGCGTAGAAGGCGCCGAGCAGCGCGAGGACGGGCAGCAGCAGGAGCAGGGTCGGGGCGTCGCCGGTGGGCAGGAGCAGGGCGGCGTAGACGCAGAGCAGTGCGAGGTGGCCGTACAGGAAGGGGAGCCGGCGGCCGACCCGGTCGGCGATCCGGCCCGCCGGGACGGCGAGCAGGAGGTAGGCGGCGGCCCCGCCGAGCGGGAGCAGCGGGAACCAGCCCACGGGCAGGTCCAGGCGCTGTTGGAGCAGGAGGTAGACGAAGGCGTCGCCGACCGTGGCGGTGCCCAGCAGCGCGGTGGCCGCGAGGATGCGCCGGAAGGCGGGGTCGCGCAGCGCCGCGAAGGTCGCGCCCTTGCGGGGTGCCGGTGGCGCGCTCGGCGCCGGGTGGTGCCCGGGCACGTACAGGACCAGGAGCAGCACCCCCAGCAGGCCGACGCAGAAGCTGACCACGAACACGGCGTCGTAGGCGCCGGCCGTCGCCCACAGCAGGGCGAAGGCGGCGAGCGGGCCGAGCAGGGCGCCGGTGGTGTCCATGGCCCGGTGGACGCCGAAGGAGCGGCCCAGTGCGTCGGGCGGGCTGCTCAGGGTGATGAGCGCGTCGCGGGGCGCCGTCCGGATGCCCTTGCCGACGCGGTCGGTGGCGAGGGCGGCCGCGATCCCGGCGGTGGCGCCGCCGGCGAGGAGCAGGCCGAGGCGGGAGCAGGCGGAGAGCGCGTAGCCGATCCCGGCGACGTGTTTGTGCCGGTGGCCGCGGTCGGCGGCGTGACCGCCGAGGAGCCGTACGAAGGCGGTGGCTCCGTTGAAGAGGCCGTCCAGGAAGCCGAATTGGAGGGGGGAGAGACCCAGTCCGAGGACCAGGTAGAGCGGGAGCACCGCCGTGACCATCTCGGAGGAGATGTCGGTGACGAGGCTGACCGCGCCGAGTGCCAGGACGGTGCCCGGGACCCGCCGACCCGCCCCGCCGGTGCGGGGTCGGGTCGACGTGTCCGGGCGGCCTGTGGTCGCCAGGTACATCAGTGGCAGGTGTACTTCGGGCTGGTGTCCTTGGCCTTGCCGTCGGTGCCGACGTAGCTGAAGCTGTAGCCGGAGTCGGTGAAGTCCAGCTTCAGCACGCCGTATTGGCCGCTGATCCGCTTCTGGCTGTTGGGCTGGACGTTCTCGATGGGGTACGGCTCGGCGCCGCCCATGCCGCCGACGATCTCGGTGATGCCGTCGGCCGTGGCCTTGCCGTTCGGGTCCTGCGGGGCGAAGCGCTCGTAGTGGTGGTCGTGGCCGTTGAGGACCAGGTCGGCCTTGGCCGCGTAGAGGATGTTCCAGACCGGCTTGCTGACGGGGTCGTTGCCGTGGCCGCCCGAGGAGTAGAGCGGGTGGTGCCAGTAGGCGGCGACGCACTGCTTGCCGTTCTTGGCGAGGTCGGCCTTCAGCCAGTCGATCTGGGCCTTCTGGTCGAAGGCGTTGGAGTCGAGGGCGACGAAGTGCCAATTGCCCTCGTCGAAGCTGTAGTAGGTCTTGCCCTGGGGGTAGGCGATGGACCCGAAGTACGCCTTGTAGCCGGCGAGGGATCCGGCCGGGTCGTAGGTCTCGTGGTTGCCGGGCACCGGGTGGGTCTTGTCCTTGAAGGTGCCCCAGGTCTTGTCGTAGTAGGCCTTGTAGTCCGAGATCCGGGCGTCGTCGTACTGGTTGTCGCCCATCGTCAGGTAGAACTTCGGGTCGATCTGGCGGGCCAGGGCGGCCGTCTTGGGGTGGGCGCAGGAGCTGTCGGAAGCGGTGCACTGGGCGGCGATGTCACCGGCGGCGACCACGGTGAAGGCGCCGGTGGGCGGGGTGCCGCCGTCGACGGTGCCGTATACCTCGACCTCGTGGAGCGAGTAGCCGTACGAGGTCCCGCGCGCGGTTCCGTAGACGCGCAGGTAGCGGCCCTTGCCGGCGAGGCCGGTCCACTCGTCGGTACCGCCGTTGCCCGCGGTCTCGTTGGCGAGGCGGGTCCAGGTGCTGCCGTCGGCGGATATCTCCACCCGGTAGACCTTGGCGTAGGCGGCCTCCCACGTCAGGGACACGCGCGTCACGGTGGCGTTGGCGCCGAGGTCGACGCGGATCCACTGGGGATCCTTGCCCTCGGCGCTCGCCCAGCGGGTAGCCGGATCGCCGTCGAAAGCCTTCTCGGGGCCGAAGGCGGAGGTTTCGGAGGAGGACGCGGTGGCGGGCTTGCCACGCGAGATGAGGGAGTCGGCGGCGGCCCCGGCCCGTTCGGGCAGGGCGAGCAACAGGCCTCCGACGAGGAGGAGTACGGCGGCGACCAGGGTCACCGTGCCGCGCCGGGCCGGCGCGGGTGCTGAAGCGTTCAGGCGCATCCTTGGGAACTCCTGCACTGGGGGGGAAGTGAGAGCTGGGCACCGTTGCGAAGCGCCGTCCACCGGCCCGGCCGCGGGCAGGGGGCGGCGCCACGGCGGCCGGGTCAGAACTCTCACTGAGCACGTCACGCCCCTGTCAGAGGGCGCCGCGCCGAGCCGCCGCCGGGAATGCTATCGAACAGGAAAGTTTCCTACCAGTCTTTCGACGCCCCTTCCCCGAGCACGCGCCGAGGGGCCGGGCAGACGTGCCCGGCCCCTCGGGGGACCCGCCCGACCGGCCCCTGCGTCACCGCGTCAGGAGTGCTTCGCCGCCCCGTCCTTGGCCGAGACGGTCACGCGGTCGACCCGCATCGGATGGCCCGGTTCGGTGGCCGGGCCCACCGTCGCGCCGTCCGCGAGCGGGAGGTTGCCGCCGATCGCCACGTTCAGGATGAGGAACACCCCGTGGTCCACGGCCCGCTTCCAGGTCTCCGGATCCATCCGGTCCGCGCGCACCCGGTGGTGCACCCGGCCGTCGAGCGACCACCGCACCTCCTGCGCACCGGGCGTGAGGTCGACCTCGACGGCGTAGGAGTGGAACGCCGTACGGCAGTCCGGGCAGGGCCGCGGTCCGGACGTCAGGCCCGCGGGCTCCTGGCAGGGTCCGCCGCCGAGGACTCCGCAGTGCATGGTGGCGAAGACGTCGTCCCGTCCGTTGACGTTCTCCATCACGTCCAGCTCACCGACGGACGGCCAGCCGGTGTACCCGTCCCGCAACGGTGCGCCGAGGGTCCAGAAGGCCGGCCAGTAGCCCGCCGCCTTCGCTCCCGTCACGTCCGGCAGGGCGATCGACGCCTCGATCCGCAACACCCCGCCGGGCGGCGCGGCGAAGTCGGCGCGCCGGGTCTCGATGCGGCCCGAACTCCACTGCCCGTCCTTGCGGGTGGGGACGATCTCCAGCGCGCCCTTCCCGTCGAGGCGGACGTTGTCGGTCGAGTCGGTCATCGTCTCGATCTCACCGGTGCCCCACTGCGGCGCCGGGCAGCCCGGGTAGCACGTACCCAGGTCGTACTGCCAGTTGGCGGCGGATGGACGGCTGCCCACCGGCCCGTCGAAGTCGTCCCGCAGCAGCTCCCGCCATCCGTCGGCGGCCGGCGGTGCGGCGGCGCTCGGCGTCCCGGCGCCGGTCGCGGCCCCGGCGGTCGTCAGCGCGCCGACGTCGGTCAACAGGCGTTCCAGGCGGGCCGTCAGGACGACGGCCGCGACGTTGGTGAGGTGGGAGTCGTCCCGGTAGAGCAGGATCCGGTCCAGCACCGCCGGGCAGGTCGCACCGGCGCCCGGGCACAGCACCGGGTTCACGCTGACGCTCCGTACGCCGGGCAGCGCGCCCGAGGCTATCCGCCGGGCCAGCACGTCGGGCTGCTGGGCGGCCGCCCGGCTGAAGGCACAGGACTCCGGGGAGGAGCCGGCGCCCGAGAGGCACGCCGGGACGTCCTTGCCGGGTACGGGCGTGTCCTCGATGTAGACGATCGGCACGCCGAGGGCCCGCAACGGCTTCAGCGTCTCCTCCCACGCCCCGATCAGGAGGGCGGGATCGTTGGTGTAGCGGGCCAGCGAGGAGATCACGACGAGGCGGGGCTTCGGCTGCTTCCCCAGCCGGTCCAGCGCGTCCGCCCGCCAGGTGTCGCACTCGCGGTAGGCGCGGCCGAGCTGGGGGTTGTCCACGGCGAGCTTCGCGAGCGGGCAGCCCTGCTTGACCAACTCCTGCAGAGCCCAGCCGCGTTGCGAGGCCAGTGCGAGCATCGGCGAGAACCACTGGCCGGCGTGCGAATCACCGAGCAGCACGATCCGGTCCGGGCTGTCGACCGCGCCGAAGAGGCAGTCCGGGCTGCGGGTGACCTCCGGGTCCACCTCGCAGTTGCCGTCCGGCGGGAAGTCCTTGGCCGCCTGGGCGGGGCCGGGAACCACCGGGCCGTCCAACGCGGGCGCCGCCGGGCCGCGGGCGAGCAGCGTGGGGCCGGTGGCCGCGCCCGGCGGCAGGCCCTGGAGGTCGACGGGGGTGGCCGGGCCCAGCAGCCGCAGCGTGGTGGCGCCGACCACCAGCGCGAGGACGACCGGCATGACGATGGCCGTGACGCCCACCGACAGTCCGCGGCGCGGGAGTTCGGAGACGGTGCGGCTGCGGCGCAGCGGACGTTCCACCCAGCGCATGGTGGCGAGGGCGGGCAGTACGGCGGCGAGGGTCAGCGCCGCCTTGACGGGCCAGCCGAGCGTGCCCAGGGCGGATTCGGCGAACACGAGCACGGGCCAGTGCCACAGGTAGAGGTTGTAGGAGAGCCGCCCGACCGCGCGCGGCGCGCGGCCGGCGAGCAGCCGCCCGACGCCGTAGGCACCCTCGACGTTGCGCTCGCCCCGCCCGGGGATCGCGGCGAGGATGACGGCGGCGGCGCCCAGGGTCGGGACGAGCGCCGCGAATCCGGGGTACGGGGTGCTCGCGTCGTACGCCACCACGCACCAGCCGATCGCCACGGCGCCGGCCCAGCCGCACAGCAACCGCAGCGGACGCGGACCGCGCAGCAGGTGCCAGGGCAGCAGCGCCAGCAGCGCACCGGTGGCGAACTGCCAGACCCGCGAGGGGGTGCCGAGGTAGGCGAGCGAGACCGAGTGGTCCGTCCAGCTCAGGGCCAGCGCGAAGGAGCCGAGGGCCAGCAGCAGGGTGGCGAGCGCCACGACGGCGCGCACGACCCGGCCCCGGCGGACCGCGCGGGCCGTGCAGAGGGCGATCACCGCCATCAGCGGGGCCCAGAAGAGGTAGAACTGCTCCTCGACGGCCAGGGACCAGAAGTGCAGGAGGGGACTCTGGTCGTGGCTCGCGGCGAGGTAGTCCGTCTGCTGCGCGACGAACCGCCAGTTGGCGACGGACACGGCCGCCGCGACGACATCGTACTCCAGCACGGCGCGCCGCAGCGGTACGGTCAGCCAGGCTCCGGCCACCGCCACCACGCCGAGCACGACGGCGGCCGACGGCAGCAGGCGCCGGGCCCGCCGGGAGAAGAAGTCCCCGAGCCGGATCCGGCCGGTGGTGATCGCCTCGCGGACCAGCAGGCCGGTGATCAGGTAGCCGGAGATGACGAAGAAGACGTCGACCCCGACGAACCCGCCCGCCAGCCCCGGGATTCCGGCGTGGAAGGCGAGGACGGCGAGGACGGCCACCGCGCGCAGGCCCTCGATGTCGGGCCGGAAGGCGGACCGGTGCGGACTGGGTCCGGATTCGCCGCCGGAAGCGGCCCGCGCGGGCGCGCCGCCCGCCTCGGCCGGCGGCCCGGACGCCGCGGCGGACGGCCGCGGGGCCGGGGTGGCGCTGTGCTTCCGGCGGAAGCCGGGAGTCACGGGGAAGGGCATGGTGACGAAGCCTTTCAACTCAGCCAGGGAAGCATCGGGTTGACCCACCCGGATGCCAGCAGGCCGATGAGCAGGAGGGCCGCGGAGGCGGCCAGGGTCTCGGGCCAGCGACGGGGCCGCATGCCGGTGCCGGACCGCAGGGCGGTCCGCAGTCGGGCACGCAGCCAACCGGTGTCACCGGCCGTGCTCCGGGGCTCCGTTGCCCCGCGCGATTCGGTGATCAGGTCCCGGATCAGCGGGACGTTGATCTGGCACTGCACCAACAGGTAGAGCAGGAGGCCCCAGTTGGGCTCCCAGCCGTTGCGGGCGACGGCGAGGGCGAGGCCGGTGGCGGCAGCGCCGTTGGAGAGCACCAGCCACACCAGCGAGACGGCCACCACGCGCCGGGCCATCCCGCCCGAGGCCTTCGGGCCGCGCACACCGGTGGGCACCCACGCGGCGCTGCGGCCGCGCAGGGTGTGCAGGAACGCCGTCGCGGCGGCCACGCTCGTCAGGACGTTCGCGCGGATCACCTCCACCCGCCAGCGGGTCCGGCTGATGCGCGGCAGCAGCACGTGCCAGAGCCACAGCGGGGCGAGCAGCGGCAGGACGTGCCAGGGCCGGATGTGGTCCGGGTACCAGAACATCATCACCAGCGGCGGCAGCGGCGCGGCGAAGGTGTTCACCACCGTGGTCAGGTAGCCGACGACGCCCTCGTAGAAGCACAGCCGCATCCGCCAGGGCGCGCGCATCCGTCCCAGCACCGGGGTGCCGATCAGGTGCAGGTTGCCCATCGCCCACCGGTACTGCTGGTTGATGAAGGCGGTGACCTCGTCGGGCGACGTGCCCTTGGCGACCAGGACGGGCACGTACAGCGTGCGGAAACCCTGTTCGTACAGGGCGAGTCCGGTGTAGAGGTCCTCGCTGTGGTCGAGCCGGGCGAACCCCCCGGCCAGATCGATCGCCCGGCGCCGGTAGACGGCGTTGCTGCCGCAGCAGATGGCGGCGTCGCTGGCGTCCCGGGACGGCTGGATCCAGCGGAAGAACCACTCCTGGGCGCTGCCCGCGGCCCGTTGGATCCAGCCCATGCCCTCGTCGGTGTCGAAGCACTGCGGGCTCTGGACGATGCCGACGGCGGGGTCGGCCAGGTAGGGGACAAGGTGGCGCAGGAAATCGGGCCGGGGCGCGAAGTCGGCGTCCAGGATCGCGATGAACTGGCCGCTGCTCAGGGTGAGGGCGTGGTTGAGGTTGCCGGCCTTCTTCAGGTGGCCCCGGTCGGGGCGCACGACGTACTCGTAGCCGTGCGCGGCGGCCAGCGCGGCGACCTCGGGCCGGTCCCCGTCGTCCAGGACCCACACGGTGAGCGCGCCCGGCCAGTCGACCTCGGCGACGGCGCGGTAGGCGTTGGCGAGGACGGGCAGGGGTTCGCCGCAGGTCGGCAAGTAGAGGTCGACGCTGGGCAGTTCGGCGGGCCGCCAGGCCCGGACGAGGATCTCGTGCGACTGCCGGGTCAGGCGCCGCTGGCGCAGGCTGTTGACGGAGGAGAGGACCAGAGCCACGACGTTGAGGCCGAGGACCGCGAGGAAGGCCCACAGGGCGGGCGTTCGCAGCGAGAAGGTGAACATCGTCACCGCGGTGAAGCTGAAGGCGAGGGAGGTGCTGATCAGGACCCAGCGACGCTGCGGGCCGAAGTACCAGTACAACTCGTCGTCGGATGGTGGCTGCGGAAGATGATGCACGGTCATATAGCCCCCCACGGCTGTATATGTGCCGGTTTCAGGTGACCCACTCTACCGCCAAAGGTATAGACCACATGCCCAATGCGGGCCCAACGCGGCGATCGACACATGGATTTGGCGCGAATGAAATGGTCCAGACCTGTTTACGGTGCCATTCGAACGGGTCGGCCGACCCGTCGGGAAAGCCGCAGGTCACGGGCGGGTGAACAGAGCCCGAAGACTTGTGGCGTTCGATCGCCCGACCGGTATGTCCCCCACCGCTTCTCGACCGCGCGTGGACCGCACCTCCAGCACTTCGCGACCGCGGTGGACCAATGTGGTGACCGCCGCACAAACGGCACACGGAAACACGAACCCCCGCCACTCACACAGGGAGACGCGTATGTCCGACACCACGCCGAACGCGCACACCACCGAGTTCGAACTCCAGGACCTGGCACTCGACCTCGACGACCTCACCGTCACCTCGATGAGCGACACGGTCGCGCTGCCCGAAGGCGGAGCCTCCTGGGGTTCCTCCTCCTGCCAGGGCTCCTCCTCCTGCGCCCAACCGCAGACCGACACCCCCACGGTGTAGCCGGGGCCGAGATCCCGGGCACCGACACCGCGCGCGTCACGGCCGCACGACACGGCCGTACGGCACGGCCGCGCGTCCTCCCGCCGTACTTCGCGTACGGCGGGAGGCGCGCGGGCCGCCGCGGCTCCGGGCTGCCCGGACCGACCGGGGCGGGCCCCACCGCGCACCACGACCGGCAGGACGGGGAGGGAGCACCATGGGACGGTCACAGGGTGGGTCACAGCCACGACCACCGCAGTCACCACCCCGGTCACAGCCGGGGGAAGCGGACGCGTACCGGGTGCGCACCGCGTCGTACGCACTGGTCCGCGCCACCGTGCTCGCCCATCCCGCCCAACTCCCGGCCGCGGCGGCCTTCCGCACCTCGCTCGACCGCCTGCACCGGACGGACGCCCGGCTGCTGCGGATCACCGCGCCCCTGACCGACGCCCTCCACGACAGCCGGGACGGCCATCCGCCCGCCTTCCACCGCGACGTCGTCCTCCCGCTGCGCCGCGCCCTGCACAACGGCCGCGAGCCCCGACCCGCCCTGCTGGAGCGCCTCGACGACCTCCCGGACCGGGTGCCGCCGCTCGCCACCTGGCTCGCGCTGCGGGCCCGGCGGGCCGAGGTGCTCACGGCGCTCGGGGCCGTCACCGAAGGAGCCCTGGCCGGCGAGCGCGCGTCCTTGGCCGCCCTGTGCCGGGAACCGGCCCTCGGCCGGGCCGTCGCCCTCACCAGCGCGGACCTCTTGCGCGCGGTGGAGCGGGCGGGCACCGGAGCGACCGACCGCAGGGCGCGCAAGGAAGAGCCCACCGCCCTGCGCTACGCCCTGCGGGCCAGTACCAAGACCAGTCCCCTGTCGTGGTTCACCGCGGTCGGCTGGGGTCCGCTGGCCACGCCCGAGGACGCCTTCGGCGCGGCGACGCGGGCCGGGACCGTCCGCGACTGGGGCACCGCGCCGCTCTTCGAGGACCCCCTACACGCGGTCGTGAAGGTCAACCGCACCCTCACGAGCGCCCTCACCCGCGCGCTCCTGGCCGCCCCGCACCGGCGGGCCGCACTCCCCCACCGCATCACCAGCACCGCGCGGATCACCGGCCTGCGGGCCGCGTACGCGCGGGAGCGGACCTCCTTCGCCGGGGGCCGGTTCCTGGTGGCCGAGGAGGACGAGGTGGAGCTGATCCGCGGGGTCCCGCTGCGCCTGGTCACCGAGTGGGCCGAAAGCCCCCGCCAGCTGGGCGAGTTGGCCGCTTTCCTGACCGCCGCGCTGAAGGGGGCGGGCGGCGCCGGAGCCGACGCCGCCGCGGCCTTCCTCGGCCGGCTCTTCGAGGCCCGACTGCTGGTGAGCGGCGAGCCGTTCGCCCCGCAGGACACCGACCCGCTGGAGCGGATCGCGTCCTGGCTGCGCACCATCGACCCGACGCACCCCGAGCTCCCGGCGCACCCCGGGGACCCGGCCCACGCCGCAGACCCCTCGCTCGCCGGTGACCCCATGCTCGCCGAACGGATCCTCGAACTCGGCCGGGGGACGGCGGGGTTCGGGGCCGCGCCCGCCGGCGAGCGTCCCGCCCTCCTCGCCGGGCTGTCCCGGAGCTGGGCGGGGGTGCTCGCCGACGCCGGCAGTCCCGTCCCGCCCGCATCGGCCCCGCTCAGCGTGCTCACCGAGGACGTCGTCGCCCCCCGCCCGCTGGTCGTCGACGGCTTCCTCGACGGCGCCGACCACGAGGCCCTCGGCGAAGTCACCGCCCTCGCCGAGCTGTTCGACCACGGGCACGTCGTCCGCCGCCTCCTGCGGGACCGCTTCGTCGAGCGCTACGGCTCCGGCGGCACCTGCCACCACCCGTGGGAGTTCGGCGGCGAGGTCGCCGGAGCCTGGGAGGCCGCCGGGCGGGCCGCGACGCTCGCCCCCGAGGACCCCGCCGACTTCCCGACCGGGACGGCGGACATCGCCGCCCTGCGGGCGCGGGCCGTCCGGGCCGTCGGCGACGCCCCGGACGAGCGCGGGAGCGACCCGGGGGACGACCGGGCGCGCGTCCACGAGGTCGTCCTGTCGCCGGACTTCGTCAAGGGCCTCGGCGAGCGCCTGCCCGCCTGGGCGGTCGAACGCCCGCTCAGCTACGCGTACTTCGTCCAGCGCGCCCCGGGTCCCGGGCCCGGCCTGCTCTGCGTGAACCACGTGTACGGCGGGTGGGGCCGGTTCACCAGCCGGTTCCTGGACGCCCTGGACCCGGGCGCCCGGGCCGAGGTCTCGCGGCAGATCCACCGCGGACTCGGGCCCGGTGCGCGGGCCGCGCAGATCCGGCCCGTCGGCGGCTTCAACGCCAACCTCCACCCGATGCTCGTCCCGCGGGAGATCGGACCCGACCGCCGCTGGGCGGCGATCGGCGAGGCCGACCTGGACCTCGTCCACGACGAGGCCACCGACCAGGTCCGCTTCCGGCTGCGGAGCACGGGTGAACACCTCGACGTCCTCTATCCGGGTTTCCTGGCCCCCGTCCTGCTGCCGCGCCGCATCGGGGCCCACCTGGCCGACCACCCGCACGGCGCCGTCGACTTCGGGTCGCTGGTGCCCCGGCACTGCGTCGCCGCACCGGGTGGCCCGGTGACCCGCACCGCCCGGCTGCGCCACCGCCACGTGGTGCTCCGCCGGCGCCGCTGGCTGCTACCGCCCGAGGTGGTCCGCGCCCTGCGCGCCGACCTCGGGACCGAACCGGTGCCGGCCGCGGCGACGGCCCGTTGGCGCGCCCTGCTGGACCTGCCGGAGCAGCTGTTCCTGCACCCGGCCGCCGGCGCGCCGGGCACGGGGGACTCGGGGGACGCGGGAGGGACGGACGGCGCCGGGGCCGCGTTCCTGCACCGGCTGAGCCGCCCCAAACCGCACCTCGTGGACCTCGGCAACCCGCTGCACCTGAGGTGCCTGGCCAAGTGGTTGTCCCGACACGTCGACGCCGGCGCGGTCCTGGAAGAGGCCCTGCCCGCACCGGGCGGCCGGGACGCACCGGCCCGCGCGGTGGAGCTCGTCCTGGAGGTCTACCGGTCCGGACGGCTCCGATGAAGCGACCCCCGACGACAGTGGAAGCGAGCGTACGAGCGGTGCGACCCTCCGAGAGCGACTCCCGCGACAGTTCCCCCTCCAGCGGTGCCGACCCCTCCCCCGCCGGCACGGCCCTCGACGTGATCGTCCATTACCACCACCCCGTCAAGGCGCCGCTGCTGCGCGACGTGCTGCTGCCGCTCGCCGCGACCTGCGCGGCGGACGGGCTGAGCGCCCACGTCGAACGGCACTGGTTGCACGGCCCCCACCTCAGGCTCCGCCTGGGGGGCCCGGCCGCCCGGGTCGACGCCGCCGCGGCCGCCGCCGCGAGCCGGGCCCGCGACTGGCTGCGGACCCACCCCTCGCACGGCGAACTCACCGACGCCCAACTGCTGGAGCAGGCGTCCGTCGCCGGCCGCGCCGAACTCCTCGCCCCGCCCTACGGACCGATCGCGCCCGACAACACGGTCCGCCTCGCGCCCGTCGACGACGCCCCGCTGCGCGGCCTCCTCGGGGCCGCCGGCGCCGAGCTGCGCGACGACCTCCTGCGGGCCGGCCTGGAGCCGTTGCGCGCGGGCGCCCGCTTCCTGGCCGACCACGGCGACACCGCCGACGCCCGGGTCCAGCTCGCGGTGGTCGCCCTGGCCGCGCACGCCGGCGCCCACCCCGGCGGCCTGGCCGGCGGGCACTACTCGTACGTCTCCCACCTGGAGGACTTCCTCTTCCACGAGGATCCCGCGGGCCGACTGCGGGAGCGATTCGAGCGCCATGCCGACCGCGCGGGCGACGCCGTCACCCGACTCGTCGGCAGGATCCACGACGGCGGCGCCCGCGGGTGGGAGCGGGCCTGGAGCGCCTACTCGGCGGGTGCCTGGCAGCTGACGCGGAGCCGCTACGACGCGGGCGCCGACCTGCACGGCGACCCCGACGCCTATCGGGCGCGCGCCGCCGCCACCGGGGACGCCGCCGTGGCCCTGCGCTGGAACCCCGAGGAGCGGACCGGCTTCAGCGACTTCCACCACCAGCTGCGGCGCTCCGACCCCGACGGGAGGATGTGGAAGAAGCCCGACTACCTGGTGCACCGCGCCTGTACGAACGCCCTCTACCGCCTCCTCGCGATCTGTGACGTCCGCCCGCTGGAGCGGTACCTGGCGGCGCACCTGGTGATCCGGTCGGTACCCGCCCTGACCGGCTGCGACTGGCGGAGCGAGATCGGCGCGGCCGTCGACGCGGTGGAAGGCCGATCGTGAGCGGCGCGGCCCTCACCGACCGGCGGCTGCGTCCCGGGGTCGCCGTCACCCCGCTGCGCGCGGGCCTGCACCTGCGCGGGCGTCGCGGGACCCTCACCCTGGAGGGCGGCGGGGCGCTGCCCTCGCTCTGGCGGCTGCTCGCCGAGCCGCTGCGCGAGGGGAGGGTGGCGGAGCTCCTGGACTCGATGGCGGCCGGTCCGACCCTGCGCGCCTCCGTGCACACCCTGCTCGGCCAACTGGACGCGCACGGGCTCCTCGTGGCCGAACCGGCTCCCGCTCCGCCCGGCGATCCGGTCGCCGACTGGGCCGGGGCGAGCGCCGAGCGTCCGGGTGCCGCGGCCGCCGCGCTCGCCTCGGCCCGGGCCGAGGTCGTGGCCGCCGCGCCGCAGGGGCCGCTGGCCGGGGCCGCCGGGCGCGCGCTGGCGGCCGGCGGGCTGCCCGTGGACCACACCACCGATCCGGGGCTGCCCGCGGACCGGGTCCTGCTCCGCCTGCACGGCGCCGGACCCGAGCGGTGCGTCGCGGTCGGGCACCTCGGCGGGAAGGGCTACGCCACCGCGCCGGGCAGCCCCGCGCAGGTCGGCGCCGACGCCGATGCCCTGGAGGCCCGGTGGGGCCGCTCCGACCCGCCGCGGGGGCCGGCGGGCTTCGATCCCGCGCCCGCCGCGTTCCTGCCCCTGCTCGCGGGCGCCGCGGCGCACCGGCTGCTGTGCGCGGCGGCCGGGCAGCCCGACCCGTCCCGCGAGGGGGAGGACGAACGGCCCCCACCCGACGCGCCTTCCGTGCTGCCTTGCGTCCTGCCTTCCGTGCTGCTGGCGCGGGCCCGCCCGCTGCGGGCCGACTACCTCACCTGGCCGGGTCCCGTCCGCATCGACGCCGACCGGCGGGTCCGGCTCGCACCGGCCGCGACCCTGGTCGAGGCGCTGCGACGGATGGCGGCCCTCACCGACGAGCACTGCGGTGCGCTGCCCGAGCCGCTCCCGGCGGACCTACGGCAACTGCCCGTACCCCTGGCCGGCTGCGCGCTGCCCGGGGCCGACACCGGGTCGGCCGGGGCCGCGCTGCTCGGCGGTGCGGCGCGGCTGGACCTGGCCCGCCTCGACCTCTTCTGCCGGGCGGCCGAACTCCAGCTGGGCGAGGGCCTCTTCACCGTCGGCGCCACTCCCGGGCACGCCCGGGGACGGGCCCTGCGCGGCGCCGCCCTACGTCTCCCCGCGCCCGCGCCGGAGCGGCCGCACGCGGTGGCCGCCGAGCGGTGGGCGGACCACCCCCAGCTGCGCCACTGGTGGGCCACGCTGACCGGCCGCCTCGGGGTGGCCGCGCGGCTGGAGGTGGTCCGCCTCGCCCCGGGCGTGGAGGCCTACCGCGCCGTCGTACGTCCCTGCGCACCCGGTGGCCGGTCGGCGCCGCCGCCCCCGCCGCTCGGTGACGCCGTCGAGGCGACCCCCGGTGACGCGGCCGCCTTCGCCGCGCTCGGCGCCGTCGTCCGCACCCGCGCCGCCGCCGAGGGGCGGCCCGGCGCGCGCGTCGTCACCCCGGACGGCGCACTCGCGCCACTGGCGACCGCCGGAGTCCGGACGGCCGGCTGGGAGGACGTGGGCGGTACCGGCCCGTGGCTGGCCGACCTGGCCGGACGCGAGGAGGCGCACCAGGACGCGCTGCGCCGGATCGCGAACCCCGCACCGGCCGTCGCGGCCCTACGCTCGCACCCGGAACTCGCCTCGCTGCTGGAGGCGTTCGGGTTCACCGTGCTGCCGGCTCCACAGGAGGACCGATGAGCACCCTCGCCCCGACACCACCCCGCCCGGCAGGGCCGGCCGTGCCCGTCCTCGACGCGGCGTCCGCGACGGCGTTCACGTCCGGACCGGCCGTGGTCCTGCTGACGCGCTGGACGCTCGGGCTCGCCGAGGAGCTGAGCCGTCATGCGCTCGGACACCCCGTGGCCCTCGTCCCGGTGCGCTTCGACGGCGCCCTGGCCGTCGTCGGTCCGGTGCTGCGGCCGGGCGCGCCGGCCTGCCTGAGCTGTACGGAGTACCAACGGCTCGCCACGGCGGGCGGCCGGGTGCCGTGGCGCAGCCCGGAGTTGGCGCTGGGCGGCGTACCCTCCCCGGCCCTGTCGGACGCGCTCGGCGCCCTCGCGGTCGGCCTGCTGGATTCCGGCGCGGGCGCGCCGGATCCGGACCCCGGGGCGGCCGTGGTGCACCTCGTCCACCAGGGCCGGGGCACCTGGTCCACCCATCGCGTCCGGCCGGTCGGCGGCTGCCCGGTGTGCCGGCCGCTGCCGGCGGACTCCGCGGCCGCCGTCGTCCCGCTGCCGTCGGCGCCGCGCCCGCTGCCGGACCCGTACGTCCTGCGCGCCCCCAATCCGCTGACCGCGCCGGCCCGGCTGCGCGGGGCGCTCCTCGACGAGCGGTTCGGCCCGGTGCGGCGGCTCTTCCGCTCCGAGGACTCGGCGTTCTGCCTCACCAGCGCCTTCGTGAGCGACGGACGCGCCGTGGACGATGGCGGGTACGGCCGGTCCCTCGACTTCGGCGGCAGTGAGCGGATCGCCCTGTTCGAGGGGGTCGAGCGGTACGCGGGCATGCGCCCGACCGGCAAACGGACCGTGCTGCGGGCCTCCTTCGCGCGGCTCGGGCCCGAGCGGGCCGTGGACCCGCGGCGGCTCGGCCTGCCCGACCCCCGCTACCACGGGCACCCCGCGTCGCCGACCGTCCCCTACGCGCCCGACCTGGAGATGGACTGGGTGCACGGCTGGTCGCTCACCCTGCGGCGCGCGCGGGCCGTCCCCGAGCACGTCGCGTACTGGGACGTGCCCGGGAGCCGCGGGCCACGCGTGGTGTACGAGTCCTCCAACGGCTGCGGCCTCGGCAACAGCCCCGAAGAGGCCCTGCTCTACGGCCTGTTCGAGGTGGCCGAGCGCGACGCCTTCCTGATGGCGTGGTACGCGGCGACGCCCCTGCGGCGGATCGCCCCGCCGCCGGACGACCCGGACACCGCGCTGCTCGTGGACCGGGCGGCCCTGGCCGGGTACCGGCTCGTCCTGCTCGACGCGACGAACGACCTCGGCGTCCCCGCCGTCGTCGCGGTCTGCCGCTACGAGGGCTCGCACCCGCGGGCGCCCAGGATGTTCCTGGCCGCGGGGGCCCACCACGATCCGCGCGCCGCCATCCGCTCCGCGGTCGCCGAAGTCGTCACCAACGTCGTCGAGTCGGGGCCCCGCTCGCTCGCCGAGGGCGGCCCCCGCGATCCCCGACGACTGCGGCCGATGCTGGACCGGCCGGAGCTGGTGACGACCCTGGACGACCACGTCGGGCTGGGCACCCTGCCCGAGGCGGCCCCCCGGCTGGCGTTCCTCTACGCCGACACGCCCCGCGTGAGCGTCGAGGAGGCCTGGCCGGGGGCGCCGGCGCCGGTGGGCGACCTCTCCGTCCTGCTCGGGGCGACCGTGGAGCGGTGGTCCCGGGCCGGGTTGGAGGTCATCGCCGTCGACCAGAGCGAGCCGGGGCTGCGCGAGCGGCTCGGGCTGCACTGCGTGAAGGCCATCGTCCCGGGCTCGCTGCCGATGACCTTCGGGCACGTCAACCACCGCGTCCGGGGCCTGTCCCGGCTGCTGGAGGTGCCGTACCGGCTGGGGCGGTCGCGGCGGCCGCTGCGCCTGGAGGACCTCTCGGTCCACCCCCACCCCTTCCCCTGATCCGGCCCCACGACGAGGACCCCAGATGACGACGACCGGTACCGGTACCTGGTACAGCGCTCACGTGTTCCTGCACTCCAGCGCCGAGGACACCGACGCGTTCCTGCTGCGCGACGCGGCGCCGTACCTCGACGGCCTCGTGGCGGCCGGGGAGGCGACCGGGTGGTTCTTCATCCGCTACGGGGAGGACGGCCCCCACCTGCGGATCCGGGTGCGCGATCTGGACGCGGGGGCCGCGGCCCGGCTGGCGGACCGGCTCGGGCGCGCCGCGCGGAAGGTCCCCGCGGTGCCGGGTCCCTGGCCCTCCGCCCACGGGGAGGTCCGTGGCGTGCCGTACCTGCCCGAGGTCGAACGCTACGGCGGGCTGGGCGCGTTGCCCCTCGCCGAGGAGGTGTTCGTCGCCTCCACGAAGGTGGTCCTCGACGCCCTGCGGGAGCTGGAGGGCGGGGGCGGATCCGCCCGGCTGGCGGTCGCGGCCGATCTGGCGCACGCGACGGCGCACGCCCTCGGCATGGACCGGCTCGGCGCGGCCCGCTGGCTGCGCGGGCATGCGGCGGGCTGGCGGTGGGTGAGTGAAGTGCCGCTGCTGCCGGGGGCGTCCGTGCACGCACGGGTCAACTCGGTCTACGCGGCGCAGCGTTCGACCCTGTCGCGACGGGCCCGGGAGCTGCGCCGCCGGCTCGCCGACGGCTCCGCGGCGCCCTGGCTGCACCACTGGACGGACCGGGTCCGCACGGCCGACGCCGGGCTGCGGGCCGCCGGCGCCGCCGAGGGGGCTCCGCCCGAGGCGCCGGCCCCCTGGTCCTGGGTGTGGGCGTCCCAGTTGCACATGCTCTTCAACCGGCTGGGGGTGATCCCCGACGAGGAACGGGCGGTGTGCCGGTTGGCGGCGCGGACCCTGCTGGAGACGGGTACGGCGGCGGGGGTGGAGGGGACGCCCGCGTACTTCCCTTCCGCGTACACCGCGCCCGACCTGCAGTACCTGGAGCGCAGCAAGTTCCACGTCGGTCGCGGCGAGGACACGGCGCTACGGCCCGCCGCGCCGCTGCCGCCGTCCTCCCTGCGACCCGCCGGACCCGACGTCCCGCTGCCGACCGGCCCCCTGCCCGACGTGTCGTACGCCAGTGTCCTCGCGGCGCGGGCGTCGGCGCGCGGACCGCTCGGCGGACCGCTCGACGCCGCCACCCTGGGCGCGCTGCTGTGGCACTCCCTCGCCGAGAGCGGGCGCTCCGACGAGATCCTGCCGGACGGCTCGACCCGCGGCCTCGTCCATCGCCCCCATCCGAGCGCGGGCGCCCTGTACACGGCCCGGGTGCGGCTGCTGGTGCTCGACACGGCCGGCGTGCCGGCGGGCACGTACGAGTGCGTGCCCGCCTCCCGGACCCTGCGCCCCGTCGGGCCCGTGCCCCCGATCGAGGAGGTCAAGGCGCTGTCGACCTACCTGTCGCGGCCCGCGAGCGACCCCGACGCGATCGGCGTCGACGCCGCGCCGGTGGTCCTCGGGGTGTACGCGGACGTCGGCCTGCTGCGGCGCCGGTACGGGCTGCGCGCGCTGCGCCTGGCCCTGCTGGAGACCGGCCACCTGACCCAGACCCTGCTCCTCACCGCGGCGGCGCTGGGTCTGGCCGGCACCCCGCTCGGCGGCTTCCACGACGACCTGGCGCACGAACTCTTCGGCCTGGACGACCTGGGCCAGCCCCTCCAGTACCTGCTGCCCCTCGGGCGCCGCCCGTAGTGCGATCCGGCCACGTCCCCGGAGGCCACCGCGCACCTGGACCCGGCCGGCGACTCCCTGGTGACTGGCCTCCGCGCGCTGTCCGGCGTGGCGCTGTTCTTCACTGCGCGGGAACCGAGAGACCCTGCAGGGCGAAGCCGCGGTTGAGCAGGGTCTGGCGCCGGTAGGAGTCCGGCAGGTCGGGCAGGGCGAGGAGCCGGTCGCAGGCCCGTACCGATTCCGCCAGGTCACCCACCCAGTACGCGGTGATGGAGTACTCGAACAGCAGCCCCCACCGGTAGACCCAGGGCTGGGTGAACAGGACGTCGTCCGGGGCCGGCCGGTCCAGGCAGGCCCGCACCAGTGCGTGGGCCGCCCGGTACCGGCCGAGCAGCCGCAACCGGGAGACCAGTTCGTAGCAGGCCTCCATCCGCTCGGGCCGGGACTCCCAGGCGCGGTCGAGCGCGTCCATCGCGGCGGGCCAGTCCGCCGGGTCTCCGCTGTCGCCGTACAGCACGCCGACCTGGAGGAGGGACTGGTACACCTCCTCCGGCCAGCCGCCCATGGCCGCGCGCCGCTCGTAGAGCCGGATCGCCTCGGCGCGCTCGCCCATGTCGCGCATGGTCTGGGCGAGGTAGAAGACGGTGCGGCCGACGGACGGGTCCCGTCGCATCTCGGCGCGCAGCAGCCGGGCGTCCCGCTCGAACTTGTCGTGCTTGGAGCCGCCGTCGCCGTGGTCCTCGATCACCAGGGCGTCCAGGTGGGCCACGCTCTCGGTGGAGTCGCAGGTGATGTACTCGTGGGTGACCCCCTCGTACCGCCAGGGCAGGTCGCCGCGCACCAGGCGCTTGATGCGGTACTCGGTGTCGCCCAGGTGCCGGAGCATGTACGCGTCCGCCACGAGCGGCGGCGCCGGCGCGTCCTCGCGCAGCACCAGGTCCGCGTCGAGCAGCAGCAGGTAGTCGGCCTTGCCACGGGCGTGGGCGATGTTGAGGCTCCGGTTGTGCCCGAAGTCGACCCAGGGCTCCTCGTGGAGTTCGCCGGGGATCCCGTCCAGGGCCGTGCGGATGAGGTCTTGGGTGCCGTCGTCGGAGCCGGTGTCGGAGATGACCCAGGTGTCGATGTGGTCCCTGACCGAGGCCAGACAGCGCGCGATCACGGCGGATTCGTTCTTCACGATCATGCAGAGGCAGATGGTCGGCTTCACGGCGGGACCCTATGGAGCTGCCGCCGGCTACGGGACACAGCGCGCCGGGCGGCTGACCCGTGTGGCCGGCCGCAGGGCACCCGGGTGGGCGCACGGGCTGGGCCGAACCGCTGACTTCGGGGCGCGGCAGCCGGTGTCCGCGTGGCCGGTTGCCCAGGATGGCCCGCGCCACCGGAAATCCGGTGATCATCTGATCGACTTCTTCAGAGGAGCAGTGCATGCGTCCTGAGGACAAACCCCGATCCACGCTGGGCCCGCTGCCCAGGCGGGCCGGCTGGCTGACGGGTGGAACCTTCGCCTCGCTGGCACTGGTGCTGGCAGGGATCGCCTCGCCCGCCGTCGCGGCGGTGCCGAGCGTCCAGGCGGAGACCGCCGAAACCGCGGCCGTGGACCCGCGGGGCGGTGGCGGTGGCGGGGACGAGTGCGATGACGAGTCGTGGCCGAAGACGACGAAGGCGGACCGGCACGAGCCCTGCCGGGGCCCGCAGGGTCCCCCCGGACCGCGCGGACCGAAGGGCGCGACGGGTGCCACCGGACCGAAGGGCGCCACGGGCGCGACGGGCGCGACGGGCGCCACAGGACCGAGGGGCGCCACAGGAGCGACCGGGGCGACGGGTGCCACGGGAGCCACTGGAGCCACAGGTGCCACCGGAGCGACCGGAGCGACCGGAGCGACCGGAGCCACGGGTGCCACAGGTGCCACCGGAGCGACGGGCGCCACCGGAGCCACCGGCCCCTGCAACGACATCGACAGCTACTCCCCCTCCAACACGGAGTCGTTCAGCGCCGCCGTGCGCAACGGCGTCGCCTCCGCCGGGCGGGCGGCGACCACCGGCGGGGTGGTCGTCTGGCAGGACCTGTCGGGCATCACCGGCTACCCCAGGGGTGGTGCGGCCGGAACCGCCTGCAGCATCTCGATCGAGGCCCAGGGCAACGACGCCTACGTCAAGGTCCTGACCACCACCGGGCGGGTCTACCAGCTCCACGTCGCCGTCAACGGGACGAACTTCACCCCCGACACGATGACGGGATGGGTGCTGCAGACTCCCGGCCCCGCCCTGCGCCACGGCCGGAGCGTTCCGTTCGCGAGCGAGCTGTCCTACGGGTTCGCGCCGAACCACACGGAGTGATCTGACGCGGTGCCCCTGACGCGAACGCCGCCCTCGGATTCCGCGGGCGGCGTTCGCACGTCGTGCCGGGGGCACGGCGGCGACGACAGCGGAACGTTAGCGAAGCGTCAGCGACGCACGGCAGGGTCGTCGTCGTGGGTACCGGCAAGGGCGCCCGCGCAGCGCAGCGAGGAGCGACGGGAACATGAAGAGGATCAGGATCAGGGCCGCCGTCGTCGCGGCCGCCCTCCTGGCGGGTCTCGCAGTGGCGGTCACCCCGGCCGAGGCCCTGAGCCACTGCAACGGGGGCGGCGGCGCCATCTACATCTGCGAGTACGGCGTCACCACGCACGCGCTCCCGAACGGTGCCAAGCAGGAGTTCCTGATCGGCACCGACCGGGCCCTGTGGACCCGCTGGACCGACACCAAGGGCAAGTGGTCCGGCTGGCAGTCCATGGGGGGCGTCTTCACGGACAAGATCTACGTCATCGACCGCTGGAGCGCCGGTGATCCCTGGAGGTTCGCGCTGAGCGTCCGGGGCGACGACGGCTACCAGTGGGTCAACCTCCGCGACCACGGGGGCGGGTGGAGCGGCTGGTTCCGCATGCCCGACCCCGACTGACCGGTCCGGCCCGGCCTGGCCGGACCTGGCCCGGGTCGGTCCCGTCCCCCCAGAGGACGGGCCCGGCCCGGGCCGCCCGCGGTTCCCGGGCCATCCGCCGTAGATGACGGTTCTGGTCCGCCGTCAGCCGAGCCGTCGCGGACCCTGACCGGGCGCGAGGTGGACGTGCCGCGGCTGATCGCCGCAGGGTCGACCGACCGCGAGATCGCCTCCCGCCTCTACCTCAGCTAGGGGACCGTCAAGAACCACATCTCGCGCATCCTCGGCCGGCTGGGTCTGCGCGACCGCACCCGGGCCGCGCTGTACGCCCGGGACCACGGCCCGCTCTGAAGCGGCGGGCGGGCTCGGAACCGGCCGGCCCTTCACGCCCGCCGGTTCGCCGTGCACCACAGCAGGGCGGCGGCCACGGCGGCGAGGGCGACGGTCGCGACCCCGGAGGCCGCCAACACCAGCCGCGGCCCCATGGCGGCGGTGAGGGGGCCACCGAGGGCGGTGCCCACGGGCCCGGCCGTGAGCAGGGCGGCGCCCCGGAACGCGAGGACGGTGGTGAGCCAGGCCGTCGGGGTGCGGTCCTGGAAGAGGGTGAAGGACAGCGCGGTGAAGGGCCCGTAGATCACCCCGCCCAACCCCATGCACGCGAGCGAGACGCCCACGGGCACGTCCAGCCCGAAGGGGACCAGCACCAGGCCCCACCCCGCCACGATGCCCAGGGTCACCGGCCAGCGGGGAAGCCCGCTCAGGGCTCCGGCGGCCAGGGCGCCGAGCACGGCGCCGGCTCCGAATACGGTCCAGTACAACCCGAGCAGGCTCGCGCCGGAACCGAGGTCGTCGACGACGTGCAGGGGGAGCGCGACCTCCACCGGGCCGTAGAGCAGGTTGAAGAACCACGTCAGGGCGAGGACGCCGAGGAGTTCGGGCTGTCCGCGCAGCAGGCCCAACACGCTCCCGCCCGCCGGCCGACCGCTGTCGGCCACCGCCGGACCGTCCGCCTCGACGCCGTCCGCCTCCGCGACGCGTCGGATCCGACCGACCTGTACCGCCAGCAGGGCGAAGGACAGGGCGTCGAGGCCGATGATCCAGGCCGGCCCGATGACCACCGCGAGGAGACCGGCGAGTGCGGGCCCGACGATGATGGACGCCGAGGCACTCGTACCGACCAGCGCGTTCGCCGCCAAGCGCTGCTCCGGGGGCAGCAGTTGCGCGATCAGGGAGTACCTTCCCGCGCTCCCCCAGGCGTGCAGCACCGACGAGCCGGCCAACAGGCCGACGTACAGCGCCGGTTGTAGCAGTCCCAGCGCCCACGCCAGCGGCACGGCGCCGAGGAGCAGCGCGCGCAGCCGACCGTCCGCCACCATCAGCAGTGCGGGCGGCAGGCGGCGCAGACGTCGGCCGAGGAGCAGGGCCCCCGCGGCTCCCGGCAGCGCGTAGGCGGCGAGCGCCGCGCCGACGACCCAGGCGGAGCGGCCCGGTGGCGAGATCACGATGGCCAGCCACGCCACGGCGACGGCGCTCATCCCGTCACCGAGGTCGCTGGCCGCGAGGGCGGGCAACAGGCGCCGGAATCCGGTGTGGGCGAGGAGCGGCCGGTAGGGCCGCGGCAGCAGGCGGGTCATCGTGGAGGACGTCACGCGGGCAGACTGGTGGTTCAAGTCCACTTGAAGTCAAGACGAGATCGACGAGGGGAAGAGGGGAACCGTGGGGGGGACCGGTGGAGGAAGCCGTGGCACGGCCCGCCCGGGATGCACCGCAAGGGGCGCTCCAGGCGCGCGAGTTGGGAATCGGCGACCTCGCGCGGCGGGTCGGGATGCGGGCGTCGGCCCTGCGCTACTACGAGAGCGTCGGGCTGCTGCCACCGGCCCGGCGGGTCGCGGGCCGCCGCGTCTACGCGCTCGCCGCGGTGCGCCGGATCGCACTGATCAGGATGGCGCAGCGGGCCGGGTTCACCCTGGCGGAGATCGGCCGGCTCCTGGACTCCGGCGCCGGTCGCGGCGCCACCCGCCAGTGGCGGGCCCTGGCCGCGCGCAAGTTGCCCGAGCTGGACCGCTTCATCGCCGACGCGCAGGCGCTCCGCGACGCCGTCGCCGACTGTCTGGCGTGCGGGTGCATGAATTTCGACGACTGCCAGCTGTTGGCTCCCGCGCCGCCCGACGGTCGCTGAGACAGGCGCCCGCGGGCCGCGACTCGCGTCGCGGTTACGCGGCGGGCCGGTCGTACCAGGAGAAGGCGGCGATGCGCCAGCCGTCGGCGGTGCGGACGAACTGGATCGTCTTCGTCCCGCCGCCCTCGATCGGCTCGCCGTCCAGGATCCCGGACTTGCGGTATTCGCCGAACCTCGACGCGATGTCGCCGGCGATCTCCGTCCGTTCGGAGGTCTCCCACTCGGTGAATTCGACCAGGCGCCCGTCGCCGAGCAGGCGCCGGCGGGGCTCGATGAACTCGTCCACGCTGTAGACGGTGAAGTCGGGTCCGGTCATGACGATCACACCGCCCGGGATGACCAGCCGTCGGATCCGCTCCACGTCGGCCGCCTTGCCGCCCCGGTTGTCGAACGCACCGAAGAATTCCGCGGTCACCTGATCGATCTCGGCTTTGGACATGGCGCGACATTAACACGGCCGCACACCCGTTCCCCCGCCCCGCCGGGCCCCCTGTTCCGCGAGGAGGACGGGCAGCTCGCGCATGTCGTCGAAGACGACGGTGCCGGGGCCCACGAGCCGTTCGGCCGGGGTGAGTCCGCCCGCGTAGCCGAAGGAGCGCATCCCGGCGGCGCGGGCCGCCCGGACCCCCGGTCGGCTGTCCTCGACGACGACGCAGGCGGCCGGGTCCACGCCCATCCGCCGCGCCGCGTGCAGGAAGAGGTCGGGGGCGGGCTTGCCCCGGGCCACCTCGGTGGAGCTGAAGACGTGCCCATCGAAGCGCTCACGGAGCCCCGTGACGCCGAGGGTGTGCCGCATCTTCTCGTGCGAGCCGCTGGAGGCGACGCAGACCGGCAGCGTGATCGCGGCCAGCGCCTCCGGCAGGCCGTCGACCGGCTCCAGACCGGCGTCCACCTCCTCCCGGTGGCGCCGCATGAGCCGCTCCCACCACACGGCGGCCGTCTCCGCGCCGAGCCGCTCCGCGATCTGTTCGCAGATGGACTCCTTGGAGCGCCCGATGAAGCGGTCGACGACGTCCTCGGCCGTCAGCGGCCAGCCGAGCTCCGCCCCGAGGGCGACCTGGAGGCGCAGGGCGATGCGCTCGCTGTCGACGAGCACCCCGTCGCAGTCGAATATCACGAGTTCTATCGGCTTGATCATCCCGGCATGATACGAACGCCCCACCCGTCCTCCCCCGCTCCCTCCGCTCCCCGTGCCCGCCCCGCGCCCGGTGCGTCCCGGGCCGGTCCTCCCGTGGGTTAGCGTCGACGACGACACGACCAGGAAGGACCAGACATGAACCCCGCCCAGCACGTCGCGGCCGTCGCGGCGCAGAGCGCGCGCTTCGTCGCCGCGGTCAAGGGTGCCGACCCCGCCACCCCGGTGCCGTCCTGCCCCGGCTGGACGCTCGCCGATCTGACGCGGCACGCCGGGAGCGTGCAGCGCTGGTTCTGTGTTCTGCTGCGCCAGCGCGTCCAGCAGCCCCCGACCAGCCGCGACGTGGACCTGCGACTGCCGGAGCGGGAGGCCGACTACCCCGAGTGGCTGGCGCAGAGCGCCGCGGAGGCCGCGGAGGTGTTCGCCACCACCGACCTGGACGCGCCCATGTGGGCCTGGGGACTCGACCAGCACGCCCGCTTCTGGGTCCGCCGGATGCTCTTCGAGACCGTCGTGCACCGCGCCGACGCCGAACTCGCCCTGGGGATCACATCGCGGATCGACCGCGCAGTGGCGGTGGACGGCATCGACGAGTTCCTCACGAACCTGCCCTTCGCCGCCTTCTTCGCGCCCGGCACCGCGGCACTGCGCGCACCGGACCGCACCATCGGCTTCCACTGCACGGACGGCGGCGACCGCTGGCTGGTCCGGCTGCGCCCCGACGGCTTCGGGCTGGTCACCGACGCCAGCGACGCGCCGGAGCCCGACGCGACGGTCCTGGGGACGTCCGGCGACCTGCTCCTGCTCCTCTACGGCCGTCTCGACCGCACGGACGAGGCGTTCCAGCAGCGGGGCGACCAAAAACTGCTCGACCTCTGGTCCGCCCACTCGGCGTTCTGACGCCCCGCGCAGCCGTCTCCGGGATCCCCGTCCGGTACACCGGACGGGGATCCCGGCCGCGGTCGCTCAGGCCGGTGCGCTCAGCAGTCGGACCGCCTGTTCGCGCATCTCGATCTTGCGGATCTTCCCGGTGACGGTCATCGGGAACTCCTCCACCACATGGACGTAGCGCGGGATCTTGAAGTGGGCCAACCGGCCCGCGCAGTACGCGCGCACGGCCTCGGGGGTCAGGGGCTCGGCCCCCTCGCGCATCCGGACCCACGCCATCAGCTCCTCCCCGTACTTCGCGTCGGGTACGCCGATGACCTGTACGTCCAGGACGTCCGGGTGTCCGTGCAGGAACTCCTCGATCTCCCGCGGGTAGACGTTCTCCCCGCCCCGGATCACCATGTCCTTGATCCGGCCGGTGATGCTCACGTAGCCCTCGTCGTCCATGACCGCGAGGTCACCCGTGTGCATCCAACGGGCCGCGTCCACGGCCTCCGCCGTCCGCTCCGGCTCGGCCCAGTAGCCGAGCATGACGCTATAGCCACGGGTGCACAGCTCCCCCGGCTCGCCCCGGGGCAGGGTCCGGCCGGAGTGCGGGTCCACCACTTTGACCTCCAGGTGCGGGCCCACCCGGCCGACGGTGGCGACCCTGCGCTCCACCGAGTCGTCGGAGCGGGTCTGGGTGGACACCGGCGAGGTCTCCGTCATCCCGTAGCAGATGGACACCTCGGTCATCCCCATGCGTTCGATGACCTCGCGCATGACCTCTACCGGGCACGGCGAGCCCGCCATGATGCCGGTGCGCAGGCTCGACAGGTCGTAGTCGTCGAAGGCGGGATCGGCCAGCTCGGCGATGAACATCGTGGGGACGCCGTAGAGCGAGGTGCACGCCTCGGCCTGGACGGCGGCCAGCGTGGCGCCCGGGTCGAAGGAGGGCGCCGGGATCACCATGGTGGCACCGTGGCTGGTGCAGGCGAGGTTTCCCATGACCATGCCGAAGCAGTGGTAGAAGGGGACCGGGATGCACACCCGGTCCCGCTCCGTGTAGTGACACAACTCCCCTACGAAGAAACCGTTGTTGAGGATGTTGTGGTGCGAGAGGGTGGCACCCTTGGGGAAGCCGGTGGTGCCGGACGTGTACTGGATGTTGATGGGGTCGTCCGGGCTCAATGCCACCTGGGCGCGGGCCAGTTCGGCCGGGTCGCCCGAGCGGCCGCGCTCCAACAGGGAGGACCACAGCGGCCCTTCCAGCAGGACCACGAACTCCAGTTCGGGACAGCGCGGCCGGACCTCCTCGATCATGCCCGCGTAGTCGGAGGTCTTGAACCGCTCGGCCGCGGCCAGCAGGCGGATCCCGGACTGCTGGAGGACGTACTCCAACTCGTGCGCGCGGTAGGCGGGGTTCACGGTGACGAGGACCGCGCCGATCTTCGCGGTGGCGTACTGCACCAGGGTCCACTCGGCGCGGTTGGGGGCCCAGATGCCGACGCGGTCGCCCTTGGCGATGCCGAGGTCGAGCAGTCCGAGGGCGAGGGCGTCGACGTCGGCGGCCAGCTCCGCGTACGTCCACCGGCGCCCCGCGGCCATGTCGACGAGGGCGTCCCGGTCGGGGAACCGGCGCACGGTGCGGTCGAGGTTCTCTCCGATGGTGTCGCCGAGCAGGGGTTGTGCGCTGGCTCCGGACGCATAGCTCGACGTGACGGACACACGTTCCTCCAGGGCGGGGCGGCGGGCGCGGGCCCCGGCGGGCCGGCGTGCCCCCATGATCCCCGGCGCCCGCGCGAGCGTCCACCCACCGGGTCAGCCGGCGGCCCGCTCCGTGACCGGACGGCGGCGCTGGGCGAGTTCGGTCAACGCCGGCGGGTTCCACACGCCGTCCGGGCGGTACAGGTTGGTGCCGGGCGGCACGATCTCGTCGATGCGGTCGAGGGTCGCGTCGTCGAGCGTGAGCGCGGCGCCCCCCAGCAGGGATTGGAGCTGGTCCATCGTGCGCGGGCCGATGATCACCGAGGTGACCGCCGGGTGGACGGTGGGGAAGGCCACGGCCAGTTCGGGCAGGGTGCACCCGATGGAGTCCGCGAGCTCGATCAGCTGCCCGGCCGCCTCCAGTTTCGCCGCGTTCCCGGGGACGGCCTGGTCGAAGCGGGCGGGGGTCAGCGCGGCCCGTCCCGAGGTCAGGTCGACGGGTGCGCCGGGGCGGTACTTGCCGCTCAGGAAGCCGGAGGCCAGCGGGCTCCAGGTCAGCACGCCCATGCCGTGGCGCCGGGCGACCGGCAGCACGTCGCGCTCGATGCCGCGCGCGAGGATCGAGTAGGGCGGCTGCTCGGTCCGCATGCGCGGCAGTGCGCGCCGCTCGGAGACGTGGTGGGCCTCCGCCATCTCCTCCGCGGGGAAGGTGGAGCAGCCGAAGGCCCGGATCTTCCCCTCCCGGACGAGGTCGCCCAGGGCGCCCAGGGTCTCCTCGATGTCGGTGGTGTGGTCGGGGCGGTGCACCTGGTAGAGGTCGATCCAGTCGGTGCCCAGGCGGCGCAGGCTGTCCTCCACGGCCCGCACGATCCAACGTCGGGAGTTTCCGCTCCTGTTGCGCCCTTCGCCCATCGGGAAGTGCACCTTGGTGGCGAGGACCACCTCGTCGCGGCGGCCGCCCGCCAGGGCCTTGCCGACGATCTCCTCGGACTCCCCCGCGGAGTACATGTCGGCGGTGTCGACGAAGTTGATGCCCGCGTCGAGTGCGGCGTGCACGATCCGCACGCAGTCGCCGTGGTCCTTGTTCCCGACGGCGCCGAACATCATGGTGCCGAGGCAGTGCACGCTCACTTCGATGCCGGTACGGCCGAGGCTGCGGTAGTTCATGGTCATGCCGGTGCACTGTAGGAGTTGGAGCGCGCTCCAGGTCAAGGGTTCTCGGCCGGCTTCACCGGCTCCGGGGGCTGCTCGGGCTCCGACCGCGCTGCTAACCTGACCGGCATGTCCCTCCTCTGTGCGTAGGACCCCGCACCGACCGCCCCATGCCCGGGCGGTCATCAGGCGTCCCCGCACGTTCGCGGCGCCCGTCCGCGCGCCGCCCTCCAGAGGAAACCCGTCGTGTCCTTCTCTTCCTATCGCGCTGTCCTGCGCGCCCCTCACGCCTGCCGTACCTTCGGCGCCGCCCTGCTCGGGCGGCTCTCGTACGGGATGGTGTCCCTCTCCCTGCTCCTCGCCGCCAAGGACGCCACCGGCTCGTACCGGACGGCGGGGACCGTCATGGCCGTCTTCGGTCTGACGAGCGTCTCCCTCTCCCCCGTCCGGGCCCGACTGGTCGACCGGTTCGGTCCGCGGCGGGCCCTGGTTCCGATGGCGGGTGTCTACGCGCTCCTGCTGACGGCGCTGGCCTGGCTGACCTGGCGCCCGGGCGCCTCCGGGAGCGCCCTGGTGGCGCTGGCCGCCCTGGCCGGGTGCTGCACCCCGCCCCTCGGGCCCGTGATGCGGGCGCTGTGGAGCACCCTGGTGCCCGACCGCCTGATGCTGCAACGTGCCTACAGCCTGGACGGGGTGGCCGAGGAACTGCTCTTCGTCAGCGGCCCGTTGCTCGTCGGCCTACTGGTGCGCGGCGCCGTACCGGCCGCGGGCGTGGCGGCCAGCGCGGCGCTGGTCCTGGTGGGCACGCTCGCGCTCGTCTCCTCGCCCGTCGTCCGGTCGCTGCCCGGGTCCACCGGCCCCCGGGCCCGCGCCGAGCGGTCCGACGCCCGGGACGGACGGCCGACTCCCGGACGGCGCCGGTCGTGGTCCTCCGGGCTCGGCGGTGTGGTCGTGGTCGCGATGGGGGTGGGCGCCGGGTTGGGGGGCCTGGACCTGCTCGTGGTGGCCTTCGCGGACCAGCGGCACCAGCCGGGCGCGGCGCCCTGGGTGCTGGCCGCCCTGTCCACGGGCAGTGCGCTCGGGGGTCTTGCGTACGGCGCGGTGGCCTGGCGGCTGCCCGGGCGGCGGCGGCTGGTGCTGATCGCGACCGGACTCGCGGTGGCCCTGGCCGCGGCGGGGCTGGCTCCCAACGCGTACGTGCTGGCCGTACTGGCCGCCCTCGCGGGCGTGTTCATCGCACCCGCCATCACCACGGCCTATCTGATCGCGGACGAGTCGGCCGGTGCGGCCCACCGCGTCCGGGCGGGTGCCTGGGTCAACACGGCGCTCAATGCCGGGACGGCGGGCGGCGCCGCTGCCGTCGGCCTGTTGGTGGGGCGGCTGCCCGTGGCGGGCTGTTTCGTGTGGGCCGGCGCCCTGGTCCTGCTGTCGGCGCTCGCGCTCGTCGCCGTGGAGCGGGTGGGGACGGAGCCCGAGGCGGGGGCAGAGGCGGTGGCGGAGCCCGAGATGGTGGCACGTACATGATCGGTTTGACAGGATGCCGCCATGATCTCCCCCGAGCCGGTACCGCCGGTCGTTCCCGAAGGTCGGATGGCCGCCGCCGATCAGCCCGTGCTCGACCTGGCGGACGGGATGGAGCTGCGGCCCTGGCGCTCTGACGACGCGCCCGCGCTGGTGGCCGCCGGCCTCGATCCCTCGATCCGGTTGTGGAACATGCTCCGGACCTGGACGCCGGACGAGGCGCGCGGGCGGATCGAGGGCATGGGGCGGCGCTGGCAGGCCGAGTCGGGCGCCCTGTGGGCGATCGCCCGCCCCGACGGCGCGGTCGTCGGCCTGGCCGGGTGGAACGACATCGACCTCGCCGCCGGCACCGCCGAGATCCTGTACTGGGTCCTGCCCGAGGCGCGCGGGGGCGGCCTGGCCGTGACGGCCGCGCGGCGCGTGTGCCGCTGGGCACTGGAGGAACTCGGTCTGCATCGGCTCCAGTTGTTGCACTCGGTGGCGAACCCGGCGTCCTGCCGGGTGGCCGACAGGGCCGGGTTCACCCCCGAGGGCACCCTGCGCAGCGCGGTGCTGCACGCGGACGGGTGGCACGACATGCACCTGCACGCCCTGGTGGCGGGCGACCTCTGAGCCCGCTGCGGGGCGCCGCGCGCCGCTCCCGGTAGGGTCCGGCGGATGGATATCCCCACGCCACCCGCCCTGTTGCGCGACAAACAGTTCCGCACGCTGCTGCTCGCGAGCCTCGTTTCGGCGAGCGGCTCGGCGATGGCGCCGGTCGCCCTGGCCTTCACGGTGCTCGGGTTCGACAGCCGTCCGAGCTCGCTGGCCATCGTCCTGGCCGGCAGCACGGCGCCCCAGCTGATCCTGCTGCTCGTCGGCGGGGTCGCCGCGGACCGCTTCTCCCGACGGCGGCTGATCGTGATCGGCAACGTGGTGCCGGCCCTGACCCAGGCGACGGTCGCCCTGCTCGTCCTGTGGGGAGCCGCGAGCACCGCCCGCGTCGCCGTGTTCGCGGCCGTCGCCAGCGGCGCCTCCGCGCTGGCCTCGCCCGCCATGAACAGCCTGTTGCCCCAATTCGTCGAGGCCCCGCGGCTCCAGGAGGCGAACGCGCTGCTGCGCCTGCCGACCAACCTCGTCCGCATCCTCGCGCCCGCGATCGGCGGCGTCCTCGTCGCACTCGTCGGTCCGCAGCTGACCCTCGCGTGGGACGCGGCCAGTTTCGCCATCGCCGCGCTGCTCTACAGCAGGCTCTCGATCGCGGGGCCGGTCGCGGCGCGGGGGTCCGTGCTCCGCGACTTCCACACCGGTTGGAACGAGTTCCGCGGGCGGTTCTGGCTGTGGTCCTACACGCTGTCCGGCACCTTCGTGGTGGCCTTCTGGCTGGGCGGGTACGGGCTGCTCGGTCCGGTCGTCGCCCACGACACCGAACTCGGCGCGGCCGGGTGGGGCACCGTACAGGGGTCGTTCGCGGTGGGACTGGTGCTCGGCGGGGTGCTCTCGCTGCGCTGGCGGCCCTCCCGCATCATGATCGCCTGCGTGGCCGCCAACCTTCCGCTGGCGCTCCCCCTGCTGGCCCTGGCCGCGGGTGCTCCCCTGCCCGTCCTCGCGGTGTCCGCGGCCCTGGCGGGGGTGGGGGTGGACATCTCGATCGTGTGCTGGAACACCGTGATGCAGCAGCAGTTGCCGGGCGAACTGCTGGGGCGGCTCGGCTCGTTCAGCTCGATCGGCGAGCAGCTGGCCGTGCCGCTGGGTTATCTCCTCGTCGGGGCCGCCGCGGCCTCCTGGGGAGCGGCGCCCGTACTGCGGGCCGCCGCGGTGGCGATGACACTGGCCACCCTGGCCCTCTTCGCCGCCCCGAGCCTGTGGGCGCTGCGCCGGGCGCCCGTGGCGGACGGGGCCGCCGTGCGGGTGTGACCTCCGCTCGGGCGGGCTGGTTGCGGCTCCCGTCGGTGACGGATGCCTCCGGCGGGTCCTCAAACGCCGGACGGGCCGGAGGTAGCCGGGGAGCGGGGGGTGGGCGCGGGGGTGGTGGGGAGGGTGGGTACTCTGCGGTGCCCTCGAAGACCGGGGGCGTACCGTCCCCGCCCAGGAGGAACCATGGCCGTCAAGAAGGCCACCATTCAGCAGCAGGTGGCACAGGCCATCGCCCAGGTCAACCCGGCCGACAGACCCCTCGTCACGATCCAGGCCGTGGCCGGCCCCAGCGTGTGGCTCATGAGCATGCTCGGGCTGATCGGGCAGGCGTTCCTCACCTACTACTTCGTCACCGTCACCGAGCAGGCCGTGGTGATACACAAGGCAAGCCGGATGAGCAACCGCCCCCAGGAGATCGCCTTCGCGATCCCGGCCCACGAGGCCGTCGGCATCATCTCCGGCGTCGACCGCAACACCATCTGGAGCTCGTTCCGCCTCCAGCTGCCCGGTCAGGCGAAGCCGACGCGGATGAACGTCCACCGCCTGTGGCGCGCGGAGATGGACGAGCTGCTGGGCCGGCTGACAGGTCAGCCGATCGCCTGACGGTGAACGGGCGGCCGCCCGGCGCGGCCGCCCGCGCCACCTCCACCGCTCAGGAGGTGGCGTCCCGCCGGTTCCTGCGTCCGGTGAGCTGGCCCTGGACGTAGGGGTCCGTCTCCGGGGTGTACGGGCCGCCGTGGGCGGAGAGCACGTCGGTGATCCGCTCCCACTCGGCCACCGTGGCACGGGTCCGCACGTCGGCCGCCTCCAGGTCCCCGGCGGCCTCCTCCGCCGCTTCGAGCGCCTCGGCGCTCTCGTGGTGGGACATCCCCGCGGCCAGCCGCCGCACCTCGTCGCACGCCTCGCGCTCCACCGAGGTGGGGCCGTCCTGCACGAACTCCGGGCCTTCGGCCGTTTCCATGGGGTTTCCTTTCCTCGCACGCTCGCCCTGGACCTGCGGTCGTCACCCGCAGTGCGCATTATGCGCGGGTGGTGGACCGCGCCGTCACCCGGGCGGCTCTGCCGCGGGGGCCGCGGACCCGGCGGGTCCCCTCAGGCCGCGTGGTCCAGGGGGCGGGGGCATGCGGTGACGCCTTCGGCGACGGCGCCGGAGGTGTCCTCGACGAACTCCGCGGCGGCGTCCTCCCGCGCGAGGCGCGCCAGCAGCTCCTTCAAGCGGGCGTTGCGGCCCGTGGCCATCATGTAGATCATCTTCAGGTCGCCGGAGAAGGCCGCGCCGGGGTCGGTGAACCCGACCGGCAGGTTGCGCTCGAAGACGAAGTGGCCGCTCCACGCGAAGGCGAAGAAGGCCGCCGGTACGGTCCACAGCCGTCCGGGCCTGCGGCTGCGCACGGTGACGACCGCGGCCGCCGCGGCGGCGGACATGCCCACGACGTGCATCCAGCGGCTCGCCTCGCTCGTGTGCCCGCGCATGTACTCCTCGAAGCGCTGGTCGAACTCCCTCATCACGGAACTCCTCGTTAGCGGTGGGTGTATGGCCTTGTGTACGAGCCCATGCCATCAGTTGACGGCAGAGCCCGCCTCGTACGACGAGCGCAGCAGCGGGTCGGCGACCGCTCCCCGCTCGTAGCGGCCGCCGAAGCGGTGCTGGTACTCCGCGAACAGCCGGCTGTCGTTGTGCAGGAACAGGACGTCGTGCAGCGCCATGTTCCGCATGGCGAGGAGCGGTACGGGGCTCCGTGAGACGGGGAACCGCGGATTGCGGGCGGCGGGCTCGGGGCATTCGGGGTGGAACTGGCCCAGCATCAGGCCGCCCTCGGCGAGCTCCGCCTTCAAGAGCGCCTGTGTCCGGTCGAGTTCGCTCCACTGCGGTTGCGGCAGGTCGGGCAGGATCAGGACGTAGGCGTACATCGTGGGGTTGGAGCGCGGCCAGTGGGTGGTGCGGAAGGTCCGGGCCATCTCCCGTACCAGGGAGCGCAGTTCACTGCCGGTGGCGCCCGTGAGTCCGGTACGGGTGTGCATCATCAGGGTGCCGGCCCGCTCGGCGGGTTCCACGAAGGGACAGACGTCGCCGTCGCGGCCGAGCTCCTCGTGGGGGCGGCTCACGTAGTCGCGCAGCCACTCCTGGACGACGGCCTCGGCCGCCTCCGTGACGGACGCGGGAGAGGCGGGGGGCAGCACCGCGACGGGCGCGGCGTCGTCGTGGAGCGTCATCGGGGAGCACCTCCCAGCGTGCCGCGCGCCTCGATCACCCCGGTGCCGCCCGGCAGTCGGGTGACCCGTAGCACCGTCAGGCCCGCCTCGCGCAGCAGGGCCTCGGTCTCCTCCCGGGTGCGTTCCCGCCCGCCGTCGAAGAGGGACATCATGTAGAGGTCCATCAGGCCGCCCCACTGGCCGCTCGAACCCTCCCCCGCGTCGCCCGTCGGATCGGCGGCGGACAGGTGGTCGATGAGCACCAGTCGGGCGTCGGGTCCCATGGCCTCACGGCAGTTGCGCAGGATCGCGACGCAGGATTCGTCGTCCCAGTCGTGCAGGATGTGGCGCAGGACGTAGCGGTCCGCGCCGGCCGGCAGGGCTTCGAAGAAGTTGCCCTCGCGCAGCTCGCAGCGGTCCGCGAGCCCCGCGCCGGCCAGTCGCAGGGCGGCCGGCGGCAGGGCCGCGGCGAGGTCGACGAGCGTGCCGCGCAGCTCGGGGCGGTCGGCGAGCAGGCCGGTGATCAGCGCTCCGTCCCCGCCGCCGATGTCGACGACCCTGAGCGGGCCGGTGAAGTCCACCGCACCCAGCAGGCCCTCCAGTTCCAGGGCCAGGCCGGTCTCCTGGGAGCGGTCGAAGATGCGGCGCAGCCGGGTGTCGTCGCCGAGGTGGGAGAAGAAGTCCTGGCCGAAGACCTCGGGGAAGGCGGCGCGTCCGGTGCGGACCACCTGGGTGAGCCGTTCCCAGGCGGGCGCCACGGTGGCGGCGACCAGCAGGGCCGTCGGCAGCGCCGAGCCGGGGTCGTCCGAGCGCAGCGTCTCGCCGAGCGGGGTCAGGGAGAACTCCTCGCGTCCGTCCCGGTGTTCGAGGTGGAGGATCTCGAAGGAGGCGAGGGCGCGCAGCAGTCGGGGCAGCAGGGCGCGGTCGGCGCCGACCTTCTCGGCGAGTTCGGCCGCGGTCAGGGCTCCGCCGCCCAGCACGTCGGCGAGGCCGAGTTCGGCCATGGCGCTGATCGCGCGGGAGCGGAGCTGGCCGTAGATCATCTCGCGCATCCGCCAGGCGTGCCGGGCCCGGCCGGCGTCGGGGACGGCCACCCTCCCGGTCGGGCGGACGGTCTGGCTCGTCATCGGGATTCCTCCACCAGTACGTCGCGGTCGGTGTCGACGGCCCGGTCGCGGGGGCGGTCCCGGAGCGGCATCTCGGCGACCTGGACGTGGAGTCCGCCGCGCGGGATGAGGGCCGGGATGCCGCCGTACTGGGGCCGCAGGGTGAGCAGGTCGAGTTCGGTGCGCTGGGCCAGCCGGGAGAGGACGGCGGGCAGGACGGCTCCGGCGATCCCGGCGCCGATGCAGCGGCGGGCGCCGTAGCCGTAGGGCAGGTACTCGAAGGGCGACGGGGATTGGTAGCCCTCCTGGTCGGTGTCCCAGCGCTCGGGGCGGAAGGCCCCCGGGGCGTCCCAGACGGCCGGCAACCGGTGGGTGATGTACTCGCTGACCGCCACGGTGGCGCCCGCGGGGATCAGGTGACCGCGGTGCCGGAACGCCTTGACGACGCGGCGCGGGCTCATCACGACGGGCGGGTGCAGCCGCAGGCTCTCCTGGACCACCCGGCCGGTGTAGCGCAGCTTGCGCACGGCGCCGGGGGTGGCGCGCGCGCCGCCGAGGACCTCGTCCGCCTCGGCCCGCAGCCGCTGCCAGACGCCGGGATGGGCGAGGGAGTTGTAGACGGCCCAGCCGATGCCGGAGCCGACCGGGTCGTAGCCCGCGATCAGCGCGCTGACGACCATGTCGCGGATCTCCTGGTCCGTCATCACGGCTCCGCCGTCGGCCAGCATGACCGAGATGAGGTCCTCGCCGCCGCGAGCTCCGGCCTCTCCGGTGTGGCGCCTGCGGGCTATCTCCTCGTAGATGCGCTCCTCGACGGCGGCGATGCCGTCGAGGGCGCGCCTGCGGGCCCGGGTCGGCAGGCTCCAGGCGACCATCTGCTGGGGCAGCGGATTGTCCATCAGCTCGTGGATCTGGTCCAACTGGCCGATCAAGTAAGGGGCTTGTGCGGCGATCCGATCGCCGCAGAAGAGTCGGAGCATCGCACCGCGGATCGCCTCGCGCAGTGCGGCGTGGATGTCCAGGCGCTGCCCGGGGCGCCAGTCGTCGATGGTCCGGTCGACGGCCTCGACGATCATCCGGGTGGCCTGCTCGACACCGGGCCGCTGGAAGGAGGGCAGTGCCTTGCGCTTGCGGCGGGCGTGCGGCTCGCCGTCGGTGACGACCAGGGCGGTCTCTCCGGCGATGGGGCGGAGCATGTCGTAGGCGCCGGCGAAGCGGAAGTTCTCGGGGTTGCGCATCACCAGGGCGTTGGCCTGGGGCCCGAAGAGGAAGTAGGTGCGGGTGGGGCCCAGCCCGAAGGCGCTGACCTCACCGTACTCGTCCTTGAGGTGCTCCAGCCCTTCCGGCAGCGAGCGCTGGAACGCTCTGACGGTGCGCACCACTTGAGCCGGTGTGCGCGGTCCGGGGACAGCGGCCATGCGGGAACTCCTTCGGGGCGGGTGGGGGGAGGCGGAGGGGTGTCAGGCGGTCTTCGGGGCGGTGGCGCCGTCGTTCTTGCGCCGGGAGTCCAGGGCCAGGAAGTCGCTGCCGAAGAGGATCACGGCGCCGATCGCCACGGACAGGGCGGTCGCCCAGCCGGGGGCGCGCAGCACGAGCACGGAGGCGAGGAAGGCGGTCGACAGCAGCATGTCGGCCTTCAGGACGGCGTTGGCCGCCCGGTTCTCCACGGCCCGGGCCATCGCCCGGCACTGTTGGAAGGCGGCGACGGCCCAGGGCAGTGCCACCAGGGTGCGCAGCGGCAGGCTGCCGGCCAGGACGAAGCCGGTCAGGGACAGGTATCCGATCAGGGTGACCACGGTGGCGGCCCGGGCGGCGGAGAGCCGGTCGGGGAAGACGGTCGCGGAGGTCCGCAGCCCGGCCTCGCGGTCGCCGTCGTAGTCCGGGAGGTTCTTGACCATGCCCTTGGCCACGAACCAGATGATCAGGAAGGCGAGGATCGCCCAGGCGTCCCCGGTGAGCCGCCGCACCCCGGTGGGGGCCGCGAAGTAGCCGAGGAGGTACGGGCCGAAGACGGCCAGGCTGAAGGCGAACAGCCCGGTCACGGGGCGGGCCTTGAGCCGGCCGGGGAGGAAGGAGTACTGGTGGGCGCCGACCAGCGCCAGGGTCATCGGGACCACGTACGCGACGCTGTAGAGGAGCGAGGCGCCGATGAGTACGGCGGACATCGCGTGGCTGATCCACAGCAGTCGGCGGTGCCCGATGCGCAGGACCTGCCAGACCCGGCCGGGGAGGTTGCGGCTGTCCTCGGCGAGGTCGGTGTAGGCGTTGTAGGTGTTGGCCAGCAGCCCGTAGACCAGGGAGATCGCCAGTCCGGCGAAGAGGAGCCCGCTGACCCCGCCGCCCGCCACCGTCCAGCCGAGCGCGAAGGTCAGCATGCCGGGGACGCAGGTGCGCGGCCGCCCGAGCATCAGGGTGATCCGTACGGTCTCGCCCCAGCCCGCGGTGCCGGGGGTGGTGCGCACCGCTTCCTCGCGCCGGTCCGGGCCGAGCGCGGCGAACTCCTCGGGTCCGGGCAGGGGCGGGGCGTGCGCGGGCGATCGGGCGGCGTTCATCGTCACGGGGTCGTCCTCCATCCGCGGGGCCCGGGCCCCGCGCTCGTCGCGCGGGGACCGGGCCGTGCGTCACGTTCGGTGGTCAGACCATGACGGCGATCACTTGACGATGGCTCAGATCCCCCTCGAAACCGCTTCGAGGACCGCTCCGGACCGCCTCGGTGGCGGCGGCGCGGCGCCGCGCGGACGAGGCCCACCTGGGAGGACCGGGAGGACGCCGCTACGGATCACGTCCGGACGTCGTCCGGAGCGCATCCGGATCCGGTCGAGGGCGGCTGGAGGAATACCTGGTGAACGGTGCCCAGAATCTCGCGTAGAGTGGTGTTCATCGACGCGGGGTGGAGCAGTTCGGTAGCTCGCTGGGCTCATAATCCAGAGGTCGCAGGTTCAAATCCTGTCCCCGCTACTCATGCGTGAGGCCCCCTCGACATTCGTGTCGAGGGGGCCTCTGCGCGTTGTGCGTCCGGAAGCGGAAGCGGAACGTCATCCGTGCAGCAGGTCCGGTCCGATCTCGCCGAGGGTGGCGGCGCCCGCCAGCGCCATCCGCAGCGAGAGCTGCTCCCGGTACGAATCGAGCAGGGCGGCCACGCCGTCGGCGCCGCCCAGGGCCAGGGCCCACAGGACCGGGCGCCCCACCAGGACCGCGCGGGCGCCCAGCGCGAGGGCGACCAGGACGTCCGTGCCCGTCAGGACGCCCCCGTCGACCAGCACCGGGACGGTGTCCCCCACGGCCCGGACCACCGGGGGCAGCGCCTCGGCGGTCGCCGCGGCGCGGTCGAGCTGGCGGCCGCCGTGGTTGGAGACGATCACGCCGGCCGCTCCGGCGGCCACGCACGCCTTCGCGTCATCGGCCCGCAGCACGCCCTTGACCAGCACGGGCAGCCCGGAGATCCGCTTCAGCTCGCCGATCACCTCGGGGCCGATGGAGGGGTCCTGCTCCCAGCCGGGCGTGCGGGTGGCCAGTCCGACGGAGCGGCACAGCTCGTCGTCCTGGGGCAGCGGGAGCGGCAGGCCCGCGGTGGCCTTCGGGGGGACGTAGGGCGCGTCGACCGTGAGGACCAGCGCCCGGGCTCCGGCAGCCGTGGCCCGTTCGACCTGGCGGCGGGTGATGTCGCGGTCGCGCAGGCAGTACACCTGGAACCACCAGGGCCCGGCGGCCGCCGCGACGTCCTCCGGGTACCGGGTGGCCCGGGAGGAGAGCACCATCAGGGAGCCCGCGGCGCGCACGCCCGCGGCCGTGGCCACCTCGCCCTCGTCGTGCGCCATCCGGTGGAAGGCGGTCGGCGCGGCCAGGACGGGCGAGGCGAGCGTGCTGCCGAGCAGCTCCAGGGAGGTGTCCACCGCGGAGACGTCCCGCAGGACGCGCGGGGCGAGCCGCCGGGTCCGCCAGGCCGCCGCGGCCTCGCCGGTGCTGATCTGCTCGTCGGAGCCGGCGGCGTAGAAGTCGTAGGCCGCGGCGGGGAGCAGGGCCCGGGCGCGCTCGGCCAGTTCGGGACCGGCCGTGATGTCGTCCTTCACCGCTGCCCCCTCAGACCCACTCGTCGGCGCCGGCCCGGTCGCCACCGACGACCCGGACCGCGAACTCCAGGCCGGCCACGGCCTGTTGGGCGCGGGCGATCGCCTCGGCGGCGTCCGCGCCGCGGACCCGCACGAAGGCGGCGCGGGACTCGGAGCTGTCCAGGTCGCCCACGGTGTCCCCCGCGTCGAGGAGCGCTTCGGCGACGACGACGTCGGGCAGCCGGGCGGCCTCGGCCAGGCCGTTGATCGCGGTGAGGGTGCCGCGCGCGCGGGGCACCGCGAACCAGATGGCTTCGGGCCGCCGGTCCACGGACGGGTCCGCGAGGGTCTTGCGGATGTCGGCGAGCACCGACTGGCCGAGGGTCTGGCGGACCACGCAGTCGACGAGGTCGACCCCGGTGACGTCCTGGACGAGGTAGGGGATCTCGTCCCCGGCGAGCCGTACGTGGGTCTCGATGACCCGCGGACCGGCGTCGGTGAGCACGACCTCGGTGTGGGTGACCCCGTAGCGGATGTCGAGGGCGTCGAGCAGGCGGCGCACGTAGGCGTGCACCGACCCGCTCTGCTCCGCGTCGAGTTCGGCGGGGACGACGTGGCCGACCTCGACGAAGCCGACCGGATCGGAGTACTTGCGGGTGATCGCGAGGATCTCGTGCTCGCCGTCCTCCGAGAAGGCCTCGACGCTGAACTGCGGTCCCACGTGGAAGCGTTCGACCAGGACGCCCGCGTCGGGGATCACCTCGAAGTCGCGCGCGGCGCGGGCGAAGGCGGCCTCGGCCTCCTCCACGTCGCGGACCACGGACACCCCGAAGCTGCCGGCCCCCTGGGTGGGCTTGACCACGCAGGGGGTGCCGTGTTCGGCGAGGAAGGCGCGCAGCTCGCTCGCGTCGGCGACCCGGGCGACCGGGGTCTCGTCCACCCCGGTCTCGGCGAGCCTGCGGCGCATCGCGTGCTTGTCGTGCACGTAGGCGATGGTCCGCGGGCTGTGGCAGGGCAGGCCCAGGGCCTCGGCCACGGCGGCGGCGCGGTCCTGGTCGCGTTCGCCGAAGGTGCCGACCCGGGTGAAGGGGTGCCGGGCGTGGACGGCGGCGGCCAGGGCGATCCACTCCTCGTCGGGGGCGTCGCTGCGCAGGGCGAGCACCCGGTCGTGCTGCCCCGGCTTGCGGATCTTGGGGACGAAGTCCATCCGGCACAGGATCGTGGTGGCCACCTCCGGGCCGCCGACGTCACGGATCAGTCCGGGGACCTCGCGGCCGCCGCCGACGATGAGTACGTGCTCGGTCATGTGGTCACCTCGGTGGTTACGGGGGTGGACGGGGCGGCGGCC
This sequence comes from Streptomyces sp. NPDC028419, assembly GCF_055565515.1. Lineage (NCBI taxonomy): Bacteria > Bacillati > Actinomycetota > Actinomycetes > Kitasatosporales > Streptomycetaceae > Streptomyces > Streptomyces sp. NPDC028419. The sequence goes on along the minus strand of NZ_JBVHUE010000008.1, from coordinate 52,969 downwards.
GGCGTCGCCCGGGGGCCGCCGGTGGCCCGTACGACGAGCGCGGCCACCGCGAAGATCCCGGCGAGCAGCGCCCAGCCTATGCTGCCGAGCGGCAGCATGACCGAGGTCATCAGAACCGGCCCGATGATCTGCTGGCCGGTCACGCCGAGGCTGAAGGTGGCCAGGTAGCGGGACCGGGCCGGGGCCGGGGACATCTCGTACGACAGGTTCCAGACGGCCACGGAGTGCAGGTTCTCGCCGACCGTGAGGAGCACCACGGCGAGCACGGCGCAGGCCGCGGCGGGCCAGACGGACACGTGCTCGGCGCCCGCGAAGAAGCCGCACGACAGCAGCAGCGGCAGCAGCGCGACCCAGACGAGCTTCAGGGCGCGGGCCGTGGTCTCCGCGAACTTGGACACGTAGACCTGGAGGAGCACCGTGAGGACGGTGTTCACGGCCAGGAGCACCGAGACGGCCGAGGTGGGCGCGCTGGTGGCGGTGGTGAGCCAGAGCGGCAGCAGTACGAAGAGCACCGAGTCGTGCAGGGACAGCACGCCGTTGGAGAGGGTGAAGAGCATGAACCGCAGGTCCCGGAAGGGACTGCGGACGGGCTCCTCGGCGGCGGCCCGCTGCGGGACGTCCTTCACGACGGCCGCCGCGACGGGCTCGGTGGTGGACGCCGCGCCGGACGCGGTGGCCGGGGACGTGCCGGGGGCCCGGCGCCGCAGCCGCTCCACGACCGTGGCGATCACGAAGAAGGTCAGCGCGTTGCCGAGGAAGAGCGCGACGAACGCGGCCCGGCTCTCGACCGCGAGGACCGCGCCGGCCAGCAGGAAGCCGGCCGTCAGCCCGATGTTGCGCACCGAGCGGATCGAGGCCATGGTGCGGGTCTGGTTCTCGCCGCCCTCGATCAGCCCGACCACGACCTGCTGGAGCGGCGAGCAGCCCCGGTCGAGGGCGGTCAACACGCAGGTCAGCAGCGCGTACGGCCAGAAGTCGTGGACCAGCGCGAAGCCCGCGTAGCCGACGCCGCGGGCCGCGAGCAGGCCGACGTACACCTTGGCGGGGCCGACCCGGTCGGCGAGCCGGCCCAGCGGGACCGGGCTGAGCAGGCCGACGACGCTCGCGACGGCGAGCACCAGACCGACCCGTTCGGCCGGGAAGCCGACCACCGTGACGAAGTACAGGGTCGACGCGGCGAGGAACATGCCGGAGCCGACCGAGTCCACGGCGGCGCCCGCGGCGAGCTTGCGCCCGGCGGGGGTCCTGGGCAGGATCGCGACCAGGAAGCGGGCCAGGCGCCCGCTCGGCGAGGTCCGCACCGTCGGCGGGGTCTGCCGGTCCGTCATGCGTCACGCCCCGCGGCGGTGTCGCCCGCGGCGCCCGCGCCCCGCAGCCACGCGGTGAGTTCACCGGTGCGCCGGACGTGGACCTCGGTGGCCGCCTCGGGCGGGGGCTGGCGCAGCCAGTTCCAGGTGTAGCGGCGGGCCGCGTTCACGTACTGCGGCCCCGTCCCCCGCTCCGCCTCCGGGTGCGCGTCCGCCTCGGCCAGGAGGGCGGCGGCCAGCTGGATCCGGCCGATCCGCTCGACCAGGACCCAGCCGCCCGCGGCGGTGAACGCGGGGTCCGCGCCCACCCATTCGTCGCGGGTGACGCCGAGGCCGGCCAGGGCCTCGGCGGCGATGTCCCACGCGGCGGCGGCCCGGCCGGCGGGGCGCGGGCCGAGGGCCGCGCGCAGCCGTTCCACCGCGCCGTCGTAGTACTCGGGGCGGGCGGCGAAGGTGACCACCGAGGTGACCAGGCCGTGCGCGGCGTCGGCGCTCTGCCCCTCGCGCACGGGCACCGTGTCGGCGACGTAGGTGTCGACGCGCGAGCGGGTGCGCACGACGTCCTCGCCCACCACCCAGCGCACGCAGGCGTGCATCATCTCGTCGACGTCGTCGCGCACCGGGGCGGACTCGGCGGCGCGCAGCCACGCGCGGGCGGCCCCCAGGTCGATCAGCCGGTCGCACACCTCCTCGCCCCACGAGGTGTGCCCGGTGCGCGGGGCGGCCTCCGGCGCCGTGTCGGGCAGGGCGCCGGCGGCGGCCTCCAGACGGGCCACCGCCTCGCCGACCCCTGCGCGGGCGCGGCCGTATCCCTGGTGGTCCTGGTGGCGCTCGCCGCTCACACGCGCTCCAGCCAGCGCTCGTACGCCTGGTTGCGGCCGCGCACGACGTCCTGGAAGAGACCGCGGAGTTCCTTGGTCACGGCGCCGACGCGGCCGTCGCCGACCGGGCGCTCGTCGACGGAGGCCACCGGGACGATCTCGGCGGCGGTCCCGGTCAAGAACGCCTCGTCCGCGATGTACACCTCGCTGCGCGGGATGCTGCGCTCGACGACGGTCAGTCCGAGGTCGCGGGCGAAGGTGATGGCGGTGTCGCGGGTGATGCCGGGCAGGATGCCGTCGCTGACGGGCGGGGTGACCAGCTCGCCGCCCCGCAGCATGAACAGGTTGGCGGCCGAGGCCTCGGCGATGTGCCCGTTCGCGGTCAGCATCAGCGCGTCGTCGTAACCGGCGCGCTGCGCGCCGACCTTGGCGAGGGCGCTGTTGACGTACGCGCCGGTGGCCTTGGCCAGCGGCGGGACGGTCTGGTTGGAGTTGCGCTGCCAGTTGCTGACGATGAGGCGGCAGCCCTCGCTCTCCGCCTTGTCGCCGAGGTACGAGCCCCAGGGCCAGACCGCGATGGACATGCGGACGGCGTCGAGGTTGGGCGCCACGCCCATCTCGCCGTAGCCGAGGTAGGCGATGGGCCGGATGTAGCAGGAGGGCTGGCCGTTGACGCGGACCAGATCGAGGACGGCCTGGACCAACTCCTCGTCGGTCCAGGGCAGTTCCATCAGGTAGACGCGGGCGGAGTCGCGCAGCCGGGCGATGTGCTCGCGCAGCCGGAAGACGGCCGGGCCGGTCTCGGTCTCGTAGGCGCGGATGCCTTCGTAGACGCCCCAGCCGTAGTGCAGGCTCGGCGTGAGCACGTGCACCTGGGCCTCGTCCCAGGGGACCAGTTCGCCGTCCATCCAGATGAAGGGGGTCGGGGTCAGTGGCATGTCGGCTCAGTCTCCTTGTGGGGTGGTGCTGTTCGGGCCCAGGCCGCGCAGCCGGCCGTTTTCGCCGTCCCCTTGGAGGCGGACGGTCTCGGTGAGGACCTGGTGGCCCTCGCCGGTGAAGTGGAACCAGCCGTGGCGGGGTTCGAGGTCGCAGCCGCGCAGCTTCTTGGCGTCGTAGGCGGCGAGGCCGTACCAGATGTCCCGGACTCCGTTGGCCAGGGACCAGCGGATGGTCTCGTGGTAGGTGAGGGCGAAGTAGACGCCCTTGGCCCGGTCGTCGTCGAAGCCGGCGGTGCGCCCGAAGAGGGCGTCGCCGGAACGGAGGTAGAGGACGAAGCCGAGGGTCTCGCCGTCGCGTTCGGCGCTGAGGACGAGGGCGCTGTCGCCGACGGTCTCGCGGATCGCCGCGAAGTCCCGCTCGACGCGCGGACGCCCGCCGGGCAGGCCGTACTTGGCGCGCAGGGCGACCTGGAGGTCGACGACGGGGCCGGTGAGGGCGTCGGCGCCCTCGCGGATCACCGTGGTGAATCCGGCCTCGGCGTACTCGCGCAGTTCGCGGTTGGCGCGCTTGCGCTTGCGGCTGACGAGGGTGGCCAGGTAGGTGTCCCAGTCCGGGGCGTCGAGGCGCAGGACGGATTCGGCGCCCAGGACGGCCGGGACGTGGCCGAGGTCCGCGGCCGCGGGGCCGAGGGTCCGGGCCTGTTCGTCGGTGGCGTACAGCAGGGCGTGGCTGGCGCAGCCCAGGAACCGGGCCGCGTCCTCCAGCAGCCGCGGCAGTTCGGCCAGGACCTCGCGGCGCTCGTCAGCGGTGCGTCCGGTGGCGTGCACGATGCCGTGGTGGGAGCCGAAGACGGACAGCGCGACGGAGGGGTACTGGGCGGGGCGGGCCCGCTCCAGGGCGGGGGTCAGCTCCTCCCAGCGGGTGCGCTCGTCCTCGGTGAGGTGGGCGGGGTCGCCGAAGGCTCCGAGGTTCCCGGTCATCTTGGGGACGTCGTAGAAGAGCAGGCCGCCGCCGTCCCGGGTGAGCAGCAGCGGGGCGAGGGCCACCAGGGCGCCGTCCGCGGCGTGGACGGCGAGGTAGTGGGTCTCGTGCAGGTCGGTGCGTTCGGTGAACCGCCACCAGCGGTCGTCGTCCCAGATGACCGGGGGCCGTTCCAGCGCCGGGAACTCCCGGGCGGTGGGGCGGCTCGCGGCGTCGAGGACCTTGGCGGAGTACTTCACCGCTCCTCCTCGACCGCTGCGGCGACCAGGTCCCAGCCGAAGGCGGCTTCGGTGTCGGCCTCGGTCTTGGCCAGGAGGGCGAGCAGCTCCCCTTCGCCCGCGGCGGTGACCAGCCAGGTGGCGATGAAGTCGCCGGACTTGCGGCCCGCGTAGCGGGCGCCGCCCCAGTCCTCGCCCACCTCGGCGAGGACCGCGAAGTCGCGGGTGCCGTCCGGTGCTCCGCTGGGCACCCGGGTGATGCGGCCGTTGCGCGGCGGAAGGCCGAAGTTGGCCACGAGGGGGGCGGCGTGGGCGTGGGCGCGCACGGCGTCGAGGTCCACGGGCAGCCCGCATTCGATCCTGGCCCACAAGTGCCGCGGGTCCAGGCCGAGCACGGCCTCCAGCATGGCGGGGATCGGGGTGCCGCCGACCCGGCCGGCGATCTCGCAGAGCACGATCTCGTCGGCGTCGGTCACGAAGAACTCGGCGTGCACGAAGAGCGCGGGCGCGGCGGGCAGCGCGGCCACCAGCCGCCACGTCTCGTCCACCAGCCTGCGGTGCAGCGGGTCTTCGCGCTCCAGGGTCCAACTGCCGTTGCCGGAGTCGGTCCAGTGGGAGAGGCAGCCGCCGTCCGTGTAGAGGGAGGGGACGGAGACGACCGGTCCACCGCCCGCGTGCAGGGCGTCGACGTGGAAGAACCGGCCGGCGACGAACTCCTCGACCTCGTGGTCGCCGGCGCGGATCCGGTCGGCGACGGCGGGCAGGTCGTCGGGGGTGTCCAGGACGGCCACGCCGGTGGAGCCGGAGCCGCCGCGCGGCTTGACGACGACCGGGCCGGGGTGGGCGGCCATGAAGGCGAGCACGTCGGCCGGGGAGTCGGCCGGGGCGAAGGCGGGGACGCGGATCCCGCCCGCGGCGGCGAGCTCCTTCATCCGGACCTTGTCCCGGTAGGCGCGGGCGCTCTCGGGGCGCTGGCCGGGCAGGGCGAACTCCTCGCGCAGGGCGGCGGCGCGCTCCACGTCGACCTCGGCGAGGGCCAGGACGCGGGTGACCCCGTACCGCTCGCACAGGCGGCGCGCGGCCTCCCGTACGGCCGTGTCGTCGAAGTAGTCGGCGACGGTCTCGACGGCCTGGAAGCCGGGACCGGGGTCGACGCCCCGCGCGGTGACGGCGAGCAGCCGGCCCGCCTCCTCGCCGAGCCATTCGGCGAAGGGCAGTCCGGCGTTGCGCGGGCTGAGCAGGACCAGGATCATGCGCCCGCTCCCGTTCCGTGGTGTGCGGCCAGCTCGGCGAAGGCGCCCGCGGTGTGCGGGTCGAGCGGGATGCCGTCGGCGGCGCGCTGCTCGGCGCAGCGCCGCTGCGGGTCGCCGGGGACCTGCACGGGCTGGGTGGCCTCGACTCCGGGCCGGGTGGCGCGGGTGGTGCCCACCAGGTCGGCGAAACCGGCGGCGAAGCTCTCGGCGCCGCCGAACGCGGCCGGGTCCAGGCAGATCAGGAAGTGGCCGACCTGGCGGCTGCGGCCGGGGGCGGATTCACCGATGTGCTCCAGGTGCCAGTCCGCCGGCGAACCGGTGAGGACGGCGCCGAGGAGGGTGGCGACCATGGCGAGGCCCTGGCCCTTGTAGCCGCCGAGCGGGGAGAGCGCGTGAGCGTCCTCGGGGTCGGTGGCGGGGCGGCCGTCGGCGTCGGTGGCCCAGCCCGCGTCGAGGGCGCGGCCGTGCTTGCGCCGCTCCTTGATCTCGCCGAAGCAGACCTGGCTGGTGGCCATGTCGAGGGCGAACTCGTCGCCGTCGTCGGCGGCGGCGAAGCTGAGCGGATTGGTCCCGTACAGCGGGGTGGTCCCGGAGAAGGGCGCGACGCGGGAGGCCGCGGAGGTGGTCACGATGCCGACGAGGCCCTGGGCCGCGAGGTGGCGGCTGTAGACGGAGGCGGCGCCGAAGTGGTTGGAGTTGCGCACGCCCACGGCGGCGACGCCGTGGGTACGGGCGCGCTCGGCGGCGATCCGGGCGGCCGCCAGGCCCGCGACCACGCCGAGGGCGCCGTCGGCGTCGAGCATCACGGCGGCGCCGGAGTCCCGCACGACGCTGATGTCGGGGCGCGCGGTGGCGATGCCCTGTTCGAGTTCGGCGAGGTACTGCGGGAGCAGCCGCAGGCCGTGCGTGTCGATGCCGCGCAGGGAGGTCTCGGTGAGGGCGGCGGCCACGTCACGGGCGTCGCCCTCCGGGACGCCCGCGGCGCGCAGCGCGGCGACCGCGGTGGCGGTGGCGACGGCCGCCGTCACCAGGCCCGCCCCGGCGGCGGGCGCGGCGGTGGTCGGGGATGCGGGGGCGCTGGTCATGCGGGTGCCTTCCAGACCAAGAGGGATTCGGCGACCGGCGTCGCCGCGGCGAAACCGGTGGTGCGGGCCGCTTCGGCGAAGCCGGCGGCGTGCTCGGAGCGCATCCACACCGTGTCGGCGCCGTCGGCGACGGCGCGGGTGACGGCCGTGCGGAGCAGGGCGGCGATCTCCTCCGTGCCCGCCGCATCCTCGAAGGAGAAGTCCATCAGCCGGCGCACCGCGTCGCTCGGCCCGTTCCCGGGCAACGGCCGACGCCGTTCGACGAGTGCGGCGACGGGCACCGCCTCGCGGTAGACGGCCAGGGCGCCGCCGTCCCAGCCGGCGCGCCCGCCCAGGGTGGGTCGCACGGTGAAGGCGGGTCCCGCGAAGTCGGGGACGAAGCCGGTGCCGGGAGCTTGCGGCAGGGTGATCCGGCCCCGGTCGTCGAGCAGCACCCCGACGCCGGTGTCCACGGCGAGCAGGGCGATGGAGTCCGCGTCGAGGTGGTCCACGTACGGTCCGAGGTGGGCGGTGGCGGAGACGCCCGCGCTGGATTCCGGCATGCAGCCGAGCATCGTGCCCAGGCCCGCGGCGCGGGCGCGGCGCAGCATCCGCAGCGCGGGGGTGATGCCCCCGGCCTTCATCAGCTTGAGGTTGACCCCGTGGAACGCCCGGACGCAGGCGTCGAGGTCGTCGGGCCCGGTGATGCTCTCGTCGGCGTACACCGGGATCGGTGAGGCCGCCTTGAGCGCGGCGGCGTCCTCCCAGCGCTCGCGCGGGAACGGCTGCTCCAGGAGTTCCACGCCGAGGGCGCGCATGTCCTCCAGCGCGTGGAGCGTCGCGGCCAGGTCCCAGCCGCAGTTGCCGTCCACGAAGAAGGGGGCGTCGGTGTGCTCGCGCAGCGCCCGCAGGACGTGCAGGTCGCCGGGGGCCGCGAGCTTGACCTTGTAGGCGGGCCAGCCCGGCTGGTCGCGGAGCTTGCGCACCATCACGTCGGGCTCGTCGAGCCCGATGCTGTAACTGGACTGCAGGGCGCCGGGCTCCTCCCCGCCCAGGTGGCGCCAGAGCGGTACGCCCGCCAGCCGGGCGGCGAGGTCGTGCGCGGCGACGTCGAGCGCGGCCAGCAGGAAGGGCGAGCCCGCGAGCAGCGGGGCCAGCACGGCCCAGCTGCCCTCGGGGTCGTCGGCGGGCAGTGCGCGCACGGTGGCCGCCACCCGGCGCAGGTCGTCGTGCATGGCCGCGAGGGAGGAGTTGTAGCGGTCGGTCATGAAGGCCGAGGCCTCGCCGAAGCCGGAGCGGCCACCGGCGGACAGCTCGACGAGGAGGCCCGGTTGCACCGGGATGGCCTCGCGGGCGCTGCGCCAGACGTCGTGGTCGGTGAGCCGGATCTCGTGGACGGAGAGCCTCATGCGCTCAGCTCCGGGAACGGCGGGAAGGCGGCCCCGGAGGCGGACAGCGGCTTGAGGTCGTCGTACCACTGGGCGTGCTCGTCGTAGGCGGCGAAGAAGGGGCGGCCGACCCACTCGGGGCGGCGGGCCTGCAGGAAGCTGAGGACGAAGGCGCGTTCGCCGCCGACCTCGGCGGTGCCGTGGATCATCACCTTGCCCGGTCCGGCCGACATGACCGGGCCGCGCGCGGTGCGCGCGAGGCCGGAGACCCCGCGCAGCGCCTCGGTGTAGATGTCCAGGGCGCGCACCAGGGGCAGCCCGAAGTAGTTGCGCGCCCCGGTGTCCCGTTCCACGAACATGTAGTAGGGGACGATGCCGAGGTCGACCTGCATCTGCCACATGCGGGCCCAGGCGGCCGCGTCGTCGTTGACGTGCGCCACCAGGGGCGCCTGGGCGCGGATCACCGCGCCGGTGGACCGGATCCGGGCGATGGCGTCCCGTACCGCCTCGGTCTCCAGCTCCCGGGGGTGGGAGAAGTGCGCCATGACGGCCACGTGGCGGCCCGCGGCGACGGCCTGCTCGAAGAGGCGTAGCAGGTCGTCGGCGTCCTCACCGGTGGTGAAGCGCGCCGGCCAGTACGACAGGGCCTTGGTGCCGAAGCGCAGCGTGCGGATCGCGTCGGCGTCCGGTTCCAGCAGCGGCTCCACCCAGCGGCGGATCACGTCGGTGCGCATGATCATCGGGTCGCCGCCGGTGAAGAGCACGTCGGTGACCTCGGGGTGCCCGGCGAGGTAGCCGGTCAGGTCGGCAGGGTCGCGCAGCGCCTGGCGCAGCTCCGCCTGGCTGACGAACTGGGCCCAGCGGAAGCAGTATCCGCAGTAGGAGTGGCAGGTCTGCCCCTGGGAGGGGAAGACCAACACCGTTTCCGCGTACTTGTGTTGGAGCCCGTCCAGCCGACGGCCGTCCAGCTCCGGGACGTTGGCCTCCAACTGGCCGCCGGGGTGCGGGTTGAGTTCGAGCTGCGCGGCCGCGGCGGCCAGGCGCAGCTCCCCGCGGGGGGCGCCGGCGTCGAGCAGCGCGGCCATCCGGTCGAAGACGTGCGCCGGGAGCATGTCCCGGTGCGGGAAGGTCAGTCGGAAGATGGGGTCGTCCGGCGCGGCCGACCAGTCGATCAGCTCGTCGGCCACGTACTCGTTGACCTTGAACGGGAGGACGCTGCCGACCACGCGCAGGTCACGCACGTACTCCGCGGGCATGCCGCGGTCCAGTGCGAGCTGAGCGAGCCGCTCGTTGGCGTAGTGTTTCACCGGAACTCTCGATTCCTCTTCTGCTGCAACGACATCGGCGGGGCGTCAGCGCGCGACGTGGGACTTCGACCAGTCGAACTCGACGAGCTCCTGCACGCCCATCCGCTCGATGAGCGTGTGCAGTCCGGTGTAGTCGCGGACGAGGCGCTTGCGGCTGGTCTCGGCCTGGCAGTCGGCCAGCATCTCGTGGCCGCCCTCGATCTCGGCGAGGTCCATGATCCGGTGCCAGGTGGTGTAGTCGGTGGCGACGAACGCCTCCAGCCCCTCGAAGAGCATGTCGCGGAAGAACTTGCCCTGTTCGGCGTCGAGCTTGTCGTGCACCATCTCGGCCAGGACGGCGGAGATCGAGGCGTGGCAGTACTCGTCGCGGTTGTGCAGCTTGGCGGTGCTGCTGTTGACCGGCTGGATGTGCGGGTCGTCGGCCAGCAGGTCGAGGTAGGCGTTGATGGAGATCTCGGACACGGTCGCGAAGGCGAGCGTGGTCAGCGACTTCTGCCAGCGGTGCGAAGCGCCCTCGCGCAGCCGCATGTGCTCCCGGGCCGTGTGCGAGATGGGCAGCTCGTTGTCGGGCATGGCGCGACCGCGCCGACGGCGGGTGAGCGCGCTCGCGTTGAGGTGCATGAGCGTGTGGTACTGCTCGTCGACCATGGCCTGCGCCAGCGAGATGTTGAGCGCCTCGTCCTGGAGCATGGGGTACTCCCCCTCCATGACGAGGGCGAAGGCCGGGTTGGCCACCTTCTGTTCGGCCATGATCGTGTGCCGGTTGTACGCGATCCACGCCCAGCTCATCAGCTCGGACTTCTTCGCCGGGTCCAGCGCCTGGTACGTGGGGTGGTCGTGGAAGGGCAGGATGCCCTCGGGGTAGTCGGGCCGGTCCACCTCGAACAGCTCGTCGAGGTCCGGCTCGTCGCGCTTGACGGTGGCCCTGCGGTGCCAGTTGCCGACGAGGCGCCGGATCACCGCGGTCTCGACCTGGTCGTTCGGGTCGTAGCGGGGCACGCCTTCGGGCAGCCCCCGCAGTTCCTCCGGCAGGCCGGTGGGGAACTCCTCTTCCTTCTCCGAGTGCACGACGTTCTGGGCGATGGTGGTCATGGTCCAGCCTTTGGGGATCGGTGTTCCTGGGTGCGCGGTGCGGGGCGCGGCCGGCGCGGCCCGGCCGCGCCACCGGGGCGAGCGGTCCCGGTGGAGCGGCGGCGGGCCGACCGCGAGGGCCGACGCGGTGCGGCGGCGCGGTGCGGCCGTCGCGGTGCGTCGTGTGCCCTGCACCGGCCGAGGCCGTGACCCGGCGCCGTGTACGTGCGCGGGCCCGGCTCGGGCGCGGCGTCGCGGTGGTCGCTCGGCGCCGGCCGACCGGCGCCGAAGGGTCGGAGCCGGGCGGCCGGTGCGGGCGGGTCAGTGCTGGGCGGCGATCCAGTAGCGGGTCAGGTGCCGCTTGGCGTCGCGGTAGGCGGAACGGGCGTGCACCATGCGCTGGTTGTCCCAGACGAGGACCGCGCCCTCCGGGATCAGCACGGACCGCTTCTGCTCCCGGAAGAACGCCTCGGCCTGCTCGGCGAGGTGGATGCCGAAGCTGCCGAGGGGCAGTTCAGCGGGATCGACGCAGGCGTCGACCGGCGGGTCGTACTGGCCGGTGGTCAGCAGGTTGTAGCTGAAGCGGACGATCTCCCGGCCGCCCGCGGTGCGTTCGACCACGGGACGGCGTACGCCTTCGGTCCCGACGCCACCGGTGTTGTGGCCGAGCCAGTCGATGTCGCGCTCGTAGAGGGCCGCGCGGTCCTGCGCCGGGAGGGACTCCACGAACGCGCGCATGTCGGCCAGCTCGGTGTGGCCGCTGCCGCAGGTCGCCTGGACCCGGCAGTGCAGGGCGAGGTAGCTGGGCGTCGGGTTCCAGCCCGGCGCCTCGGTGTGCACCAGGATGGTGTTGACGCTCTTCGAGTAGCGGCGCTCCTCGAAGCCCGGAGCCGCCTTGACCTGGTAGCGCAGCGATCCGTCGTACTGCGGGACGAGTTCGCCGAAGGCGCTGAGCACCTCGGCGGCCTGCTCGTCCGTTTCGATGTCTGTGAGCAGAGTACAACCCTGTTCCGCAAGTTCCCATGCGTGAAGATCAAGGGCTGTGGTCATGACGAACTCCCCCGAGAATCTGTGGCTTTGAGTTGCCTGGCGATCGGATCACGATCGCGCCGGACTGCATCCCGGCTTGATATTCGAGCAGCGCGGCAGACCTGGCAATGTTTCGAAAAGTGAGATGGGTCACCGCCGCCCCCCGCAACCGAAACAGCCACCACCAGCCCCGCTGCCTGCGGTTGGTCCACTTCGGACAGTCGGGACGGTATACGGGACTGTCCGGATAACGGCGATCGGAATGTCAGATACCGCACATCGACGGCACTCCCCCGCGGCGCGGGTCCCGCCCCACGCGCCGACCCCCGGTGGCGGTGAAGGCAGTGACGAACGGTGCGCCCCACACCCGCTCCGGACCGGAACGGTTGCAAACGGACGCGGATCACCCACACGGAGCGACACCACGGCGGACCTGGCACACCGTCACCCGTTACCGGCCATCCGACGGCGCCGGGAACCGTTCGCCCCGCAGTTGTCCGGATCTCGTCGTTCCTCTTGCTCCCGGGGGTCTCCGGGCGCCCCTCCCGCCCCGTCGTCACCGCGGGTTCGGGACGCCCTCGTCGCGCGCACCCGTCGACGGGGTCCGTGGCGAAGGTCACCACCGCGGCGCGGCCACGGCGGCGCCGGATGCGGCCGCGCCGCCCACCGGACGGGCCCGACGGACCGGGGGTCCGTCAGGAGTTGTCCGATGGGCGGCGCGATCGTCCGCCCGGGTGCGTAGACGAGGTAGCACTCGCGGCGCGTCGTGACGGGCGGGTTGTCGTACGGCGAACGGCGGGTGTACGCACCCCCGCGCGTGCGGATCCCCTACCCGAGGCGCAGCACCCTGGCCCCGAACGACGGCTCGACCAGGTCCTCCTTCAGCGCCAGCGGGATCGTGGCCGCCCCGGGCCCGTCGCCCAGCACCAGCTCACCGACCTGGGTGCCCGCCTTCGCCGCGTGCGGGAGCGTCTTGCCGCCGTCGGTGAGCTTCAACCGCACCTTCTGTCCCGGTACGCCGGCCACCTGGCCGTCGCGCGTGGCCACGAGCGCGGTGCGCTTGCCGAGCTTGTCGTCCACGTACCCGACGACCTGGCCCTTCTTCACGGCTCCGGCAGCCGTCAGGGCGCCCCGCACCGACTCGATGATCTTCTTGGTGTTCGCCTTGACGAGCTCCAGGCTGTCCAGCGCGTCCTTGTCGGGCGCGGGAGCGCGCTGCTCCAAGGTGGCTCCCACGATCAGCTGGTCCTTGCCGCCGACCGACTTGTACGCCGCCCACATCAGGGCCCCGCCCGCCGCCGAGCTGGAACCGGTCTTGATGCCCGCGACGCTCAGGTTGGCCAGCAGCAGGCTGGCGTTGTTGTTGATCAGCGGCTTGGGAAGGCCCTGGATCGGGGCGCTCGGCATGGACACGATCGCCCGGAAGGCGTCGAACCGCATGACCGCCTCGGCCAGTTTGAGCTGGTCCTCGGCCGTGCTCTTCGTCCCCGCGTCGAGTCCGCTGGGGTCGGTGTAGGTGGTGTTCGTCATGCCGAGTGCCTTGGCGGCGGCGTTCATCTTCTCGACGAACGCGGCCTCCGAGTCGCTGCCGCCGTCCCACCGGGCCAGCAGCCGGGCGGCGTTGTTGCCCGAGGGGATCATCAGCATCTTCAGCACGTCCTGCTGGCTGTACTTGGTGCCGGCGGTCAGCCCTTCGACGCGCGACTCGTCCGCGGACGTGCCGTCCGCGACCATCTTGGCGTCGATCTCGATCTGGGGGCCGGCCTCGCCCTTCTTCAGCGGGTGGCCCGTGAGGATGACGTACGCCGTCATCACCTTGGCCACGCTCGCGATCGGCACGGGCTTCTGCTCGCCGAAGCTGCCGATCTCTCCGCTGCCGACGACGCGCATCGCGCCCTGGCCCGCGCTGGGCCACGGCGGGGTGTAGGTCCCGTCGAAGGTGAAGGACGCCGCGGCGTTCCCGGTGGTCACGGTCGGCGCGGGCAGCGGCCGGACCAGCTGGGCCACCACGGCCGCGCCGACCAGCCCGAGCAACACGGGCGTCCAGATCTTGACCCGGCGGCCGAGGGTGCGTGCCGTGGTCTCCTGCGGCGGGGGCGTGTTGGTGAGCTGCGCCAGCAGGTCGAGGGGCGGTACGGGCTGCGGGGGTTGCGGGGCGGTGGGCCTGGCGGCGGGCTCGGCGGCGGGGGCCGGGGCCTTGGCAGGGGCCACCGGGGGTGCGGCGCGCTCCTTCGGGGTCGCGCCCTTGGCCCAGGACGGGGTGGTCGGGGCGGGGGCGGCCGGCGCCTTGGCCGGTGCGGCCGTCGCCTCCAGCGGCTTGAGGGCGACGAAGGTACTGGTCCGCTCGTTGTCGGACTCCGGCACCGCCGCCCGGCCTGCCCCTGCCTCTGCCCCGGCTCCGGTCGACTCCCCGTCATCGGTCCCGGACGAGTCCTCGGTCGCGGCCTTCGACGCAGCCTCGCCCCGGGCGCCCGCCCCGGCCGACGCCTCGGTCGAAGCCTTGGCCGGAGCGTCGGTCGACGCCTTGGTCGATGCCTCGGCCGGGGCGTCGGTCGACGCCTCGGGCGACCCCTTGGCGGGGGCCTCTGTCGGTGCCTCGGCCGCCGGCTCGATCGGCGCCTTGGCGGCTGCCTTGGTCCGCTCCTCGCTCGACGCCTTGGTCGATGCCCCGGCCGGCCCCTTGGCGGGGGCCTCGCTCGACGGCTTGGGCGATCCGTCGACCGACGCCTTGGCGGGCGCCTCGCTCGACGCCTTGGTCGATCGCTCGACCGGCGACTCGGTCGAGGCCGTGGTCCGCTCCTCGCTCGACGCCTTGGCGGGGGCCTCGCTCGACGGCTTGGGCGATCCCTCGGCCGACGCCTTCGCGGGGGCCTCGGGGCGTGCCTTGGTGGGGAGGTCGGCCGTGGCCGGGGTCGGTGCCGGGGCAGCATCCTCGGTCCCGGCCTCGTCCCCGGTCGACGTCTCGGTATCGGCTGCCGCCACGGCTTCGGGTCGTGCCGGCTCGTTCGCGGGCTCGCGTGCGGGTGGGGCCGCCTCGGCGCGGGGGGCGGGGTCCGGCTCCGGCTCCCGTTCGCTCGCGGGGGCGGGGACCGCGGCCTGTTCGGCGGCGACCGGGGCGGCTTCGGGGGGCGCCGGTTCGGGAGTGGACGTCTCCACCGCGTCCGCGGTCGAACCCTGCGCGCTCTTCGACGTGTCGGACGATTCGCCCGCCACTGGTACCGCCTTCATCCCTCGTGCCACCTAGCTTCTACCGGCCGGGACCCAGCCCGCCCTCTGTCTCGTGGTGTCGGTGACGCCCCCGCGGGGGTGTCACTCGATCATGTAGAGACCCCGGAGGCACCCATTGGTTCCGGGAAAACGGCCCTAAATATCCGCATTGCGTCCGGCGGCGCGCCCAGGGGGTGGGGGGGGGGGGGGGGGGGGGGGGGGGGGGGGGGGGGGGGGGGGGGGCGGGGCTAGCAGGTCACACCCCATCCCACCCCACCACCTACG